>NZ_CP016353.1:2001818-2321590 GCF_002240355.1 Prauserella marina
ACCGCGGCGCGGGCCGTCCTGAGGCGACGTTCGGCATCGAGCGGATCATGGACGAACTCGCGGCCGAACTCGGTATCGAGCCGATGGAGCTGCGCAGGAAGAACTGGATCACGCACGAGGAATTCCCCTACACCACCGTTTCCACGCTGACCTACGACTCCGGCAACTACGAGGCGGCCACCGACAAGGCCATGCGGTTGTTCGACTACGAAGGACTGCGCAGGGAACAGCGGGAGCGGCGCGAGCGCAACGATCCCGTGCAACTCGGCATCGGCATCTCGACCTTCACCGAGATGTGCGGGCTCGCTCCTTCGAGGGTGCTCGGTTCACTCGACTACGGCGCGGGCGGCTGGGAACACGCCGCGATCCGCATGCTGCCGACCGGCAAGGTCGAGGTCATCACCGGCTCCTCGGCGCACGGGCAGGGACACGAGACGGCGTGGAGCCAGATCGTGTCCGATCAGCTCGGTATCCCGTTCGAGGACATCGAAGTGCTGCACGGTGACACGCATTCGTCGCCGAAGGGACTCGACACTTACGGCTCGCGATCGCTTGCCGTGGGCGGCATCGCGGTCGTCAAGGCATCCGAGAAGGTCGTCGCGAAGGCCAAGAAGATCGCGGCGCACATGATGGAATGCGCCGAGGACGACCTCGAATTCGCCGAGGGGAAGTTCACGGTCGCCGGAACCGACCGTTCCACCGCCATCCAGGAGGTCGCCTTCGCCGCGTTCATGGCGCACGATCTGCCGGACGGAGTCGAGCCCTCCCTCGATTCGGAAGCCGTGTACGACCCGGAGAACTTCTCGTTCCCGCACGGAACCCACCTGTGCGCGACCGAGATCGACACCGAGACGGGAAGGGTCAGGCTGCGTTCCTACGTCTGCGTCGACGATGTCGGCAAGGTGGTCAACCCGGTCATCGTGGAAGGCCAGATGCACGGCGGGCTCGCGCAGGGCATCGCGCAGGCGCTCTTCGAGGAGGCGGTATTCGACGAGGGCGGCACGCTGACCTCGGGTACGTTCGCCGACTACCTGCTGCCATCGGCCGCCGACCTTCCCTCGTTCACCACCGACCGTACGGAAACCCCGTCGACCACCAACCCGCTCGGGGTCAAGGGAGTCGGCGAGGCAGGCACGATCGCCTCGACACCCGCCGTGATCAACGCGATCGTCGACGCGCTACGGCCCTACGGTGTCAGCGACGTGGAGATGCCCGCGACGCCCATGCGGGTGTGGAGGGCCATCCACACCGGCGAGACCGCGGCGGGCGGCCCAGGTGCCGAGGCCGGTGGCGGTCTCGGTTCGATCGACGCGAATCGCGGAGGTGCGCAGTGATTCCCGCCCCTTTCGAGTACGTTGCACCGTCCACTGTGGATGACGCGGTGCGGGCGCTCGCCGAAGGTGGAGAAGACGCCAAGGTGCTCGCCGGAGGACAGAGCCTGCTTCCGGTGCTGCGCATGCGGCTCGCCGCCCCCACGAAGATCGTCGATCTCGGCAAAGTCGCGGAACTGCGCGGTGTGCGCGAGGAGGGCGACGTTCTCGTCATCGGTGCCATGACGACGCACTACGAGGTGCAGCGCGATCCGCTGATCGCCGACCACGCGGCGTTGCTCGTCAAGGCAACCGACACCGTCGCCGATCCACAGGTGCGCCACCGGGGTACGTTCGGTGGCTCGATCGCGCACGCCGATCCGGCGGGTGACCTGCTCGCGCCGGCGCTCGCGCTGGATGCCGAGATGGTCGTGTGCGGAATGGACGGACGTCGCACCGTTGCGGCCGCCGACTTCTTCGACGACTTCTTCACGACCGCGCTGCGGCCCGACGAAATCCTCGTGGAGGTACGCGTCCCCAAGCACACCGGATGGCAGGCGCACTACGAGAAATTCAACAGGGTCGCACAGGCGTGGTCGATGGTGGCCGTCGCGGCGACCGTGCGCACCGACGGCGACACCATCGCCGAGGCGAAGGTCGGGCTGACCAACATGTCCTCGGTGCCGGTGAGGGCGACCGGAGTCGAATCGGCACTGGTGGGGCAGCCCGCGACCGCCGAAGCGATTCGCGCGGCGGCCGAGCACGCCGCCGAGGGAACCAACCCGACGGTCGACGGCAACGCCGACGTCGAGTACCGCCAGCACCTCGCGAGGGTGCTCACCGGAAGGGCGATTTCGGCAGCCGTCGCGGGCTGATCGCGGCCCCGAGGTCACCGTGGTCGCCGAGATCGGGACTATGGTGGCTTCGGGGCGGTTTCCGGTCATGCCGGTGAGTGCGTCAGGCAGGCCCGGTGCCCCGATGGATGGCGATGATCGGCCACGCAGAAAGGAGGTCGGCCCGTGCGGCTCGACCACGAGTTCACCGTCCCGGCGCCCATCGACGAGGTGTGGAAGGCGGTGCTGGAACCCGAAAAGGTCGCGCCCTGCATGCCGGGAGCGACGCTGACGGCGGTGGACGGCGACACCTTCAAAGGCACGGTGAAGGTCAAGCTGGGGCCGGTATCGTTGCTGTACAAGGGATCCGGTGAGTTTCTTGAGAAGGACGAGGCCGCGCGCAAGATCGTCATCAAGGCTTCCGGAAAGGACGCGCGAGGGGCGGGCACCGCCGCGGCGACGGTCACCGTGACGCTCACGGCCCAGGGTGATTCGACCAAGGGAACCGTCGCGACGGACCTCAACGTCACCGGCAGGCCAGCCCAGTTCGGGCGCGGCATGATCTCCGAGGTCGGTGGCAAGATCCTCGACACCTTCGCAGGCAACCTCGCCGACATGCTCACGGGAGCGGACGGTGACTCCGCTGGTGACTCTGGCGGTGCTGGAGCTTCCGGTGCTGGTGGAGCGGCCGGGGCGTCGGGTGCGGGTAAGGCCGCCGGAGCTGGAGCCGGAGCCGGAGCCGGAGCCGGAGCTGGTACCGGTGCTGGTGCTGGCGCGGGTTCTGGTGCTGGCTCGGCCGCGGACGCGGCTGCCGGTGGTGCGGGAGCGCGGACGGGCGCTGCGGGCGCGCGGGAGCCGGAGCCCGAGAAACCGAAGCTGGAGAGCGTGAAGTCGGTCAAGGAAGCCGAGGCGATCGACCTGTTCGACTATGCGGGTGCCTCGGTTGCCAAGCGGTTGGCGCCGGTGGTCGCCGGGCTCGCGGCGCTGTTCGCGGTGCTGGCGATAGTCCGGGCCCTCCGCCGCCGCTAACCACCAAGCCAGCCGAGTTCCGCACCCAGCCCGTCGAGTTCCGCACTCAGGCCGCCGAGTTCCGCACCCAGGTCGTCGAGATCCGCGCTCGGGTCGTCGAGTTCCGCACCCAAGCCAGCCGAGTTCCGCGTCCAGCCCGTCGAGTTCTGCGTCCAGGTCGGCCGAGTTCTGCGCCGGTGCCTGGTGCCCGCTCGCTCCTCAGATCGTGTGACACCGGCGAGTTGACGCGTCGGCATGTGCCGCCGCGAACGGGCATGTGCCGCCGCGAACGGCTGTAGTGCTCGCCCGAAGCGTCGAGTCGACTGACCACCACGTGCGTCGGTTCCTCGGCGAGCGACCAGGCTTGCCGATGGCCGTGGCGAGCGGTCCAGTCGCCCCAACGGGCATCTCGATGGCCCGGATGCGGGTTTCGGCGACCCGAGTGCGGATCTCGGCGACCTGGGTGCGGATCTCGGCGACCTGGGTGCGGCTTTCGGCGACCTGGGTGCGGCTTTCGGCGACCTGAGTGCGGATCTCGCCGACCCGAGTGCGGCTGTCGGTGACCTGGGCGGGGGACTCGCGAGTGTGGGCCAGGGGACTCGCCGACCCGGGGCACGGATCTCGGCTGCTTGGTGCCTCCGCCATACGTGGGGCTGGCCACGGTCGGCCCGATTCACGGCCATCCGGGAAGGGGCGGCATGGCGGCACTGTTGCACTGGACGTGACGACCACGGAAACGCGAGAACGCGACTCGGCCACTGGCGCCACCCTGGTTGCAACGCGATCGTCGGCAGTCCTGGCTCCAGTCACCGCCCCGGCAACCACTGCTATATCCACCACTGCCCCGGCCATCATAGGCACCACAGCGGCCGCTCAGGCCACCACCACCCCGCCCGCTCCAGCCACCCCAGCCACAGCTCGGGCCACCCCAGCCCCACCCACGACGGCCACCCCGGCCATCCCAGCCGCCGCCAATGAGGCACGGCAACGGGCCGGAGCCGATCACGTGACCGAGGTCGTGGTCATCGGGGCGGGGCAAGCGGGCCTTTCGGCCGCATACCACCTGCTCAAGGCGGGCCTGACCGGTGCGTCCGGCTTCGTCGTGCTCGATCACGGCAAGCGCGCGGGCGGCGCGTGGCAATACCGGTGGCCATCGTTGCGGCTGAGCAAAGCTCACGGGATCCACGACCTGCCCGGCATGTCACTCGGTCCGGCCGAAGGAGACCTTCCCGCCGCCGACGTGGTGTCCGCCTACTTCGACCGCTACGAGCGCGCCTTCGACCTGCCCGTGCGCCGCCCCGTCGACGTCCTTTCGGTGCGCCACGCACCCGACCCCGGCTGGTTCCTCGTCGAGAGCACCACGGAATCGTGGCTCACCAGAGGCATCCTCAACGCGACGGGCACCTGGGACAAACCGTTCTGGCCCCGCTACCCCGGCCAGGAGTTGTTCGAGGGACGTCAGTTGCACACGGCCGACTACCAGGGCGCCGCGGAGTTCTCGGGACGGCACGTCGTCGTGGTCGGCGGTGGTTCCTCCGCCGTGCAGCAACTGCTTGAGATCGCGCCGTCGGCCGCCGGAACGACCTGGGTCACCCGCAGGCCACCGGTGTTCCGCCACGAGGACTTCACGCCTGAATACGGGCGCGAGGTGGTGGCGAAGGTCGACCGCAGGGTTCGCGAGGGACGGCCACCAGGCAGCGTGGTGAGCGTGACCGGGCTGATGCTGACCCCCGAGGTCCGCGCCGCCCGCGAGGCAGGGGTACTGCACCGCCTTCCCATGTTCAGCACGCTCACCCCGCACGGGATCCGCTGGGCCGACGGGACCGAGCGGCGGGCCGACGTGATCCTCTGGGCGACGGGGTTCCGGGCCGCACTGGACCACCTCGCGCCGCTGCGGCTACGGGGGCCCGGCGGCGGGATCCGCATTTCCGGCGGCGGCACGCGGGTGGCCGACGAGCCACGTCTGCACCTGATCGGCTACGGGCCCTCGGCGAGCACCATCGGCGCCAACCGTGCCGGCCGGGTCGCGGTGCGGGAATTGCTCGACGAACTGCGCTGAGGTCACACACCGAATACGCGGCGCGCGTTGCCGTGCAGGAACAACGCGCGCGCCTCGTCGTCGAGACCGAGTGAGGGGAGCCCTTCGAGGCAGGCGGCCGGAGTGAGCATCGGGTAGTTGCTGCCGAAGAGCACCTTGCCTCTTCCCCCGCCTCGGGCGAATTCGGCGAGTTCCGGTGGCAGTCGATGCAGTGCATAAGCCGACGTGTCGACATGGAAACCGGGATACTTTCTCGCGAGCGAAAGAACCTCCGCCATCCACGGGTACCCGACGTGACCGCCGACGACGGTGAGTTCGGGGAAATCGAGCAATACCTCGTCGAGGTAGGGAATGGGCCGGCCCGGCTCGGAGGGGCACAGCGGACCGGTGTGCCCGATTTGGGTACAGAACGGGACTCCGAGTTCGACGCACGCGACATACACCGGGTAGTACCTGCGGTCGTTCGGCGGCAGATTCCACAACCACGGCATCACCCTGACCCCGACGAAACCCCGCTCGCCGACCCAATGCCGGATGTCGCGCACCGCGCCCATCGGGTCGGTGAGGTCGACGGTGGCGATCCCGGAGAAACGGCCTGGATGCGCCTCGACGATCTCGGCCACCTCCTCGTTGGAGATCAGTGAACCGGTGGGGCCATGCCACGCCGACAACAGTCCTTTCGCGACCCCGGCCTCGTCCATCGCGGCGAGTGTCGCCTCCAGCGCGGGCGCGGTGTCCGGCGCGGTTCCCCAGCGCCGCAAGGATTCGAGCCAGCGCTGCCGCATGAACCGTTCCGTCGGCTGCTGCATCCACGCGTCGATCGTCGCGGTGTCCACAGGAGACCGGGCCGGCTCATTCAGCTCGTTCATGGTCGTTTCCCTTCGCGTTGAGCAGGAGTCGCGCCGCGCGGACCACGACGCCGACGGTGTTCTCGCGCACCGGCTTGCCCGCTTCGATGTGTCTGCGGATGGCGGCGAGGGGCAGGTCGATGAGGACGAGCAGCAATTCCTCGGTGTCGCGGCCGGTGTGTTGCCGCAACCGGCGGCACGCCGCGCGCAGCGCGCTGCGCAATTCGGCGTCGGTACGGGCGGCGGCCGCGGTGTCCATAGCCGACCACGACGTGTGGTCGAACGCGGTTCTTCCGGCGTTGAGCACCAGTGCCTCGCCGGGATTCCTTGCACACCACCGCACGCCCGTCTCAACCGCGGCGATGGCACTCTCGACCGGCGGCTCACCCGCGAGCGCGGCGAGGTAGCCGGTATGGAACCGTCGCACCGTCCTCAGCCACAGCGCGGCGAGTAGCGCGGGCCGGTCGGCGAACCGGTGATAGACCGATCCGCTGGGTGCGCCTGCTTCGCGGGCAAGCGCCGACATCGTCACCGCTCGTGCGCCATGCGCCGCGACAAGGCGCACGGCCGCGTCGAGCAGGTCGTCGCTCGTGTGGCGCGGCGGTCGTCCCATAATTCTAGAGAGTACTCTCTAGAACGAGTTTCGCCGAGAGGGTTTCCGGAGAGAGGCACACCGCCATGCGACGGATCGACAACCTGCACGTACGCGTACTGGCTGCCCCGCGGCAGCAGGTCGGGGAGTTGATCGATTCGCTGTCCGGCAGCCAGGACATGCTGTGGCCTTCGCATGCGTGGCCGAAGATGCGACTGTCCGGTCCGCTCGGCGCCGGAGCCGAGGGCGGCCACGGCCCGATTCGCTACCGCGTCGAGTCCTGCACGCCCGGTGCTCAGGTGCGGTTCCGGTTCAGCGCGCCCCGCGGGTTCGACGGCTTTCACGAGTTCGCGGTCCATTCACTGTCGGCGGACGTGACGCGCTTGACGCACCTGTTGGTACTGCGGCCGAGGTTCCCGGCCTCGATCACCGCGCCACTGGTGTGGCTTCCGCTGCACGACGCGCTGATCGAGGACTGCCTCGACCTGGCGGAATTGGCCGTCACCGGGACGATCGCGGAGCCCGCGCGCTGGTCACCGTATGTGCGGGCGCTGCGTGCGGTCGCCGGGCTGCCCGCGGCGACACGTTGGTTCCGCAACCCGCTAGCCTGACCGCTACTCGCGGTCGAGGTCGTGCTCGGCCATGCGCACGGCGGCGAATTCCTCCTCCGGCGCCGCCGCGACGAGCCGGTGCCTGCTGTAGAACCAGAAGTAGCCCAGCGCGGCGACGAAGATCGCCGCTGTGATCGCGGCGGCGACCATGTCGACGATGAACGTCGCGATCACGGCGGCGACGGCGAGGACCAGCGCGACGCTCGTCGTGGCGATGCCACCCGGCGTGCGGTAAGGACGTTCCAGTCGCGGTTCCCTGATGCGCAGCACGATGTGCGAGAGATTGAGCAGCACATAGGACACGGTGGCACCGAAGACCGCGATGTTGATCAGCAACGCGCCGTCTCGGGTGGCAGCCGCGAGCACGAACCCGATCGTTCCCGGCACGATCAGCGCGAGATAGGGAGTCTTACGGGAACCGGTCTTCGACAGCCAGCGGGGAAGATACCCGGCTCTGGACAGCGCGAACAACTGCCGCGAATACGCGTACATGATCGAGAAGAAGCTGGCTACCAGGCCCGCGAGCCCCACGTAGTTGACGAGCTGGGCGAGGAAGTTGTCGCCGCCGTAGGCGGCGCGGACCGCCGCGGGCAGCGGGTTGTCCGAGTTGGCGATGGCGCTGGAACCCGCCGCACCGGGAGCGACGACGAGGATCAGCGCGGCGAACACCACGAGCGCGCCCATGCCCGCGATGATGCCCTTTGGCATGTCCTTCTTCGGATCGCGCGCCTCCTCGGCGGCCAGCGGAACCCCTTCGATGGCAAGGAAGAACCAGATCCCGTACACGAGCGCCGCCATGGCGCCCGCGATGCCGAATGGCAGGAAATCGCTCGCTCCCGCGGCCGTGGTGTCGGGGACGATGTCGAAGAGGTTGGCGAATGACACCTTCGGGATCATGCCCACGACGAAGGCCACGAGCGCGACCACGGCGATCGCGGTGATGCCGAACATGAGCCGCAGCGCCTCACCGACGCCGTAGAGGTGGATGCCGATGAAGATGACGTAGCAGGCGAGGAAAACGGGCCAGCTGTTGGTGAGCCCGAAAAGGCCCAGAGTTTCGATGTAGCCACCGATGAACGTCGCGATGGCGGCCGGCGCGATCGCGTATTCGATGAGGATGGCGATCCCGGTGGCGAAGCCGCCGAGCGGGCCCAGTGCCCTGCGGGCGAAGCCGTAGCCCGCTCCGGCGACCGGCATGGCCGAGGACATTTCGGCCAGCCCGAACACCATGCAGCCGTACATGACGGCCATGAGCACGGTGGCGATGAGCAGCCCGCCCCAGCCGCCTTCGGCTAGGCCGAAGTTCCAGCCCGCGAAGTCGCCGGAGATCACGTAGGAGACGCCGAGTCCGGCGAGCAGCAGCCAGCCCGCCGCGCCGCGCTTGAGTTGCCGCTGATGGAGGTAGTTCTCGTCGACCTGGTTGTACTCGACGTGCTCGGGCACCGCGGGCCTCCCACATGTCGCTGCAATGGGTAGTACGCCAGTCCTTTGAGTGAGCCGAGAGTTGTGCACCTCGCTAGCCTTGTCAAGGGTTGACGGCGAACTCGCTACGGGATAGAAACACGATCAAAGGTCTGTTTTCGTACCTTTTACCGAGTGCGGCCCGTTGAACGTCCTTCGGCGATGGGGAAGAGTGGCCCGATGCGCAACAGTGAAGGCATGCTCACGCTCGACAAGCTGCGTGAACTCGTCCGTGCGGGCACGATCGACACTGTGCTCGTGGCCATGACCGACATGCAGGGCAGGCTCCAGGGCAAGCGCTGCGCTGCCGACTATTTCCTCAACGAGGTCGTCGAGCACGCCACCGAGGCGTGCGACTATCTGCTCGCCGTGGACGTCGACATGAACACCGTCTCCGGTTACCGGATGTCGTCGTGGGAGCGTGGCTACGGCGACTGCGTGCTGCGTCCCGATTTGTCCACCCTGCGCCTGGTGCCATGGCACGAGGCGACGGTCATGGTGCAGTGCGATGTGGAGCGCGTCGGCGGGGGAGCGATTCCGGTGTCGCCGAGGCAGATCCTGCGCGGGCAACTCGACCGGCTCGCCGGGCACGACCTCCTCGCCTATGTCGGCACCGAGCTGGAGTTCATCGTCTTCGACGACTCCTACGAGCAGGCGTGGGAATCGGGCTACCGCGACCTGGCTCCGGCCAATCAATACAATGTGGACTATTCGATGCTCGGAACGGCACGGGTGGAGCCCCTGCTGCGCCGTATCCGCAATGCCATGTCCGGCGCGGGACTCTACGTGGAGTCGGCGAAGGGCGAATGCAACCCCGGCCAGCACGAGATCGCTTTCCGGTTCACCGACGCACTGTCCACGTGCGACAATCACAGTGTCTACAAGACCGGGGCCAAGGAGATCGCGGCCATGGAGGGCAAGAGCCTCACCTTCATGGCCAAGTACGACGAACGTGAGGGCAATTCCTGCCACATCCACATCAGCCTCCGTTCCCGTGGCGGTGACCCGGTGCTCGCCGGTGACGGTGCGGGCGGGTTCTCGCCGCTCATGGAGAGTTTCCTCGCCGGGCAGCTCGCCTGCCTGCGGGAACTGACCTACCTGTTCGCGCCGAACATCAACTCCTACAAGCGGTTCGTGCCAGGCAGTTTCGCGCCGACCTCGGTCGCGTGGGGAACGGACAACCGCACCTGCGCGCTGCGGGTGGTCGGCCACGGCGATTCGCTGCGGGTGGAAAACCGGGTTCCCGGTGGCGACGTGAATCCGTATCTCGCGGTGGCGGCGCTCATCGCAGCCGGGCTGCACGGTATCGAGCACGAGTTACCGCTCGAACCCGAGCTGACCGGCAATGCCTACACGTCGGGAAAGCCCACCGTTCCAGCGACCCTGCGTGAGGCGGCGACGTTGTTCGCCTCCAGCGAGGTCGCGCGCGAGGCGTTCGGCGCCGAGGTGGTCGAGCACTATGTCAACGCCGCGCGGGTCGAACTCGCGGCCTTCGACGCGGCGGTGACCGATTGGGAGCGCGTGCGTGGTTTCGAACGCCTGTGACAAGCCCGTCATCGGGATTTCCTGCTACCACGAACCGGCGTCGTGGGGAGTGTGGAACACCGAGGCCGCGCTGCTGCCGTGGAGTTACGTGCGCTGCGTTTCCGACGCGGGCGGGGTTCCGGTGCTACTGCCCCCCTCCGGGGCCGACCAGCGCCGGGCGGTGTCCGCTGTGGACGGTGTGGTGCTCGCTGGCGGCGCCGACGTCGACCCGGCCGGATACGGCGAGCCCGCCCATGCCGAGACCGTGTCCAGACCGGACCGCGACGCCACCGAGTTCGCGATGCTGAGGGCCGCCGCCGAGTACGGCACACCGGTACTCGGCGTGTGCAGGGGAATGCAGGTGCTCAACGTCGCGTGTGGAGGGACGCTGCGCCAGCATCTTCCTGAGCTGGTCGGGCACCGGGGTCACCAGCCGGCGCCCGGGGAGTACGGCGGCACCGAGATCGTGCTGACCGAGGGCAGCAGGGTGGCCGCGCTGCTGGGGCGCCGCGGCGGGGTGCACTGCTATCACCACCAGGCGGTGGACCGGCTGGGGGAGGGCCTGGTCCCGGTCGGCTTGGCCGGGGACGGCACCGTCGAGGCACTCGAATCGCCAGGCGAACGATTCGTGGTCGGTGTGCAATGGCATCCGGAACAGGACAGCGCCGATGTGCGGCTGTTCGCGGGATTGGTGGAGGCTGCCCGATCATGACGAACGAGCGCACGATCGATCTCGTCAACCCGGCGACGGGGCAGGCCATGACGTCGGTCGCGCTCGCGTCGAGGGAGCAGACCGACGAGGCGGTCGCGAGGGCACGGGCCGCTTTTCCCGCGTGGCGGGCCGTCGCGCCGGGGGACAGGGCGCGGTTGCTGCGCCGGTTCGCCGAGGCCGTCGACGGCGACATCGAGCGGCTTGCCGCGCTGGAGGTGGCCAACGCCGGGCATCCCATCGGCAACGCGAGGTGGGAAGCGGGCAACGTCCGCGACGTACTGCACTACTACGCCGCGGCGCCGGAACGGTTGAGTGGCAGGCAGATTCCCGTGTCCGGCGGGCTCAACGTGACCTTTCACGAACCGCTCGGGGTCGTCGGCGTGATCGTGCCGTGGAACTTCCCGATGCCGATCGCGGCGTGGGGCTTCGCGCCCGCGCTCGCGGCGGGTAACCCGGTGGTGCTCAAACCGGCCGAGCTGACGCCGCTCACCGCGCTGCGGCTGGCCGAACTCGCCGGACAAGCGGGTATCCCGCCCGGTGTCTTCCAGGTCCTGCCTGGCAGCGGCGAGGTGGTGGGCACGCGCCTCGTCGAACACCCGGACGTTCGCAAGATCGTCTTCACGGGTTCGGTAAAGGTCGGCAAGCGGGTCATGGCGGGTTGCGCCGATCAGGTCAAGCGACTCACCCTGGAACTCGGTGGCAAGAACGCCAACATCGTCTTCGCCGACGCCGACCTGGAGAAGGCGGCGGCGACCGCGCCATACGGCGTGTTCGACAACGCGGGCCAGGACTGCTGTGCCCGATCGAGAATCCTGGTGCAGTCGAGCGTCTTCGACCGGTTTCTCGAACTGCTCGAACCCGCCGTGAAGGGTGTCGTGGTCGGTGATCCGGCAGGACAGGACACCGAAATGGGCCCGCTGATCTCCGAGGAGCACCGGCGCAAGGTCGCCTCCTATCTTCCCGACCGGTCGCGGATCGCCTTCGAGGGGCACGCTCCCGGCGGCGCGGGGTTCTGGTTCCCGCCGACCGTGGTGCTGCCCGTTTCGGCGAGCGATCCGCTGCTGACCGACGAGGTCTTCGGGCCGATCGTCGCGGTCGTGCCCTTCGAGGACGAGGCCGACGCGATCGCCATCGCCAACGACACCCGTTACGGCCTTTCCGGTTCGCTGTGGACCTCCGACGTCGGGAGGGCGCTGCGGGTCTCACGGGCCGTCGAGGCGGGCAACCTCTCGGTCAACTCACACGCCTCCGTGCGGTACTGGACCCCCTTCGGCGGGTTCAAGCAGTCGGGACTCGGCAGGGAACTGGGACCCGACGCGATCACCTCGTTCACCGACACCAAGAACGTCTTCATCAGTACCGAATAGCACCGAACAGCAGGGAGGGGCATGACCATGACCGAACGGCTCGCCGGCCGCGTCGCCGTGATCACCGGAGGAGCCAGTGGTATCGGGCTCGCCTCGGCGAGGAGACTGGCCGCCGAAGGCGCGAAGATCGTCGTCGCCGACGTCGACACCGAGGCGGGTACCGCGGTGGCCGACGAGGTCGGCGGCGCCTTCGTGCGCACCGACGTCACGGTGGAGAGTGAGGTCGAGGCGCTGTTCGCGACGACGGTCGAGCGGTTCGGCTCACTCGACGTCGCTTTCAACAACGCGGGCATCTCGCCGCCGGAGGACGACTCGATCCTCACGACCGGACTCGACGCGTGGCGCAAGGTGCAGGAGGTGAACCTGACCTCGGTGTATCTGTGCTGCAAGTACGCCATCCCGCACATGCGAAAACAGGGCAAGGGTTCGATCATCAACACGGCCTCGTTCGTGGCCGTCATGGGGGCGGCGACGTCGCAGATCTCCTACACCGCGTCCAAGGGCGGGGTGCTGTCGATGACGCGCGAGCTGGGCGTGCAGTTCGCGAGGGAGGGCATCAGGGTGAACGCGCTGTGCCCAGGACCGGTCAACACCCCGCTGCTTGAGGAGCTGTTCGCGAAGGATCCGGAGCGGGCCGCCCGCAGGCTCGTGCACGTTCCCATGGGCAGATTCGCCCTTCCCGAGGAGATCGCGGGGGCGGTCGCGTTCCTCGCGAGCGACGACGCGTCCTTCGTCACGGCTGCCGAGTTCCTGGTGGACGGCGGGATCGCGGGCGCGTACGTTACTCCGGTATAACTGAAAATCGAGGCTGTTCGAGCCGGGGCGGGAGAGCCTCCGTGTAGTCGGCGGGGCACCGAAGGAGCAAACTCCCCAGAATCTCTCAGGTACCGCTTACCGCCTGCGGCAAGGCCACTCTGGAAAGCAGGCTCCATGGAGCCTCACCCAAGGTGAAAGCCGTGTGTACGCACGGTGAAACTCTCAGGTGCCATGACAGAGGGGGAGTTCCAGCGCGAGCGGGTATTCCGTGCGTGCGTGAGAAGGGAGCTCCCGATGTCGTCCAGTTCGCCGCCCCACATTCCGTCCCCCAACGCGCCAGAGCCGTTCGCCGCGCGGCACATCGGGCCAGGCGAGCACGAGCAGGCCAAGATGCTCGCCGAGTGTGGTTACGGCAGCCTCGACGCGCTCGTCGCCGCCGCGGTGCCGACGGCGATCCGCACCTCCGGCGCCCTCGCCCTTCCCGAGCCCGCCTCGGAGACCGAGGCCATCGCGGAGCTGCGCGAGCTGGCGAGCCGCAACACCGTGCGCACGCAGATGATCGGGCTCGGCTACTACGACACGGTCACTCCGGCCGTGATCAAGCGCAACGTGCTGGAAAACCCCGCGTGGTACACCGCCTACACGCCATACCAGCCGGAGATCTCCCAGGGCAGGCTTGAGGCGCTGCTGAACTTCCAGACGATGGTCGCCGACCTGACCGGGCTGGCCACGGCGGGTGCTTCGATGCTCGACGAGGGCACCGCCGTCGCCGAGGCCGTACTGCTGATGCGCAGGGTGTCCAAGGCGGCGTCCCGCACCGTCGTGCTCGACGCCGAGTGCCTTCCGCAGACCATCGCCGTCGTGCGCACGCGGGCCGAGGCCGTCGGCATCGACGTCGAGGTGCGTGATCTCGAAGCGGAGGGGCTTCCCGGCGAGTTCTTCGGGGTCGTCGTGCAGTACCCGGGAACCTCGGGTGTGCTGCGCGAGCCCGCTTTCTACACCGGGATCGGGGAGAAGGCCAAGGCGGCGGGCGCGCTGTACTGCGTGGCGGCCGACCTGCTCGCGCTGACGTTGCTGAGCTCGCCTGGCGAGTTCGGCGCCGACGTCGCGGCGGGCAACACCCAGCGCTTCGGCGTGCCGCTTGGCTACGGCGGCCCGCACGCGGGCTACCTCGCCGTGCGCTCGGGGCTCGAACGTTCGCTGCCGGGGCGGCTGGTCGGTGTCTCCGTCGACGCGGGTGGCAAGCAGGCATACCGGCTCGCCTTGCAGACCCGCGAGCAGCACATCCGCAGGGAGAAGGCGACCAGCAACATCTGTACCGCGCAGGTGCTGCTTGCCGTGATCGCCTCGATGTACGCCGTGTACCACGGCCCTGACGGGCTCGCCCGCATCGCGCGGCGGGTGCACGCTCACGCGGCCGGGCTCGCCGCTGCGCTGCGCGAGGGCGGTGTCGAGGTCGAGGGCACGCACTTTTTCGACACCGTGGTGGCGAAGGTCCCCGGCGGGGCCGCCGGTGTGGTCGCCGCCGCGCGCGAGGACGGGGTCAACCTCGGCCTCGCCGGTGCCGACCGGGTGCGAATCGCCTGCGACGAGACGACCACCCCCGCCGTGCTGGACAAGGTGCTGCGGGCCTTCGGGGTCACGGCTTCCGCCGCCGAGAGGCTGACGGCGCTACCGGAGGGGCTGGCGCGGCGCGACGACTACCTGACCCACCCCGTGTTCCACGCGCACCGGTCCGAGACCGCGATGCTGCGCTACCTTCGCGGGCTGTCGGATCTCGACTACGCGCTCGACCGGGGGATGATCCCGCTCGGGTCGTGCACGATGAAACTCAACGCCACCACCGAGATGGAAGCGCTGACCTGGCCGGAATTCGCGGGCATTCACCCCTTCGCACCCAAGGAGGACGCGGCCGGATACCACGCGCTCATCGGCCAGCTCAGCGATTGGCTGACCGAGGTCACCGGATACGACGAGGTCTCGCTGCAACCCAACGCGGGCAGCCAGGGCGAACTGGCCGGTCTGCTCGCCATCCGCGCCTACCACAGGGCCAACGGGCAGCCGGAACGCGACGTGTGCCTGATCCCGTCGTCGGCGCACGGAACCAACGCCGCCTCCGCCGTGCTGGCCGGGATGCGGGTCGTCGTCGTGGCCTGCACGGCCGATGGCGACGTCGACCTCGCCGATCTGCGGTCCAAAGTGGAGACTCACGCCGGGACACTCGCGGCGATCATGGTGACCTATCCCTCCACGCACGGGGTCTACGAGACCGGCATCGCCGAGCTCGCCGAGATCGTGCACGGCGGCGGAGGACAGGTCTACGTCGACGGGGCCAATCTCAACGCGCTGCTCGGGTTCGCCAAGCCGGGCGAGTTCGGCGGCGACGTCTCGCATCTCAACCTGCACAAGACTTTCTGCATCCCGCATGGTGGAGGCGGACCCGGCGTCGGTCCCGTCGCGGTGCGTGCGCACCTCGCGCCCTACCTGCCCAACCATCCGCTCGCGCCGGAGGCGGGACCGGAGACCGGGGTCGGCCCGATCTCCGCGGCCCCCTACGGTTCGGCATCCATCCTGCCCATCTCGTGGGCCTACGTGCGGATGATGGGAGCGGAGGGACTGAGCAGGGCCACGCAGGTCGCGGTACTGGCGGCCAACTACGTGGCAGCGCGGCTGGCCCCGCATTTTCCCGTGCTCTATACCGGACAGCACGGGCTCGTCGCCCACGAGTGCATCCTGGATCTGCGCGGGCTGACCAAACAGACCGGGGTCACCGTCGAGGACGTCGCGAAGCGGCTCATCGACTACGGTTTCCACGCTCCGACGATGTCCTTCCCTGTCGCGGGAACGCTCATGGTCGAGCCGACCGAGAGCGAGGACCTTGCCGAGATCGACCGGTTCTGCGCCGCGATGATCGCCATCCGCAGGGAAATCGACGACGTCGCCACGGGCCGCTGGCCGGTCGAGCGCAGTCCGCTGCGGGGCGCCCCGCACACGGCCGAGCAGCTCGCGGGCGAGTGGGACCTGCCCTACGATCGGGCACTTGCCGTGTATCCGGGTGCCACCGAACCCAAGGGCAAGTACTGGTCGCCGGTGCGGCGGATCGAGGGTGCCTACGGGGACCGCAATCTCGTCTGCTCGTGCCCGCCTGTCGCATCGTATGAGGGCTGACACATGAGAACTCCGCTGCACGAGGTGCACGAACACCTCGGAGCTTCCTTCACCGACTTCGCGGGCTGGTCGATGCCCGTGCGGTATTCCAGCGAGCTGGCCGAGCATCGCGCCGTACGCGAGGCGGCGGGGCTGTTCGACCTCTCGCACATGGGCGAGATCGAACTGACCGGGCCCGGTTCGGCCGACGCGCTCGACTATGCGTTCGTCGGCAAGCTGTCAGCCGTCAAGCCGGGCAGGGCCCGCTACACCATGATGTGCGACGACGGCGGCGGGGTGCTCGACGACCTCGTGGTGTACCGGCTGGAGCCAGAGCGGTTCCTCGTCGTCGCCAACGCGGGCAACGCCGATGTCGTGCTGGCCGAGTTGACCGCGAGGGCAAGGGGCTTCGACACGACGGTCACCGACAGGGGAGCCGAGACCGCGCTGATCGCGGTCCAGGGACCCGCGTCGGCCGGGATCGTCGGCGCGGTCACCGGAGCCGATCTCGCCTCGCTCAGGTACTACGCGAGCACACCGGCCACAGTGGACGGTCAGCGCGTATTGCTCGCCCGCACCGGTTACACCGGCGAAGACGGGTTCGAGCTCTACGTCCCCGCCGAGCACGCCGAGGCGGTGTGGCTGCTGCTCACCGATGCCGGTGAGGGGAGCGGCCTGCTGCCGGCGGGGCTCGCTTGCAGGGACACCCTCCGGCTCGAAGCCGGAATGCCGTTGTACGGCAACGAACTCAGCGCGGACGAGTCGCCGTTCGCCGCGGGGCTCGGCAGGATCGTGAAGTTCGACAAGGACGGCGACTTCGTCGGCAGGGCAGCATTGGAGAAGCGCCGCGAGCCGGAGCGGGTACTGGCCGGGCTGAAGGGCAGCGGCCGTCGCGCTCCGAGGCACGGCTACCAGGTGCTCAGTGACGGCGAGCCGGTCGGTGTCGTCACGAGCGGGGCGCTCTCGCCGACGCTGGGCTACCCCATCGCGATGGCCTACCTGCCGCCCGCGCTCGCCGAACCGGGTACCGCGCTCGCCGCGGACATCCGGGGGAGGACCGAGCCGGTCGAGGTCGTATCGTTGCCGTTCTACCAGCGGCGTCCCTGAACTCCCGCCGCGCCGACGAGCAGTCCCACCGCAGACACCGACCGCAGGAAGGCGGCCATGAGCATCCCGGAAGACCTGAGCTACACCAAGGAACACGAGTGGATCAGCAGGGAAGGTGACGTAGTCACCATCGGCATCACCGCCTTCGCGGCTGAGGCGCTCGGTGACGTCGTGTTCGTCGAGCTGCCTTCGGCGGGGGACAAGGTCGAGGCGGGCACCGTGTGTGGCGAGATCGAGTCGACGAAATCGGTCAGCGAGCTGTTCGCGCCGCTCGACGGTGAGGTCACCGAGATCAATCAGGCCGTTGTGGACAACCCGGAACTACTCAACTCCGACCCCTACGAAGCGGGCTGGCTGCTGAGGGTACGCACCGAGGACACGCGCCAGTTGCTGGATTCCACCGCATACGCCGCACTGATCCAGGAGGACTGACAATGAGTTCTTTCGACGCCGACCTGTCCACAGTGGACCCCGAGGTCGCCTCGGCCGTCGCCGCGGAACTGGACCGCCAGCGCAACACGCTTGAGATGATCGCATCGGAGAACTTCGCTCCACTCGGAGTGCTCGAAGCTCAGGGCTCTGTGCTCACCAACAAGTACGCCGAGGGCTACCCCGGCAGGCGTTACTACGGTGGCTGTGAGCACGTCGACGTCATCGAGACGCTGGCGATCGAGCGCGCGAAGTCGTTGTTCGGCGCGGCGCACGCGAACGTGCAGCCGCATTCGGGCGCGCAGGCCAACGCGGCGGCGATGGTGTCGTTGTTGCAGCCCGGCGACACGATTCTCGGTCTCGACCTCGCCCACGGCGGGCACCTGACGCACGGTATGCGGCTCAACTTCTCCGGCAAGCTCTACAACGTCGTGGCCTACCACGTCGACAAGGAGAGCGGCAGGGTCGACATGGCCGAGGTCGAACGGCTCGCTTTGGAACACAAGCCGAAGCTGATCATCGCGGGCTGGTCGGCGTATCCGAGGCAGCTCGACTTCGCGGAGTTCCGGCGCATCGCCGACGCGGCCGAGGCGAAGCTGATGGTCGACATGGCGCACTTCGCGGGGCTGGTCGCGGCCGGGCTGCACCCCAATCCCGTTCCCTACGCCGATGTCGTCACGACGACGACGCACAAGACACTGGGCGGCCCGCGCGGCGGCATCGTGTTGTGCAACGACGACAAGCTGGCGAAGAAGATCAACTCTGCGGTGTTCCCCGGCCAGCAGGGCGGTCCGCTCGAACACGTCATCGCGGGCAAGGCAGTGGCGCTCAAGATCGCGGCGAGCGAGGAGTTCCGGCAGCGGCAGCAGCGGGTGCTCGACGGCGCGAAGATCCTCGCCGCGCGGCTGAGCCACCCCGACTGTGTCGCGGCGGGCGTGCGGGTGCTCACTGGCGGCACCGATGTGCATCTGGTCCTTGTCGACCTAGTCGGGTCCACATTGGACGGCAAGCAGGCGGAGGACCGGTTGCACGAGGTCGGGATCACGGTCAACCGCAACGCGGTGCCCTTCGACCCCCGGCCGCCGATGGTCACCTCCGGTCTCCGGATCGGCACGCCCGCGCTGGCCACCCGTGGCTTCGGCGACGACGACTTCACCGAGGTCGCCGACATCATCGCCGGTGCACTGCGACCGGAGTTCGACGAGACGGTGCGCGGGGAACTGGCCTCGCGGGTCGAGTTGCTCGCCGCCAAGCACCCGATGTACGCGGGGCTCGGCTGAACCCGATCTACACTCGCGGGTAGTGCCGACCGCGAGGAGGAACGGTGAAGGCCCGGTCAGGCAGGGATGCCGAATTCGCCGTGCGGGGCGGAGTCAGCGCCGGAGAGGCGTTGTTCCGCCCCGTTCGCACCGGTAATGCCTTCGAGGAGACCGTGGAGCGGCTGCTGCAAGCCGTGCGGCTCGGCGTCGTCGGCGCCGGGGAGCGGCTGCCCGCCGAACGGGAATTGGCGGAGCGGCTCGGCGTCAGCAGGGTGACCTTGCGTGAGGCCATCAGGGCGCTTGCCGACGCGGGTTACGTCGAATCGCGGCGAGGACGCTATGGCGGGACGTTCGTGAAGGAGTGTCTTCCCGAGCCGCGAGCGGGCGCGGCACCCACCGCGCCCGTCGAGGACACGCTCAGCCTGCGGTTCGTGCTGGAAACCGGTGCCGCCGAACTGGCCGCGGCCCGTTCGTTGTCGCAAGCCGACCGGCGGCACCTTTCGGCGACGCTCGCCGAGGCGAACGCGGCGGGCGTCGCCGAATACCGGCGCAGGGATTCCCGCCTGCACCTCGCGATCGCCGAGGTCACCGGTTCGGCCTCGCTGACCTCGGCCGTCGCCGACGTGCGTATGCGGGTCAACGGGTTGCTCGACGAGATCCCGCTGCTCGAACCCAACCTCGATCATTCGAACGCGCAGCACGGCGCGGTGGTGGAGGCGATACTGGCCGGTGATCCGCCCTCGGCGCGAGCGGCCATGGCCGAGCACGTCGAGGGCACCGCGTCGTTACTGCGCGGTTTTCTCACCTGAAACAGTCGCTCAACCGGTGACCAGTGCGATGGCGAATCCGTCGTAGCCCTTGCTGCCCACGGTTTGCAGCGCGGTGGCGTCGAGACGCGGCTCGTTCTCGATCAGCTCGGTCAGTTCGCGAACCCCGCGCACGGCGGCATCGGTGCTGCCGGAGTCGGCGACGGAGCCGCCGCGCACGACATTGTCGACGATGATCACGCTGCCGATGCCGGTCAGTTCGAGCGCCCAGTTGAGGTAGTGCGGATTGTTCGGCTTGTCGGCGTCGATGAACACCAGGTCGAAGGGCGCGAGATCGCGCAGGCCGGGGAGCGTGTCCAGCGCGGGGCCCACTCTGATGTCGACGACGTCGGCCAGCCCGGCGCGAGCGACGTTGCCTCGCGCGACCTCGGCGTGTTTGGCGTCGGATTCCAGGCTCACCAGCGTGCCGCCCGCGGGCAGTGCCTTGCCGAGCCAGATGGTGCTGTATCCGCCGAGGGTGCCGATTTCCAGAACGGAACTCGCTCCCGCGATCCTGGTCAGCAGGTTGAGCAGCTTGCCTTGGCCGGCGGAGACGGCGATGGCGGGAAGTCCCGCCTGCTCGCTGGTGGCCAATGCGGCGTCCAGCGCGGGATCGGTGGGAATGAGGTGATCGGCGAAGTAGGCGTCGACGGCGTCCCATGTTGACTGGCTCATGGCCGACGAGCCTATCCGCAACGCGAGCGATGGTCCCTCTCGCGCGCCGTTGCTCCACAATGGACCAAGCGGCGGGATTCAGCCGTCGTCGATCGCCCTGCCGCCATGGGTCGCGGCGACCTGCACCACGGCGTCGCGCAACGCGGCCCGCAGCCTGCCGACGTCGAGCGGGGCGAGCACGGCCGCCTCGCCTGGCGGCGCGATCAGCACTACCCGGTCACTGCTCACGAACACGGTCAGTTCTCGTCGTCGTCCGGCGAGATCTCTGCAGGAAATCGCCCATTCGTCGCGCACAGCCACGTCGACCGCTCCTCGTCCGATGTTTGCCACCTGCGACTGTGCGACGGCGCCGGTGGTGCGGTCATGACGCGATTTCCCGAAATAGCTGTATCTGTTCTTCAAGGGCTGCTGTTACGTGCCGGTCGCTGTAGCGTTCGGTGTCGCATATCACAGTGGAGTGGAGGGATCGCGATGTCGGAGCCGAAGCGAATCGTCATCGTCGGTGGCGGGCTTGCCGGGGCCGGGGCCGCGGCGAGTTTGCGCGGCCGCGGTTACCAGGGCGAGGTGCTGGTCCTGGGAACCGATCCGCACCGGCCGTATGAACTTCCGCCACTGTCCAAGGGCCTGCTGCTCGGCAACGTGGACGAACCGGACTGGGTCCGCGGGGAAAACTTCTACGCCGAGAACGACATCGATCTGCGCGCCGGGCTGAGCGCGACCAGGATCGAACTCGGCGGACGGCTGGTCACCGACGAGAACGGCGAGCGGCACCGCTACGACCGGCTGCTGCTGGCGACGGGCTCGCGGCCGAGGACACTGCCCGTGCCGGGAGGGGAGCTGCCGTCGCTGCACACGTTGCGAAGCCTCGACGATTCGCTCGCGCTGCGCTCGGCGTTCGAGCGGGCGGGCAAGGTGGTGATCGTGGGCGCCGGCTGGATCGGCACCGAGGCCGCCGCCGCGGCGCGAGCCCACGGCGCCGAGGTGACCGTCGTCGAGCAGGACACGCTTCCGCTGCGGGCCGCGCTCGGCGCGTTGCAGGCTCTGGTCGAGGGACGGGCCGAGGTCGAAGCCGAGACGCTGAAACACGGCGATCTGTCGGCTATCGGCTGAGCGGGTCAGTGGGCGAGCGCGCGGGTCACGAAGGTCGCGATCAGGTCGTTCTCGTCGTAGCCGGTCAGCGCGTCGGGGACCGTCAGATGCTCAAGGATGAGGCCCGTCATCGCGTAGTAGAGCAGCACGGTCGTCATGTCGTCGCCTGGCAGGCCGGAGGCCCGGTGACCTTCGACGTTCAGGTTCAGGTTGTCGCGAAGGGTGCTCGTCAGCGCGGCCCTGAGCTCGGGCCGGCGGGTGGCTTCCATGCGCAGTTCCACCAGCGCCAGCCAGCCCGTGCGGTCGCCGGAGATGTGCTGGAACAAAGCCTGCATCAACTCGGTGAGCCGTTCCCGCGATGACGGAAGCTCGCTCGTCGTCGCGACTTTCGAGGGATCGACCGCGAGGCGCAGGTGAATGTGCGCGCCGACCTGGTTGAGCAGGTCGTCCCGGTTGGCGAAGTAGTTCGATGCGGTGCCGTTGGGTACCGCGGCCTCGGTATCGACCGCGCGAAAGGTCAGCCCGCGCGCGCCATCTCTGGCCAGTACTTCGATGGCCGCGTCGACAAGGGCGGTTCGTCGTTCAGGGTTTCGCACGGGATCTCGCTCCACAACGCCGGTTGACAACCACTGCGGTCATAGTACTACAGTCGAAGCACTACAAACCAAGTGGTTCTAATCCGGGAGACACACCTTGCGAAAGCTGACCTACTGCGTTGCCATGACGATCGACGGCTTCATCGCCGCGCCCGACCGATCCGATCCAAGCGGCACCGGGCTCATGGCGCCACCGCCCGAGTATCTGCCGAAGCTGCTCGCCGACTTCCCCGAGATCGTTCCCACGCAGGCGCATGAAGCGCTGGGCATCGCCGGTGCCGAGCACAAGCACTTCGACACGGTCGTCGAAGGGCGCCGCTCCTACGAACTGGGCCTGAACATGGGCGTGACCAACGCCTACTCGCACCTCAAGCACTACGTGTTCTCGACGACGCTGGCCGAAAGCCCCGACCCCGGCGTGCGGCTCGTCGCGACGGATCCGGTCGAGAAGATCCGCGAGCTGAAGGCCGAACCCGGCAAGAAGATCTGGCTCGTCGGCGGTGCGCGGCTGGCGGCGACCCTGCGTTCCGAGATCGACGAACTGATCATCAAGCACTATCCGGTGGTGGCCGGTGCGGGAATCTCTCTTTTCGACGCGGAATTCGCGCCCCAGAGCTACGAACTGGCCGACACCGAGGTGTGCCCCGCGGGAATCATGCACCTGACCTACCGGAAGCGGTGACTCAGGCGGCCGGTACCGGCGCCGCGGCGGTGGGGCGGGCCAGTACGGCGAAGCTCAACAGTCCCAGCAAACCGAACCCGGCCATGATGGCGGCCATGGGCACCGCGCTCGTGCCGCCACCGATCCCGGCGAGCGGGGTGGCGACGAGCCCGCCGATGAGGAACTGCAACACGCCGAGTAGCGCGGATGCGGCACCGGCGTTGTGCGGGTGGTCGGCCAGCGCAAGCGAGGTCGCGTTGGGCATGATCATTCCGAGGCTGGAGATCGTCAGCAGCAGCGGCGGCAACAGCGCGCCGAGCCCGAGGTTCGCCGAGGCCGCGAGCAACAGCACCGACGAGGAGCTCACGCCGAGCAACAGCCCGCTCAGCAGCAGACTCCGCTGCGGGAACCGGCCGACCAGCCAGCCGTTGAGCTGGCCGACGATGACCAGCCCGAGTCCTCCCGCCGCGAAGACGAGGCTGTATTGCTGGGGGCTCAGCTCGTAGGCGCCTTGCAGCACGAAGGAGGAGCCGGAGATGTAGGTGAACATGGCGGCGAAGGTGAGTCCGCAGGCCAGCGCGTATCCGACGAAGACGCGGTCGCCGAGCAGTCCCGCGTAGGTGCGCAATACCGCTGATGGCCTGGCTGGCCTGCGCGCGTGGGCGGGAAGTGATTCGGGAAGCGCGAAAGCGGTGACCACGAGCAGCAGCACGCCGAAACCGGTCAGCACCGCGAAGATGCCCCTCCACGACGTCCAGTTGAGGATCTGCCCGCCGAGTACCGGAGCCAGGATGGGGGCGAGTCCGGTGACCAGCATGAGCGCGGAGAAGAACCGGGCCATGGCGATGCCGGAGAACAGATCGCGCACCGCCGCTCTCGCGATCACGACCCCGGCCGAAGCGCCGAGCGCCTGCACCACCCTCGCGCCGATGAGCAGTTCGGCCGAGGGGGCGATCGCGCACAACACGGAGGCCAGCGCGAACACGACGACGCCGACGAGTAGTGGCGTGCGGCGGCCGAAGGCGTCCGACAGTGGGCCGGCGACCAGTTGGCCCACGCCCATTCCGACGACGAAGGCGGCGAGGGTCAGCTGGAGTGCCGAGTCGCTGCTGGCCAGGTCGGTCGCCATGGCAGGCAGCGCGGGCAGGTACATGTCGACGGCGAGTGGGCCGAAGGCGGTCAGCCCGCCGAGGATCAACGCGAACCGGACGGTCTTGGCTCTTGTGGGTGACATGGTCGCCGCGCCCGCGCGGGTCGCCAGTTCGCCGTCCGCCGGTGCTTGCTCGACGCTCACGTTGCCCCCAGATTCGCTGCCCTGTCTACGTAAGCGCCAACTTCCTTAGCAGGGCTGAGTATTCCGGGAGGGGACGGACGTCACCGTGCGTGTCACGGCGCGGGGCTGACACGAATGGACTATTGCCAAGATGAAACCGCTGGTTCATTCTCTAGAATGGCTAGTTCGAGTGGGGGCGAGCTACCGCGGGGCCGGCTACCCACCAGGGCCGGCCCCGCCACGGGGCCCCCGGTGCCCTCCCCCTGTCCGGGGGCTCCGTGAACCTTTCCAGCCGCCGAGGAGGTGCCTCGACCGTGCCAGCCGAATGGGCCGACGTGCCCGTGTTCGCGGAGTAGTCCCGAGGGGGCCGGATCGATCCGCTCACCGGCGGCAATCCCGGTCCGGTCATCACGTCGGCGCGCGCGAGGCCGACCTCGGTGTATCTAGGCGGGCGCCTGGCCGCCTCGTTCGTCGTCGGCCAGCAGATTCCGCACCCTCGGCGCGTTGTCGATGACGTCCTTGGCGACGTCGTGCAGCCTGCGCCTGCTGCTGCGGGCGTGAGCGCGCAGCACCTCGAACGCGACATCCATGTCGCTGTGCCGGTGCGCGGCGATGAGGCCCTTGGCCTGCTCGATGTTGACCCGGGTGTAGAGCGCGGTCTGAAGCTGCCCCGCGAGCCGTTGTGCCGCACCGAGAGTGCGCTGCGACAACAGGGCGCTCGCCGCGGCTTGGGCGAGGGCGGCCGCGACGATCGTGTCGGTGGGTCCCAGCGCGCCCGGCCTGCGCCGCAGGAGGGTCAGCACGCCGAGCGCCCTGCCGTGCGAGGTGAGCGGGAGCGCGTGGACGGCGACGAATCCGGCGTTGAGCGCATTGGTGGTGAAGGCGGCCCATCGGTGCTCCTCGCGCAGATCGGCCGATCCGCTCGCGCGGGCCCCTCGAAGGCAGTCCGCCGAGGGGCCCTGCCGTGTGTGCACCTGCGTCGTCATCAACTCGTGCGCCGTCTCCGATGAGGTGCCGAGCGCGGTCATCCTGAGCTGAGGATCGGCGAGCGCGAGGGCGGCTTCGTCGATGTCGAGCAGTTGCCCACAGCGGTGGGCGACCCGCTGGACGTAATCGTGCTCGTCGAAGGAGGGGGCGACGACGTCGGCGAGTTCGGCGAACGTCCGCGCGAGGGTTTCCACTCGCGGTGTGCGCGGCGTGTCCCTGGCCGGAGCGCGGTGGTCGGATAGCGGCATGGTGACTGTTTAACGGCCGCTCGTTCGGCTTGAGAACAGCAACTTGTCGATTTCGCCTGCAACGGGTGAGTGGGTGAGGGCGACTGTTCGCACTGGCCAGACGCCCTTCACTCGTCCGGGTGGCATATTGCACATCCAATAATGCAGGGGGCCGCGAAAACGGGCGCCGGTGACGGTTGCGCGATAGGGTCACGGCATTCCGGTCATGTCTGTTGCGTGACCGGCCACTGTGTGCCATGTACGAGAACCCGGCCGCCCTGAACCCCGGCCGCCGTCATCGCCGGACAGCGCGAGTGACCTTCGGGTTCCCGTTCGTCCCCCATGGCGATCCGGCGGCCGTCTCGCGGGCCCGGTGGTCTTGACCAAAGGAGTCGTGTCGAGTCCTCGAAAGCCCGTGCCACTCCCGGTCGTTCCGGTATGTCCGACGTGGCCGGTGCGGCCTTTCGAAAGGTGGCTTATGAGCAGCTATGTCACACCGGCCTGGTGCATCACGGGAAGCGACTACCTCGAAGGCGCGCCTTCGCTGCCGTCGATCGCGGCACTGCTGGCCGACGCGGTCGCCGAGTTGCGCGAGGACGGCGAGTTTCCCGGCCGCGCGAAGGTGACGTTCGGGGTCGGCGACGGCAGGTGGCTCGACATCCGCGTCGAAGGGCTCTCGCCTGCCTGCGATCCCGACCGGGTCGAGACGATGGCGGCGCTGCGGACGTTGTTCGAGTTGTCGAGCCATGCGAACCTCGTCGACATCTCGGCGCGGCGGCCAGCGTTGTTCCTTCCTCGCATCCTCGCCGTCGACGAGGCCGGTCTTCCCTACGCCGGAGTGCTCGGCGCGGCGATGGGCGATGTCCATCCGGTCGCCGTGCCCGAGGCTGGGCCGAGTGGGGGACGGCGCCTGCGCGGAAAGTGACCGTGCAGGGCGGCATCGTGCATCGCCCTCACTCCTTCGAGAGATCTTCACGTCCCGGTTCGTGTGTGCCCATGGCAGAAGGGCGGGCTCTCTTAGCCTGCTCGCAGTCGTTGTCTCCTTCGCGAAAGGTTCCACCACATCCGTGTGCAGCATGAGATTCACGGCGCTCCCGCCGCCGCGAGGCCACGTCCGCAGGGCACGGTTGTCGCGGCTGCTCGACGAGTGGGAGTCCGGCGGGACGCCGAGGGTCGCGCTGCTGTGCGCACCGCCCGGATACGGCAAGAGCACCATGCTCGCCGACTGGCTGGGTGACCGGCGGCGCACCTGCCCTCCGGGGCGTACGGCGCTGGTCAGCGTCCTCGACGGCGACAACGACCCCCGCGCGCTCAATGCGGCACTGGCCACGGCGGCCCGCACGCCACGGGCCGACACCCTCGCCGCCACGCTCGGCGGGCTGACCCAGCCGCTCACCCTCGTCGTCGATCACCTGCACCGGCTGAGCGCGCCAGAGGCGTGGCATGACCTCGAAACGCTGTTGTGCTCGTTGCCGCCGAACCTGCGCCTGGTGTTGAGTACGCGGGAGCGGCCCCCGCTCGCCGTGCACCGCCTGCACGTCGCGGGCAGGCTGCGCGACATCGGTGCGGCCGAGCTGGCGCTGACCCGGGCGGAAACCGTCACGGTGTTGCGCAACCACGGCGTCACGCTGCCGGAGGCGGATCTCGGCTTCCTGGTGGCGCTCACCGAGGGCTGGCCGGTCGGCGTGCGGCTCGCGGCAGAGGCACTCGGCGGTGCGGCCGATCACGCCGCGGCTCTCGCCGCGTTCGCGGGAACGGACCCAGCGCTCGCCGAGTATTTCCGTGGCGAGGTGCTGAGCGGTTTCACCGGTTCCCAGCGCGAGATTCTGTTGCGCACCAGCGGGTGTGAGCGGTTCACGCCCGAACTGGCGAGCGAGCTCACCGGCGCCGACGACATCGGTGGCGATCTCGGCCGGCTGCGCGGGGCGGGTGCGCTGACCATCGAGTACGGAGCCGGTGGTCCCTGGTTGCGCCAGCACCCGTTGACCAGAACCTGGCTGGCAGCGGAGTTCGCGAGCGGTTCGCCCCCGGCGTCGAGGAGAGCGGAGCGGGTTTCGGCGATCTGGTTCTCCGCCAACGGAAAACCGTTGACGGCGCTGCGGCACGCGGTCCGTTCTCGTGACACCGATCTCGTCGCCGATCTCGTCGTCAGGCACGGGCCCGGTCTCGTGCTGTCGGGGCACATGGCCGCGCTGCACGATGTGCTGCCCTCGCCGCCTCCTTCGCCGGCCGCGAGTCCGTGCGTCGGCCTGACCCTCGCGATCGCCGGGCTCGCGCTCGGCGACCGCAGGGCCGCCGAGACGGTGCTGGCGAGGCTGGGGCTCAACCGTCACGCGGCCACCTCGGGCACGGCGTCACGGCCGCCCGTGAACGAGGACGAGCAGGGACTCGCCCGCATTGCCATGGCCCACAGGGCCCGGTTGACCGGACGCTGGGTGCCGCAGGTCGCTCAGCTCGACCTGCACGTGGATGGGCTCCGTTCCCACGACCTGTACCTGCTGGGGCTCGTCAACAGGGGCACCGCGCTGCTGTGGCTCGGCGACTACGGCGCGGCGGAGGAGGACCTGGCCAACGCACTGCACCTCGCGAGGCTCGGCGGGTACCGCTACGCGGTGCTGCACTGCCTCGCCCACCTGGCCGCGTCCACCGGAGCGCGGGGTGACCTGCCCGCGCTGCACCGCGCGGCGGAAGAAGCGCTGCGCTACGCCACGGACACCGGTCTGGACACGACTCCCTCGGCGTGCACCGCCTACGTCGCCTCGGCGTGGGCCGCTTTCGAACGCGCCGACGACACCGCGGCATCGGCCTACGCCGAACTCGCCGCGCGCACGCTGAGCCCGGCCAACGACAGGATGATCGCGCTGGCAACCGGCTCCATGTCCGCGCTCGCCACGGCAGGCACCGATCCGTGCGAAGCGCTGCGGAGATTGCGCGAACACTGGAACACGGTGCGGAAGGAGGAAACGGTCCAGCCCGCGCTGGTGGCGTGGGCGTCGGGGGTGGAGCACCGGCTCGCGCTCAGGCTCGGCAGGCTTGAGTGGGCGACGGAGGCCGAGCACCGGGCGGCCGAGTGGCTCGGGCCGGGAGGGGAGAGCGAACTGCTGCGCGCCAAGGCGCTGTTCCATCAGGGACGCCTCTCGGCGGCGAAAGCGCACCTCGACCGGATCGTGACCGGTGAGGCCGCCGGCACGTTCTTCGGTACGGGAATCGAGGCCCGGCTGCTGCTTGCCGTGCTCGCGCTGCGGTTGCGGGATCCGCAGGAGGCGCACGGACGGCTGCTCGCGTCACTTGAGCTCGCGGCCGCGCATGGCGCGTTACGGCCCTTCCGCGAACACGGAACGGCGGTGCGCGAGCTGATCGCCGCCGGTGCGGGCAGGCTCGGTTCCGTGCGGGACTTCGCCGACGAGGTGCTCGCGGTTTTGCCACCCGAGTCCGTGGCACCGTCGGCCGAACTCACGC
The DNA here is from genome assembly GCF_002240355.1 of Prauserella marina. Classification (GTDB taxonomy): domain Bacteria; phylum Actinomycetota; class Actinomycetes; order Mycobacteriales; family Pseudonocardiaceae; genus Prauserella_A; species Prauserella_A marina. The sequence goes on from NZ_CP016353.1 coordinate 2,030,594, forward strand.
CGAGGGAACTGGCTCTGCTGAGAGAGTTGCAGTCACTGGGCACGGTCGCCGACATCGCGGCCGAACTGTTCGTCTCCGCCAACACGGTCAAGACCCATCTGCGCAACATCTACCGCAAACTCGGCGTCGCCTCCCGCAGGGAAGCCGTCGTCACCGCGCGTCGCATCGGGCTGCTGTGAAAGCCGCGTTCGGCGGGACAGGTTCGTCCGTTCTCGATGCGACAGGACGGTGTGCGCGGGGCCACACTGGAGGGGCCGGGGTTGCCGTGGTCACCGGCGCGCCGGGGCGAGCGGCAGCCCACAGTGCCGTGGCCGAAGGAGCACCGCATGAGCCCGAACCCGAACTCCGCACCTTGGCAGGCCACTCCCGGCACGACGCGAGGGGAGTGGTGATGGAACTCTTCCGGGTCCTGGCCATCGCCGCTGTTCCGCTCGGCATCATCGCGGCGATCACGATGTCGGACGCGTGGTGGTTCTTCAGCGGGCTCATCGCGTTCATGTTGCTCATGCTCAGCACCGAGCCGCAGAGCAACAGCAAGCAGTAGCCGTTCAGGCGGTGCCGAGGAAGACCGCCTTCGGCGCGCCGACGCCGGGCTGGAAGACGAGTTGCAGCTCTCCTGGAGCCGCGCCGACCGCGTAGGCGGCCTCGTAGGTGAACGTCCGGCCGGGAAGTATCGTCGCCGGTTCGGGACCCGCGCCGCAGGAGCCGTCGATGTCGAAGATCTGCTCGGCGTTGCGCCCGCCGAACTGGGCCTCGCTCGCGCTGAGCAAGGTGGTGTCGAGGTCCCCGCCGGTGTCGTTGACGAGCGTGATCGACACCTGCACCGCGCGCTCGACCTTGGCGGGGAAGGCGTACTCGCTCGGTGTGCACTCCCTTGGCGCGGAAACCTCGATGGCGAGTCCGTTGTCCCAGGTGTAGCGCGTGTTCCAGGTGGGGTGGGTGACGGTGACGGCCGTTGTCCCCGGCCGTTGGCCGTGCGCCGCGTTCGCCGGGTCGTCCCCGCTCGCCGCGCCGACACTGACCGCGATTCCCGCCGTGCACAAGATCGTGCCCGCGAGCGCGATCGCCTTGCGTGCCCCGAAAAGCGCGATGACGCCGAGTACGACGCCGAGTGCCGCCCCTGCCGCGGTCGCCGTGCCGAGCAGGCCGGTGACGGCTGCGGCGACACAGGCGACGCCGAGCACGAGCGCCGCCACCGCGAACACGGCGTGGTGGCGTCTTCGTGGCGCCGGTGCCTCGTGCGCGGGGGCCTGTGTGCCGAGACGGGACATCGTGCTCCTTCCGGGGGTTCCCTTCCCATCTCGACCCGGACGGTGTCGCCGTTACTTCCGCCCCGCTTCCGTTACCGCGCCGCGTCATTGTCCGCAATGGACGGTCAGCGACGTGCGGTCACGATCATGTTGCGGTGAGTGTCGCCAGTACGTCACCGAGAATGGCCTGCTCGTGGCGGGGCAGCCTGCGTTCGGCGTGCAGCATCCGCACCGCCGTGGCGAGCCGTTCGCGGTCGTCGCCGGCGCCGAGAACTCCGTAGTACGAAGGCAATACCAGGCATAACGCACGAAGTTCACGCCGATCACACCAGGCTTCCACGAGTTCGCCGACGCGTTCGTTCCTCGTCGCTTCCGGTGCGCCGAGGCAGCGGAGTCCTTCGGCGACGCTGAAGGTGAGCCAGTCCCGGTAGGCGCCCTCCGGCAGGATTTCCATCCGCGCCGCCGCTTTCCGGTAGTGCGCGAGCGCTTCCTCGGTGTTGCCGAGATCACGATGATCCCTCGCCAGATTGGCGTGCAGCGAGGGGTAGAAACCGGCGACCGCGCCAGCGGCGGCATCGCCGCCCGCCGTGAGCCGTTCGGCGAGTGCGAGGCAGCGTTCGTTCCAGTCCAGAGTGTCCTTTGTGGTCGGTTGGTGTCGGGCGAGGTAGTGCGCGGCGACACAGGATTCGTAGTCGTCGCGCGCGTCTGCCCACGCTTGTTCGAAAAGCTCCTTCGCGCGGGCGGGATCGGCCTCGGCTTCGGCGCGCATTCCCTCGGCACACAAGCGCACGGTCGTGCTGGTGGTATCCATCAGTTGCCCTCGTCGGCGACCGGCATGACGAGAGTGGTGAAGCTTCCCTGGTCGGCGGAGCGGACGACGACGGGGGAGCACGGATCCGTGATGTCCAGCAGCACTTCCGGGCCCACGCTCGCTTCCAGCGCTGGGCACAGCACCGCCGGATCGAACGCGACGCGCACGCCCGGTTCGCACACCGAAGGCAGCCGGGTTCCGTTCGCCAGCAGCTCGTCGGCGCCGCTCTCCAGTACGAAGGGTCCCTCGGCGTCGCCGAGCACGCCGATCAGCGCGACCCGGTCGGTGATCACCCGGTGCGCGGGGGGCGAGAGCGCGCCGAGCAGGTCCCGGTAGGCGGGGAACTCGCCGGGAAGGCCGCTCAGCGGAACCGCCTGCCCTTCCACGGTGAGCACGCCGCCCTCCGCCGTGACCCGCAAGGTCACGGTGCGATGCCTTGACGAGGACGCCGACGCGGCGAGCAGCGCGCCGGCCGCGACGAGAATCCGCGCCGGGCCGCCGGTGAAGGTCTCGGGCGTCAGTTCGCGGATCGCGAGCCGGTAGCGGTCGGTCGCGACGAACCGCAGTCCTTGCGCGGCGAGTTCGATCAGGACGCGGCCCAGTACGGGAAACGAGCTGTCCCGCGAGACCGAAGGCGCGACCTGCCTGATGGCGCAGGCGAACTCCGCACCACCCAGCGTCACCTCGGTCACCCCGGCGACGCCGGCCAGGACGCCGCGCAGCGCGGCCTGCGCCGCGTCGTGCTCCTCGCGCAGCCGCTTCGCGTGTGCGCGCAGTACGTCCTCGGCGCCCTCCGCGTCGTCGAGCACCGCGACGATCCCGGCGAGCGGGACGCCTGCCTGCCGCAGGCCCCGCACCAGGACCCCCCTTTCGATCTGGTCCTCGCTGTAATAGCGGTAACCGTTGCCCGGGTCGACCCTCGCGGGGGCCAGTACCCCGCAGTCGTCGTAGAAGCGCAACGCGGAACGAGTCAGTCCCACGCGCTCCGCGAACGCGCTGATGCTGTACATACCCCGGATTCTGAGCCTTCGACCCGCTCGAAGGTCAAGCCGCACGCGTAGGATCCGGGCGGCGCGGCGAACGAGGAGGCGGTATGTCCGAACGGTTCGGCAACTACCAGGCCGAGATCTACCTCCAGGGCTACGGCGGGACGACACCCGCGTTCTCCACCGACCTCACCCGGATCGAGGAATCCGCGGCGGCCGTGCTCGACCCGCGTGCCTACGGATACGTCGCCGGTTCGGCGGGCTCGGGGTCGACGGCAGCGGCCAACAGGGCCGCCTTCGACCGCTGGCGGCTCGTGCCGAGAATGCTCGCGGGAGCCACCGAACGAGACCTCACGACGACGGTGCTCGGCACGACGATGCCGGCGCCGGTGCTGCTCGCCCCCGTCGGCGCGCAGTCCATCGTGCACGACGGCGCCGAGGCGGCCACCGCACGCGCGGCGGCGAGCACCGGGTTGCCGATGGTGCTGTCCACCGCGTCCTCGACCAGCATCGAGGACGTTGCCGCCGCGTCGGGGGGCGGGCCACTGTGGTTCCAGCTGTACTGGCCATCCGATTCCGAGGTGTGCCTCAGCCTGCTGGCCAGGGCCGAAGCCGCCGGATACTCGGTACTCGTCGTCACGCTCGACAACTGGTCGCTCGGCTGGCGGCCGAGCGACCTCGACAACGGCTACCTGCCTTTCCTCAACGGGGCGGGAACCGCCGTGCCGTTCACCGACCCGGTGTTCCTCGGCGGGCTCGACGCGAGTCCCGAAGAGGAACCGGCCATGGCGGTGCTGCGCTGGATCTCGATGATCACCGGGACCGACCGGACGTGGGCCGACCTCGCGTTTCTCAGAAAGCACTGGGAAGGGCCGATCGTGCTGAAAGGCATCCAGCACGTCGACGACGCGCGGCACGCCGTCGCGGCGGGGATGGACGGCATCGTGGTGTCCAATCACGGCGGACGGCAGGTCGACGGTGCCGTCGGCGCGCTCGACGTGCTGCCGGAGATCGCGGCCGCGGTAGGCGACCGGATCGAGGTGCTTTTCGACTCCGGCGTCCGCACCGGCGCCGATGTGATCAAGGCGCTGGCGCTCGGCGCTCGCGCGGTGCTGGTCGGCAGACCCTACGTCTACGGCCTCGCGCACGCGGGAGAGGACGGGGTGCGGCAGGTGTTGCGCGGCCTGCTCGCCGACCTCGACCTGACACTGGGACTTTCGGGCAACACCACGCCCGGCGCGCTCACCGCGAGTGTGCTGCGCAGGAGCTGACCAACCCGGTCATTCGCGAGGGAGACCGGGCCCTTTCCGGGGGCCGATGCCACCGCCGATGGCGGCGAGCACACACCCGGACAGCAACACCCACGGCCCGGCCGCGAGCGTGCCCAGTTCGCCGTCGGTGAGGTTGAGCAGTCCGACGAAGTGGATGATCGCCGCGATGAGGCCCCTGAGCACGAACGTGGTCCGGTACCACCCGAACGACGCCCAGGTGAGCCTGCGGCCCCAGTTGCCGGTGACCAACCCGGCCGACCTGGTGGTGCGGGCGGCGCCGAGAGTCCACGGCAGCAGGCCGACCGGCAGTACGGCGAGCGCGAGGAAGCCGAGCCAGCTCAGGTAGTGGCCGGTGAAACCGTCCCTGCTGACCGAGGCGAGGTCGCGCAGGTCGGTGAAGTAGAGGTCGCCGCCCCACGGCAGCGCGAACATGCCGACGACGGTGGCGATGACCCCTGCTACCACCGGGAGCGTGCCCCAGCCCGGGAGCGTCAGCGGGCCGGCGGGGCCCTGCGGATAACCCTGCTGCGGAAACGGCTGCGGATACGGCTGGGCGTAAGGCTGTGCTTGGGGGTACTGGGCGTAGGGCTGCTGCGGGTAACCCTGTTGGGGATAGCCCTGTTGCGGATACGGCGGGGGCTGTTGGGGCTGCTGCCACTGGGGGCCTGGGTGGCTCATGGCCGGTGAGGCTACCTCCCGCTGACCGGCGAGGGAGGAAAATCGCATTGATCACCACGGCGACCCGGCTATTGTGGAGTGCGTATGTCCACTTCCACCCCTGCTGACGAGTTGCGCGCGCGGCTGCCCGAGTTGACGCTGCGCGACGAGCACCGCTTACGACGCCGGATCGACGGCGTGAACCGGCGAGGCCGGAAAGACCGGCATGGCCGGGGGCGCGGGGGCGACAAGCGTGGCGGTGCCGAGTCCGGCGGTCCAGCCGGGGCTGACGGGTTTTCGGAGTCCGCCGTTCTGGCCACGATCGCCGCCGACATCGAGGCCGCTGAGCAGCGCGTGCGGCACCGCCGCGACGCGGTGCCCGAGTTGCGCTACCCCGAAGACCTGCCGGTGAGCAGGCGCAAAGCCGACATCGCCGAGGTCATCAGGGACAACCAGGTGGTGATCGTCGCGGGCGAGACGGGATCGGGCAAGACGACGCAGCTTCCCAAGATCTGTCTCGAACTGGGGCTCGGGGTTCGTGGTCAGATCGGGCACACCCAGCCGCGCAGGCTCGCGGCCCGTACGGTCGCCGAGCGCGTCGCCAGTGAGCTGAACACCGAACTCGGTTCCGTGGTGGGCTACAAGGTGCGGTTCACCGACCAGTCCGGTGACGACACGCTCGTCAAGCTCATGACCGACGGCATCCTGCTCGCCGAGATCCAGCAGGACCGGATGCTGCGCGCCTACGACACGATCATCATCGACGAGGCACACGAACGCAGCCTCAACATCGACTTCCTGCTCGGCTATCTGCGCAGGCTGCTGCCGAGCAGGCCCGATCTCAAAGTGATCATCACCTCGGCGACCATCGACCCCGAGCGGTTCTCCCGGCATTTCGGGGACGCCCCGATCGTCGAGGTGTCCGGCCGCACCTATCCCGTCGAGGTGCGCTACCGCCCCGTCGTCGACCCCGACGACCCCGGCGCCGATCCCGACCGCGACCAGGTGCAGGCGATCTCGGACGCGGTGACCGAACTGATCGGTGAGGGACAGGGCGACATCCTGGTTTTCCTCTCCGGTGAGCGCGAGATCCGCGACACCAGCGAGGCGCTGACGGCGATGGCCTTGCCCTACACCGAAATCCTCCCGTTGTACGCGCGGTTGTCGGCCGCCGATCAGCACAGGGTCTTCCAGCGCCACACCGGAAGGCGCGTCGTGCTCGCCACCAACGTCGCGGAGACCTCGCTCACCGTGCCCGGCATCAAGTACGTCATCGATCCGGGTACGGCACGCATCTCCCGCTACAGCCACCGCACGAAGGTGCAGCGGCTGCCGATCGAACCGGTGTCGCAGGCTTCGGCGAATCAGCGCAAGGGCCGGTGCGGGCGTACCTCCGACGGCATCTGCATCCGGCTCTACACCGAGGACGACTTCGACTCCCGCCCGGAGTTCACCGATCCGGAGATCCTGCGCACCAATCTCGCCTCCGTGATCTTGCAGATGACCTCGCTCGGCCTCGGTGACATCGCCGCTTTCCCCTTCGTGGAGCCGCCGGACCGGCGTCAGGTCACCGCCGGTGTGCAGTTGCTGAGCGAACTGGGCGCGCTGGAGGCCGACGGCGGCAAGCTCACCACCGTCGGGAGGCAGCTCGCGCAGCTTCCGGTCGATCCGAGAATGGGCAGGATGATCGTGGAGGCGGCGGCCAACGGCTGCGTCCGCGAGGTGATGATCATCGCCGCCGCGCTGTCCATTCAGGACCCGCGAGAACGCCCCGCCGACAAACAGCAGGCCGCCGCCGAAAAGCACGCGCGGTTCGCCGAACCGAACTCCGACTTCCTCGCCTACCTGAAACTGTGGGAGTACCTGCGCGAGCAGCAGCGGGCGCTGTCCGGCAACCAGTTCCGCAAGCTGTGCAAGGCCGAATTCCTCAACTACCTCAGAGTCAGGGAGTGGCAGGACATCTTCGGTCAGCTCAGGCAACTGGCCAAGCCACTTGGCATCACCCTCAACAGCACCGAGGCCGATCCGCAGCGGATCCACACCTCGCTGCTGGCCGGTCTGCTCTCCCACGTCGGGCTCAAGGACCCGGCCAAGGGTGACTACCTCGGCGCCCGGGGCGCCCGGTTCTCCGTCTTCCCCGGATCGTCGTTGTTCAAGAAGCAGCCGCGCTGGGTCGCCTCGGCCGAACTGGTGGAGACCTCGAAGCTGTGGGCGAGGGTCAACGCCAGGATCGAGCCGGAGTGGGTGGAACCGCTCGCGCAGCACCTCGTCAAACGGCACTACTCGGAACCGCACTGGGAACGCAAGCAGGGCGCGGTGATGGCCAACGAGCGGGTCACCCTGTACGGCATCCCGCTCGTCGCGGGCCGCAAGGTCAACTACGGGCGGATCGACAAGGAACTGTCGCGGGAGCTGTTCATCAGGCACGCGCTCGTCGAGGGCGACTGGGAAACCAGCCACCGGTTCTTCATCGAGAACCGGAAACTACTCGACGAGGTCGAGGACCTCGAAGCGCGCGCCCGCAGGCACGACATTCTCGTCGACGACGAGACCTTGTTCGCCTTCTACGACGAGCGCGTCGGCGAGGACGTGGTGTCGAGCAGGCATTTCGACTCGTGGTGGAAGCAGAGGCGGCGCTCGGAGCCCGACCTGCTCAACTTCGAGAAGGCCATGCTCATCAACGAGAGCGCCGACGAGGTCGCCGAAGCGGACTACCCTGACACCTGGCAGGCCGGAGCGCTGCGGCTGTCGCTGACGTACCAGTTCGAACCGGGCGCCGACGCCGACGGCGTGACCGTCCACATTCCACTTCCCGTGCTCAACCAGGTGAGCGCCGCCGGTTTCGAATGGCAGGTTCCCGGTCTGCGCGAGGAACTGGTCACCGCGCTGATCAAGTCGCTGCCGAAGTCGTTGCGGCGCAACTTCGTCCCCGCTCCGGACACCGCGCGAAAGGCACTGTCCGGAGTGGACCCCTCGATGGGCCCGTTGCCCGATGTGCTCGGTGCCGAACTCGAACGCCTTCGCGGAGTAGCGGTCGCGCCTGAGGCGTGGCAGTTCTCCTCGGTGCCCGATCACCTCAGGATGACCTTCCGGGTCGTCGACGAGCGTAAGCGGACGCTGGCAGAGGGCAAGGACCTCGACGCGCTGCGCGACCGGCTCGGCGACCGCCTTCGCGAGACCATTTCCGCCGTTGCCGACGATCTCGAAAAGGAAGGCCTGCGCACGGCCAGTTTCGGTGAGCTGCCGAAGGTGTTCACGGCCACCCGCAAGGGACACGAGCTCAAGGCATATCCGGCGCTCGTCGACGAGGGTGGCTGTGTCGCGGTTCGCATGCTCGACACCGAGGGACAGCAGCGCACCCAGATGTGGCTTGGCACGAGGAAACTGCTCCGGCTCAACGTCGCGTCCCCCATGAAGTACCTCAACCGCAACCTCGGCAACACCGCGAAGCTCGTGCTGACAAGGAATCCGCACGGCAGTGTCGCCGCGTTGCTCGAAGACTGCGTCGACTGCGCGGTGGACAAGCTCATGGCCGACGCGGGCGGTCCGGCGTGGGACGAGGCCGGTTTCGCAGTGCTGCTTGAGAAGGTGCGGGCCGGATTGAATGGCACCGTGCTCACGGTGCTGCGCGAGGTGGAGAACATTCTCGCCGCCACGCACGACGTCGAATCGCGGCTCGCCGACACGAGGGGAGACGCGGTGCGCGAATCCGTCGCCGATGTGCGGGCTCAGCTCGACGGGCTGGTGTTCCCCGGATTCGTGACGGCGGCGGGATTCGACCGGCTCGCCGACCTCGTGCGCTACGCGCGGGCGATCGAGCGCAGGCTGGAGAAGCTGCCCGGCGACCCGGCGCGGGACGTGCGGAACCTGCGGGACGTCCAATGGTTGTGGCAGGAGTACCAGGCGGTGCTCGACACGTTGCCACCGAGAACGGCGCCAGGCAAGCAACTCGCCGACGTGCGGTGGATGATCGAGGAGCTGAGGGTGAGCTTCTTCGCCCAGACCCTGCGCACCGCCTACCCGGTGTCGATGAAGCGCGTGCTGCGCGCGCTGGACGAGGCCGCCGCGGACTGAGCCCGCGAGTCCCCCGCTCAGGAGCGCGAGATCCGCGTTGGTGCGCGCGAGATCCGCGTTCGGGCCGCCGAGATCCGCGTTCGTGCACCGGCACCACCGCACCGGACCCGGCACCCGGCACAACGGCCTACTTCGCGTCGGCGTAGCAGTCGACGGCGGCGGCGGGCATCGGAAACCGCACCGGGCAGGCTGGGCCGAACACCAGTGCCGTCGTCTCGGCGACGGCCGCGTCGAGACAGGCGGTGACGTCATCGGCGAGCGCGGCGGGTGTGTGGATGAGGACCTCGTCGTGCTGGAAGAACACCAGATGCGCTTCGCGGGGCAGCCGTTGCCGCAGCAGCGCCAGCAGCACCGCGGTCCAGTCGGCCGCACTGGCCTGCACGACGAAGTTCCTGGTGAACCGGCCCCATTCCCGTGCGGCCCTGCGGGCCTTGTCCTCGTCGCCGGTACCTCCGGTGAGCGCGCGCCACGCCGACGAAGGCGGGGGAGAGGTCCTGCCGAGCCGGGAGCGCACCAGCTCGCCTCGCTCACCCGCGACCGCCGCGTTCTCCACATAGGACACAGCGGCGGGAAAACGCTGGCGCAGCAAGGCGAGCAACGACGCCGCCTCGCCAGCCGTCCCGCCGTACATGGCCGAGAGCATGGCGATCTTCGCGCGCGCCCTGTCGTCGTTGCCGCCGTCCGCGCTCGCCGTAGCGGGGAACATCGCCTCGGCGAGACTCGAATAGAGGTCCGTGGCCGCCGCGACGCCGGCGAGCTTGCGATCGCCGGACAACGCCGCGAGCACGCGCGGTTCGAGCTGGGCCGCGTCGGCGCAGACGAGTTTCCATCCCGGGTCGGCGCGCACGCACGCGCGCAGCACTCGCGGGATCTGCAACGCGGCGCCGCCTCTGCTGGCCCACCGGCCCGACACCACGCCGCCGACGACGAAGACGGGCCGGAACCGGTTGCCGTGCACCCAGTGATCGAGCCAGGTCCAGCCGTGTGCCGAATGCAGCCTCGCCAGTTCCTTGTACTCCAGCAGCGGGGCGACGGCGGGATGGTCGAGGGTGCGCAGCACGTGGGCCCGTGCCGAAGGAATAGCGATGCCCTCCCTGCCGAAAGCGCGTACCACACTGCCCGGGTGGTCGATGTTGAGCGGCTTGCCGCCGAGAGCCTGCTGCACGCGCGCGGCGAGCTGGACCAGCTTGGCCGGTCTGCTTCCCGAGGCGACCCTGCTGCCGAGCAGTTCGGTGAGCAGCCGGTCGTGCACGTCGGCGCGCCATGGCAGCCCGTCGGCCGACATCTCGGCCGCGGCGAGCGCGCTGGCCGATTCGGCCGCGACGAGCAGCCGCATCCTCGCCGCCGAGGCGAGCGCTTCGACGCGGGCGTGCTGACCGGCAAGCACGATCGTGGCCGCGTCGAGCGCGGAAACGTCGCCGGGAAGCCCTGAACCCCTCGGGTCGAACAGGGTCGGCTGCTCGTCGGCGTCGGGATGTGCCTGCCGGGTTTCCGGGGGCGGTTCGAGCCCGGTGGCCCTGGCGTGCGCCGCGGCGAGGCCGCGAGACTGGTCGTGCAGGCCCTCATGAGCCAGCAACAGGCCCTCGACGAGGGAGAGATCATGACAGCGGCCGATTCTGACACCGGCGTCGAGCAACACCGGATAGTCCTGCTCGACCGAGGAAAGCACCCACCGGGGGCCCAGTTCGCTTTCCCAGCGCGCCGCCTTGCCCGCGAGTTCCGTCGCGGTCAGCCCGGTTTCGGTGAAGCCGGCGGACCCGATCGCGCGCACGGCCCAGCGCTGTTCCCCCGACCTTGCGACGATGAGCTCCACCGGGTCATTGTCACCGCCGGTACTGACAGTCAGACACGACCTGCGGTCGACAGCCCTGCCTACTAACCAGTAGCTTAACGCGTGGCGAGCACGAGGAGGTGCCTGATGAGAAGGCCGCCCACGGTGACGGCACTGGCAGGCAGGGTCGCGGAGACCGCGAGGTCCATCGAGGTGCTGTGGCGCGCGGGACTCGTTCCCTTCCCCAGACTCGACGAGGGGATCCGCTCGCTGCTGCTCACCCGGAGGCACGGGCCGCTGGCCGGAGCCGTCCGCATCGCCGCGCGCAGGGATCCCTCCGCCACCGGCATCGTCGACGAGCGAGGTCCGCTGACCTTCGCCCAGCTCGACAGGCAGTCCAACGCGCTGGCGAGGGCATGGTCGGCGAGGGGGATCGGCAGCGGGACACCGATCGCGGTGCTGTGCAGGGATCACAGAGGTCTCGTGCTCACGATGCTCGCGGCGGGCAAGCTCGGCGCGCCGTTGCTGCTGCTGAACACCGGGTTCGCCAAGCCACAACTCGCCGACGTCGCGGCGAGGGAGACGGTCCAGGTGCTCGTCTACGACGACGAGTTCACCGGTCTGCTGTCCGGGATCGAGGGCGCCGACCGCTACCTCGCCTGGACCGAAGGCGATCTCGCCGCACACGAGACACCGCTGCTGGACGAGCTCATCGCCAGTTCCGACGACCGGCCGCCGAAGCCGCCCGAGCGGCCCGGCGGGCTGATTCTGCTCACCAGCGGCACCACGGGAACGCCGAAAGGAGCGCCGAGGCCGAAGATCTCGCCGCTGCACTCCGCGCAGTTCCTCGACCGGATCCCGCTGCGCGTGGGTGAGGCGACGTACATGGGGGCGCCGCTGTTCCACGGAACCGGGATCTCGCAGTTCATTCTCTCGCTCGCGCTGGGCTGCACCGTCGTGCTGCGCCGCAGGTTCGACGCGGAGGCGACGCTGCGCGGTATCGAACAACACCGGTGCAGCGCGCTGGTGCTCGTTCCGACGATGTTGCAGCGGATCATCGATCTCGGCCCCGGCGTCATCGGCCGTTACGACGTGTCGAGCCTGCGCGTCGTCTTCGCCGCCGGTTCGGCGTTGTCGCCCGATGTCGGGAACAGGGCGAGCCGGATTTTCGGCGACGTGGTGCACAACCTCTACGGTTCGACCGAGGTCGCCGTCGCGACCGTGGCGACACCGGAGGACTGGCGCACGGCACCAGGCACGGTCGGGCGGCCGCCGGTCGGCTGCCGGGTCGCGCTCTACGACGAGCGCGGCGCCGAGGTCACCGCACCGCACGTGACCGCGAGGGTGTTCGTCGGGAGCGGGCTCGCCTTCGACGGCTACACCGACGGCAGGCACAAGGAGATCATCGACGGCCTGCTCTCCAGCGGCGACGTCGGCCACTTCGACGAACACGGTTTGCTGTTCATCGACGGAAGGGACGACGAGATGATCGTCTCCGGTGGCGAGAACGTGTACCCGGTGGAGGTCGAGAACCTGTTGGTGGAGCGGGAAGACGTGGTGGAGGCCGCCGTCGTCGGCGTCGACGACGAGGAGTTCGGCCAGCGGCTCAAGGCTTTCGTCGTACCCGTCGAGGGTGCCTCGCTCGACGCCGACGAGGTGCGCGAACACGTCCGGCGCAACCTTGCCAGGTACAAGGTTCCCCGCGACGTCGAATTCCTCGACGCCCTTCCCCGCAACGCCACCGGCAAAGTGCTCCGGAACGAACTGGGCTAGCCCGGCCTGCTCCAGCCGATGCCGAACCGGCCCGGCCCGAAGTCGACGGCCACCGCGTGGACGGTGTTGCCGTTGTCGACGCGCAGCGGCCTGGTCTCCGGCTGCCCCGTCTCCGGATGCGAGAACTGCCAGCTTCGTTCGGGGCGGGTGTTGCCGGCGAACCTCGCTTCGACGAGGTATTCGGGAACGGGCGAGCTGAACTCGCGGAAATGCTGGTGTGCGGCGGAATCGGTGTCCTCGAAGCTCAGCGAGTACTCCACGAGCTGGGTTTCCCCGTTGTCGAGACCGTGTCCGAAGAGCAATTCGGCGAGCAGCAGGCCCTCGCAGGAATCGAAGGACGTCCTGCCCACCGTGCAGTTGCGCGACGCGCGCAGTGTGGGGGGACGGGAGTGCGGCTCGGCCCTGCGGTAACGCAGCACCCACCGGTCGTGACCCGAGGTGCCCGCGCGCAGTACGGCTTTCGCGGTCACCATCACACACCGGCCCTCGGCATCCACATCGCACAGATCGTGCAGGCCGACGAGCGCGGGGGAGGCGTCCTCCTCGAAGCCGAACGCGGCGATGACGCCGCCGCTCTCGGCCGGTTCGTCCAGCCGTCTCCGGGAGGAGGCGCCTCGGGGCCGGGGCGGGGGAAGCAGCCCGAGCAAGGCACCAGCCGGGACGTCGAGGATCTCCTCCAGCACGCGCACCGCCGAGATCGAACTCTGCCGTTCGGGTTGCCGTTTACCGGATTGCCAGTAGCTCAGCGCCGTGACGCTGATCGAAATGCCGCGTTCCTGTAGCCGGGCCTGGATGCGGTCGAGCCCAAGCCCGCTGGTGGAAATCGCCCCGCGAAGGGCGGCGGAGAACGCGGTCGCGCTCATGTCCGGAAGTGCCCCCGACCTCGCGTTTCGTAACGATATGAGCAACGTTAGCAGGAAGTCGTAACGCTTTCCCAGACGTGGCGCGGGATCACAATACGTCCGTTTGGCCTATTGCGCGTTGAGCCGTGCGGTCCACTACTGGTAACTGTGAATTATTGCCCAACTGCTTCCCGTGCGGCTTGCATATTCACATGTAACTGGTGGGGACGAGGAAGGAAGCGAATGGGCAACGCGCGAAAGCTTCGAAGGGGATTGACCGCCGGTGTGGTCGTCGCGGGCGTCACCGGTGTGGTCGTCGCGGGCCTCGGTCCCGCGCAGGCCGCGCCCGTCGCGGAAGGACAGATCCTTTCCGCGAACACCGCCGACGCCGTGGCGGACAGCTACATCGTCGTGCTGAAGAAGAACGCCGTGACCACCACGGCCGCGGCCGTGGCCAACGCCGCGAGCACGCTCGCGAGCAGCGCGGGGGCCACCGTCGAACGCACCTACAGCAGCGCGCTCAGCGGTTTCTCGGTGTCGGCTTCCGAGGCACAGGCCAAGCGGCTGGCCGCCGACGATTCCGTCGCCTACGTCGTGCAGAACCAGCGCGTGCACGCCTCGGACGTGCAGGACACGCCTCCCTCGTGGGGGCTCGACCGGATCGACCAGCGCGACCTTCCGCTCGACGACGCCTACAACTACGCCTCCAAGGCCGACAACGTCACCGCCTACGTCATCGACACCGGGGTCGCCGCCGACCACCCGACGTTCGGCGGCAGGGCGAGCGGAGGCGCCGACTTCATCGACAACGACGACGACCCGACCGACGAGAACGGTCACGGCACGCATGTCGCCGGGACGATCGGCGGCGAGGAATACGGCGTCGCCAAGGGAGTGCAGATCGTTCCCGTTCGCGTGCTCGACGCCAACGGCAGCGGGACGACGGAACAGGTCGTCGCCGGTATCGACTGGGTCGCCGAGAACGCCAGCGGGCCGTCGGTGGCGAACATGAGCCTCGGTGGCGGTGTCGACGAGGCACTCGACACCGCGGTGCGCGGTGCCATCGAAGCCGGGGTGACCTTCGGTGTCGCGGCGGGCAACGAGTCGCAGGACGCTGGCAACACCTCACCGGCGAGGGTCACCGAGGCGATCACCGTCGCTGCCAGCGACGACGCCGACGCGCAGGCGACCTTCTCCAACTACGGTGAGGTCGTCGACCTCTACGCTCCCGGCGTCGACATCACCTCGTCCTGGCACGACGGCAGCGAGAACACCATCAGCGGGACTTCGATGGCGACTCCGCACGTCGTCGGCGCGGCCGCGCTGTACCTGGCTGACAACCCCGACGCCGCTCCGGCCGACGTCGAGGCGGCGCTGACCGGGGCCGCGACTCCCGACAAGATCACCGATCCCTCGGAGGGCACGCCGAACCTGCTGCTCTACACGGGTGAGTAAGACGAAGACCCCTCCTCCCTGGAGGACGGTGACCCGGCGCGATGGCGCCGGGTCACCTTTTTGTTACCAGGCGGTAGGGTCGGCGTATGCGCAAGACCATCGTGATCACCGGAGCCAGCGCTGGACTGGGTGAGGGCATGGCGCGGCGCTTCGCCGCGGCCGGAAGAGACCTCGCGTTGTGCGCGCGGCGTGCCGACAAGCTCGACGAGCTCGCGGCGGAGTTGCGGCGGCGGCACCCCGGCATCCAGATCGTCACCCGCGAGCTCGACGTCAACGACCACGACCGCGTCTTCACGGTGTTCTCCGAGTTCCGCGACGAGCTCGGCAGTCTCGACAGGGTGATCGTCAACGCGGGACTCGGCAAAGGGCAGCCTGTCGGCACCGGCCGGTTCGCGGCGAACCGGCAGACCGTGGAGACGAACATGGTCGCCGGACTCGCCCAGTGCGAGGCCGCCGTCGGGATCTTTCGGGAACAGGCAGCCGGGCACCTCGTGGTGGTCTCGTCTTTCAGCGCGCTGCGCGGGCTGCCGCGCAATGTCACCGCCTACGCCGCGTCGAAGGCGGGGATCGCCGCGCTCGCGGACGGCATTCGCGCCGAACTCGCGGCCAGTCCCATCGCGGTGACCGTGCTGCTTCCCGGCTACATCGAATCCGAGATGACGGGCAGTGTCGGAAAGACGCCGCTGATGACCTCCGCCGCGAAGGGTTCCGCCGCGCTCGTGCGCGCCATCGAGAAGGAACCCGCGAGAGCGTACGTGCCCACGTGGCCGTGGGCGCCGCTGAGCCTGCTGATGCGAACACTGCCCGCTTCGCTGTTGCGAAGGTTCGTCTGATGGGCGCGATCTACCTCGTCCGGCACGGGCAGGCTTCCTTCGGCGCCGCCGACTACGACGTGCTTTCCGCGACCGGCGAGCGGCAGGCCGGTGTCGTCGGCGAGGAACTGGGGCGGCGTGGCGTGACCCTCGCGCACGCGCTGAGCGGGACGTTGTCGAGGCAGGTCGCCACGGCGGTGACGGCTCTTGCCGGGTTCGCCCCGCATGCCGTGCTCCGGCGGGACGAGCGGTGGAACGAGTACGACTTCACCGACGTCGCCGCGGCGCACGGTGACGGCGCCGCTCAGAACGCGCGGGACCCCCGTGCCTATCAGGCTTCGCTCGACGCGGCGCTGGCCGCATGGGTGCGCGCGGGCGAGCACGGGGGAGCGAAGGAGACCTGGCCCGGTTTCGTC
This sequence comes from Prauserella marina, assembly GCF_002240355.1. Taxonomy (GTDB): domain Bacteria; phylum Actinomycetota; class Actinomycetes; order Mycobacteriales; family Pseudonocardiaceae; genus Prauserella_A; species Prauserella_A marina. The sequence goes on from NZ_CP016353.1 coordinate 2,046,712, forward strand.
ACGAGAGTCACCTCGGCCCTCGACGAGCTGGTCGCCGATCTCGGCAAAGGGGAGCAGGCGGTCGTTTTCACCTCCGGCGGGGTGATCGCCACGGTGTGCGGGCTGCTCACCGGAGGCGCTGAGCACGGTCTGCTCAGGCTGAACAGGGTCGCCGTCAACACGGGTATCACCAAGATCGTCACGGGCAGGTCGGGTACGACGCTGCTGTCGTTCAACGAGCACGGTCATATCGACGCGGCTGCGAGCGGGTTGCTCAGCTATCGCTGAGGGGGAGCTCATGGATTTCGGCACGGTGGATCTGTTTATCGTCAACGGAAACGGGCCGGAAGACGTGCTCGTGGACGGCGAAGGCACTGTCTACACGGGACTGGAGGACGGGCGGGTCGTCAGGCTCGACGACCTCGGCGCTCGCGGTGCCAGGATCGAGGTGATCGCCGAGACCGGTGGCCGCCCGCTCGGCATCGAATTCTTCGGCGAGGAGTTGCTGGTCTGCGATGGTGAGCGTGGCCTGCTCGTCGTGTCACCGGCAGAGGGGACGGTCAGCACGCTTGCCGACAGCATCGCGGGCGTCCCGATGCTGGTGTGCAACAACGCGGCCGTCGCGGCCGACGGCACCGTGTACTTCAGCGATTCCTCGGCCAGGTTCCCGCTCTCGAAATGGCGTGACGACCTGGTCGAGCAGACCGCGACCGGAAGGCTACTGCGCAGGAATCCGGACGGGACGGTGGATCAGCTCGTCGGCGGGTTGCAGTTCGCGAACGGCGTCGCGCTGGCGCGGGACGAATCGTTCGTCGTCGTCGCCGAAACCGGGGCGTGCAGGCTGCGCAGGGTCTGGCTGACCGGAGAGCGGGCGGGAACCACCGATGTCTTTCTCGACGGCCTGCGCGGTCATCCCGACAACCTTTCGACGGGAAGCGACGGGCTGATCTGGGTCGCGGAGGCCAGTCCACGGGTCGGCGCGCTCGAACTGATGCGGAAGCTTCCTTCCCCGCTGCGAACCGGAATTCGAGCGCTTCCCGGGTGGATCCAGCCCAAACCGGGCCCGTCGTGCGGGGTGCTCGGCGTGTCAGCCGACAGCGAAATCGTGCACGACCTGAGCGGCGTGATCACCGGCTTCCGGATGCCGACCGGAATCAGGGAATCCGCTGGACGCCTGTACCTCGGCAGTCTTGCCGGGCAGGCCATCGCGCGGACTTCCGTGCCCTCGCAGTGATGCCGGACACGTTCGTTCTTGTTGTCGTCGCATTTCCGGCGCGAGTAGCCTCTTCAGCAAAGATCCGGGGGCAGCGTGGGGGAAATTCGTTCTCGCTTTCACCGAATCCGGGGTGCATTCTTCACGGGAAACGGTTTTGATGACTACTTCGGAAATGGACGCCGGTAGCGGAGCGAGACCGGCTGACGACAAACTCGATCGCACCGTCCTGAGGATCGCGGGCGTCGTCGTGCTCGGCGCCATCATGGCCGTGCTCGACACGACCGTTGTCAACGTCGCGCTGCAACAGTTGACCATCGAGTTCGAGACCTCGTTCGCGACGATCCAATGGGTCGCCACGGGGTACATGCTGGCGCTGGCGTCGGTGATCCCGCTGACGGGCTGGGCTGCCAACCGGTTCGGCAGCAAACGGCTGTACATGGCCGCCATCGTGTTGTTCCTGATCGGTTCGATGGTGGCGGGCATGGCCTGGAACGTCGAATCGCTCATCGCGTTCCGGGTCATCCAAGGGCTCGGCGGCGGCATGTTGATGCCAGCGAGCATGACCATTCTGACCAAGGCGGCCGGGCCGCAGCGGGTCGGCAGGGTCATGGCGGTGCTCGGGGTGCCGATGCTGCTGGGTCCCATCGCGGGCCCGATTCTCGGTGGCTGGCTCGTCGATTCCGTGAGCTGGCGGTGGATCTTCTACATCAATGTCCCCATTGGACTGATCGCGTTGTGGACGGCGTGGCGAGTGCTGCCGTCCGAGGAACGGCAGCCGACCGGCCGGTTCGACTTCGCGGGCCTGCTCATGCTGTCGCCTGGACTCGCGTTGCTCATTTACGGTGTTTCGGACATTCCGGCGGCAGGTGGAATTTCCTCGACCAGTGTCTGGCTGCCGATGCTGGCCGGGATCGTCCTGATCGCCGGGTTTGTCGTCAGGGCACTGAACGCGGAGAATCCGCTGATCGATCTGCGATTGTTCAGAAACAGGACGTTCTCGGTCGCCGCCGTCACCATGACCTTGTTCGCGGTGGCTTTCTTCGGCGCGATGCTGTTGCTGCCGACTTATTTCCTGCTGGTGCGCGGAGAAACGGCGTTGCAGGCCGGTTTGTTGCTCGCGCCGCAAGGGCTCGGAGCCATGGTCGTCATGCCGATCGCGGGAAGGCTCGCCGACCGGATCGGAGCCGGCAAGGTCGTGTTGCCCGGACTCGTGCTCATCGTCGGCGGGCTCGCGGTGTTCTCACAGGTCGGAGCCGACACTCCGTACTGGGCGTTGCTGAGTTCGTTGTTCGTGCTCGGTATGGGTATGGGCTCGTCGATGATGCCGATCATGTCGGCGGCGCTGTCGACACTGACCAAGGACAACGTGGCTGAGGCTTCCAGTTCGCTGAACATCATCCAGCAGACGGCGGGCGCCATCGGCGCCGCGGTGATGTCGGTGATCCTGGCCGGGCTGCTGGCGACCAAGTTCGGTGTCCCGACGGCGCAGGGGCAGCTCGCGGCGACGGCGGCGGTGCGGGATCCGCGCACGCACGACGTCGCGGTGACGCTCGCGGCGGATTCGTTCGCCTCGACGTTCGTGTGGTCGCTGATTCTGGTCGCGTTGTGCTTCATCCCGGCGTTGTTCCTGCCGCGTAAGCGGCCCGCGATGCCGGAAGATGAGCAGACCGCGCCGCCGATGCTCGCCCACTGACGTCAGCGCTGGGGCCGCCGGGGCGCGGCTGGTGTCGGCTGGCCCCGGTGCGCGAGTCCCGCATTCGGGTCGCCGAGTTCCGCACTCAGGCCGGCGAGTTCCGCGTTCGGGCCCGCGAGATCTGCGGAGGCGCCCGGTGGCCGCCCAGCCACCGCCCCCACGGGGGTAACCCGCTGCCTGCCGGTCAGGGCGCCAAAGCCACCCAGGCCACCACGCCACTCGCGCCAAAGCCGCCCAGGCCACCCACGCCAGGCCCCACTCCACCAGGCCCCCGCCAGCCATCAGGCCCTCACGGCCCACCCGAACCCGGATTACCGCGTCGCGTCCACCTCCGGTAACACGTCGGTCACCAGGGTGCGCAGCAGTCTGCTCAACAGGACATGCACCTGGCGTCGGTCGAGAGTGCCGTGGATGAGCCACTCCCTGCCCGCTGACTTCACCATGCCCCCGTACGAGCGCACCAGTGCGTTCAACTGCTCCCACCGGGGGTCGTCACCGGCGAAGCCCATCGCCTCCAGCACCCGGTCGGCCGCCGCCCTGTCCGCACCGTCGAGGATGTGCTCCACCTCGGCATCCCTGCCGATGCCCTCCGGCGTGATCGCCGCGAGCCACGTCTTCTCCTGCTTGCTCACCATGTCGAGAAACCACTCGACGGCCGCGTTGGTCCGCTCCTCCAGCGTTCCGTTCGGAAGCTGGGTCACCGCCTCGTGCGGAACGTTCAGCGCCCTTTTCACCACCGCGAGATAGAGTTCCCGCTTCGTCCCGAAATAGTGGTTTATCAGCCCTCTCGCGACGCCGGCCCGAGCTGCTATGTCCGATGTGGATACTTCAGCGTAAGGGCGTTCGCCGAAGAGCAGGGCGGCACAGGTGAAGATCTGTTCCTTGCGCTCGTCCGGCTCCAGTCTTCGCCACTTCGGCGCTGATTCCGTGGTCATGATTCGCAGTTTCTCACGTCGCCTTCTTCCCGGCCGGAAACAGGGGTAAACGCAGTGCGCCCGGCGCCCAATTCGGCACCACGGGGTGGCGAGGTGCCACCGGTTTCACCGGCCGGTACGGCTTGCCGAGCGACGGCCGCTCATCGTTCTCACCTTTGTTCGGCCACATCGCCATCGCGCGCTCCGCCTGCGCTGTGATGGTGAGCGAAGGGTTGACCCCGAGATTCGCGGTGATGGTGGAGCCGTCGACGATGTGTAGCCCCGGATAGCCGAAAATCCGCTGATAGGCGTCGACGACTCCGGTGTCCGGCGAGTCGCCGATCGTGCAGCCGCCGATGAAATGACCGGTCAATGGAAGGTTGGCGAGGTCGTTCCAGCCCGCACCGGCGATCCCGCCGATCTTGCCGGCCACCCTTCTCGCGACGTCGTGACCCGAGGGGATCCACGTGGGATTGGGTTCGCCGATCCCTTGCCTGCTGGTGAGCCGCGTGCCGAAAATCCCGCGTTTCGGATAGGTGGTGATCGAATTGTCGAGGCTTTGCATGACCAGCAACGCGATGGTCTGTTCCGACCAGCGCCGAGGATTGTGCAGTGCCGGCAACACTTTCCGGTGCCGCCACATTTCCTTGAGACCACTGCGCCAGCGCGGGGTTCCCGGTTCGGGGTCCACGAGCACCGTGCCGAGCAGGCCGAGCAGATTGCTGCCGCGACCGTAGCGGCACGGCTCGACATGGGTGACGTCGTCGGGGTGGATGGACGAGGTGATGGCGACGCCTCTGTTGAATGCCGCCGCCTTGTCCCTGCTCCGCGCCGCGAGTACCGCTTCCGAATTGGTCCTCGCCAGCACGCCGACGCGGCCGGAAAGCCGGGGGAGTACGCCACGCTCGCGCATCCGGTGCAGTAGTTTCTGGGTGCCGAGCGCGGCGGCGGAGAAGATCACCTGCTCGGCGGTGAGCACGCGCCGCCGCCTGCTGAGTCCGGTGTGGACGGTGCTGACCGCGTAGCCGCCCGACTGCAACGGCCTCACCTCGGTCACCGTGGTCAGCGGATGGACCCTCGCTCCGGCTTTCTCCGCGAGATACAGGTAATTCTTCACGGTGGTGTTCTTCGCGCCGTGCCGGCAACCGGTCACGCATTCCCCGCACTGCGTGCAACTGCGCCGCGCCGGGCCCGCACCCCCGAAGTAGGGGTCGGGGACCTCGCTTCCCGGCGGCGTACCGTCCTCGCCGAAGAAGACGCCGACGTCGGTCGGCCGGTAGGTGTGCCCGGCGCCGATGTCGTCGGCGACGGCCTTCATGACCTCATCGGCCGCGGTCGTCGTGGGGTTGGCCGTCACGCCGAGCATGTCGCGGGCCTGGCGGTAGTAGGGCGCGAGTTCGGCCTTCCAGTCGGCGATGTGTGCCCACTGGGGATCGGCGAAGAATTTCTCGCCCGGCTCGTACAGCGTGTTGGCGTAGCCGAGTGAACCGCCGCCGACCCCGGTGCCGGTGAGGATCAGCGCGTCGGCGAGCGGTGTGATGCGCAGGATTCCGGTGCAGCCGAGCCTCGGCGCGAACAGGTAGTCGCGTACGTGCCACGACGAGCGGGCGAACTCGTGATCGGCGAACCGCCGTCCCATTTCGAGAACCCCGACCCGGTAGCCTTTCTCGGTCAGGCGCAGCGCGGAGACACTGCCGCCGAACCCGGAGCCGACGACGATGACGTCGTAGTCGAACTGCGTCATCCGCATACCGTGGCCCGTTGTTGGCGTAGTGTCAAGAGGGCTGGCGGGGGTAGGGCGAACCCTACCCCTGTTCCGGGTGCGCACACCGGTGACCCACAGGGCTCTTCCACGCTGAAATTGTCCCCATGAGCGCAGCAGTGGGAACTGAACAGGTCGCGCCCGCCGGCAGTGCGGCAATCGAATTGCGAGGTGCCACCAGGCACTACGGGCCCAAACGTGAGCGCGTTCGCGCGCTCGACAACGTGAGTGTCGTATGTGGACGTGGTTCGTGGACGGCCGTCATGGGCCCTTCCGGCTCCGGCAAGTCCACCCTCCTGCACTGCGCGGCTGGACTGGAACAGCTCAGCTCGGGACAGGTGCACCTCGCGGGCAAGGACATCACCGGAGCGAGCGACAGGGAACTGACCGAACTGCGCAGGCGCGACATCGGCTTCGTCTTCCAGAACTTCAACCTCGTCGCCTCGCTCACCGCGGAACAGAACGTGGCGTTGCCGCTCAAGCTTGCCGGTGTCCGCGTGCCGACGGCTCAGGTGCGCGAGGTGCTCGCCAGCGTCGGTCTCGCCGACCGGGGCAAACACCGGCCGAGGGAACTGTCGGGCGGTCAGCAGCAGCGGGTGGCGATCGCCCGCGCGATGGTGATGCGGCCGAAGGTGCTCTTCGCAGACGAACCCACCGGCGCGCTCGACTCCAACTCGGCTCGCCAGGTGCTGCGCCTGCTGCGGGACATGGTCGACGGCGCGGGCCAGACCATCGTCATGGTCACCCACGATCCGGCCGCAGCGGCCAGCGCCGACTCCGTGCTTTTCCTTTCCGACGGCCGCATCGTCGACCACGCGGTCGCGCCGACGGCACGCGAGGTCGCCGACCGCCTCGCGTCGCTGGAGGGCTGAACCGTGCTCAGGCTGTCGTTCAGCACTTTCGCCCAGCGCTGGCCATTGTTCGTCGGCGCGATCCTCACCGTCTGCCTCGGCGTGGGACTGGTGCAGTCCTCACTGCTGATTCTCATCAGCGCCGCGACGGGCGGTTACGTCGAGGCCATCACGCTGCTCGCGATCACACTGGCCGTGTCGGTCTTCCTTGCCGTCTTCATCGTCAGCAGCACGTTCGCCTTCACCGTCGCGCAGCGCAGGAAAGACCTGGCGCTGCTGCGGCTCATCGGCGGCTCCCGCAAACAGCTGCGCAGGCTGTTGCTGTCGGAGGCGTTGCTGCTGGGGCTGATCGGAACGGCGATCGGAGTTCCGGTCGGCGTCGCGCTCATGGACGTGCAGACGTGGCTGCTCGGCACGCTCGGCTTCGTGCCAGGCGGCTTCGATCCGGCTTGGCTGGACTGGATTCTCGGGGTCTCGGCCGGTATCGGCGTCGGAGTCGCGGTGACCGGGGTGTTCGCCGCCTCGAAGCGCGCCGCGGCCGTGCGCCCGCTCGAAGCCTTGCGGGACACCGGATCCGCGGCGAGGGTGATGACGGGCGCGCGGTGGTTCTTCGGGCTGCTCTTTCTCGCCGGAACGGTCGCGCTCGTCATCGTCGCCTCGTTCGCGGGGCCGGTCGCCGCGATCCCGCTCGCCGTCAACTCGGCGCTCACCGCGGCGGTCGCGTTGAGCGCGCTGAGCCCGCTCGTCGTTCCCTTGCTGGGCAAGGTGCTGGGGCTGGTGCTGCGCGGGAGCCCGCTCGGCAGGCTCGCGCAGGCCAACCTCGGCGACGGCGTGCGGCGCAGCGCGTCGACGGCCGCTCCGCTGCTCGTGCTCGTCGCGTTGCTGCTCGGCCAGTCGGGGGTGATGGCTTCGGTCGGCGAGGCGACGGAGCTGGAGCAGCGCAGGAACCTCGTCGGCGACCTCGTGGTGACCGCGCAGGGAAAACCCGGCCCCGAGCTGGCGGAGATACCGGGGGTCGCTTCGGTCTCGACCCGGCTCGACGTGCCCGTCACGGTCACCAGCCGCACCGTCTACGGCGACGAGGTGGAGACCGAAACCGAGGACATCGACGCGTACGCGGTCGACCCGGCGGCCTATGCGCTTTCCAATCCGGCCGTGGCCGCCAACGGTGCGCTCGGTAAGTTGACCGAGGACACCGTCGTTGTGGGCGACGACAGCGCCTTCTCCGAAGGAGACACGGTCACCGTCTCCATCGACGGTTCGGGCGGTGAGCGGCAGATGCTGGTCGCCGGAGTACTGCCGTCCTCGCTCGAATCGCTGTACTTCGTGCTCGCAGCCGACGCGGTTCCCGGTGAGGTGGCCGCCACGCTGCCGTCGCACTCGATCGTGAGGCTGGCCGAGGGAGTCTCGCCCGCCGCCGTCATGTCGGCGATCGAGCAGCGCGGCGTCGGCCAGGTCAGCACGCTCGGCGACTGGATCGGCGCTCAGGCGGTGAAGCAGCAGGACGTGAGCACCGGAATCATGACCGTGATACTCGGACTTTCCGGGCTCTACGCGCTCATCGCCGTTGTCAACGCGGTGGTCATCGCGGCGGCGGAACGCAAGCGGGAGTTCGCCATCGCGAGGCTGAGCGGGCTCAGCAGAGCGCAGGTGGTGCGGACGGCTCTGGTGGAATCGCTTGCCGTCACGGTGATCGGTCTCGTGCTCGGCGGTGTCGCCGCCGCCGGTACCTGGGCCGGTATCGGCATGGCGACGGAACGCATCCTCGGGGAGGCCGTGATCGTCGTGCCGTGGGCGCTGCTCGGGATCGTCGTCGCCGGTGCGTTCCTGGTCGTGACGGTGACGAGCGTGCTGACGTCGCTGTCGGCGACGAGGCCACGGCCCATCTCGCTCGCGGGCGCCGGAGAGTAGAGTTAGGGTAGCCTTAGTTCTCGGTACCCCAGTGTGGTGAGGAGCAGTACATGACGGAGCGAAGGGAACGCGGCACGAGGCCGGTCATCCGGTTGACCGTGGTGCGCACCGAACGCCTCACACCCCACATGATCCGGGTCGTCGCCGGGGGCGAAGGGCTGAGTTCCTTCACCCCCAACGAGTTCACCGACAGCTACGTCAAGGTGCTGTTCCGGGTGCCGGGTGTCAGCTATCCGGAACCGCTCGACATGCAGACCATCAGGGCCGAGCTTCCGGCGGACCAGTGGCCGAGGATGCGCACCTACACGGTGCGTTACCACGACGCGGCCGCGGGTGAGCTGGCGATCGACTTCGTTTACCACGGCGACCAGGGGCTCGCCGGTCCGTGGGCGGCGCGGCTCGAACCGGGCGACGAGGTGCTGCTACTCGGTCCCGGAGGGGCATACGCGCCGAGGCGGGACGCCGACTGGCATCTCGTCGTCGGCGACGAGAGCGCGCTGCCAGCCATCGCCGCCGCCATGGAGGCCATGCCGGACGGTGCGCCGGTGCTCGGTGTGCTGCTGGTCGAGGACGCCTCGGAAGAACAGCCGCTCGCCACGAAGGGCGACGCGCACATCCGGTGGCTGCACCGCGCCGAGGGCGGCGATCTCGGCGCCGCCGTGCGGGAGCTGAACTTTCCCGAGGGAACCGCGCACGCGTTCGTCCACGGCGAGGCCGGGGCCGTGAAGGAACTGCGCAGGCACCTGCTCGGCGAGCGGGGCCTGACCAAGGACCAGCTCTCGATCTCCGGTTACTGGCGCCAAGGCCGCGACGACGAAGCATGGCGCGAAGAAAAGTCGACCTTCATGGCCTGATCGCACTGCCTTTGACAGTGGTGTTGTGCGTGGCGGCGCGGGTGGCGGAACCTGAGACGGTTTCTCGCTGCGGGATCGTCTCCTCATGTATGTCCATACACCACGTCGTCGCTGTCCTCGCGAAGAAACCGCCTCAGAACCCGCTTCGGTGCCGGTTGACGGCACACTCCAAGCGGCTCCGCCGCTGAACACACGTTGATCGCGCCTGGTGCCGGGTCCACGCTGCGCGGTACAACGAATCCCATGACGGATCTCAAAGTGGAGACGGACCCCGGCGAGCTCGGGTTCGACGCGCGCAGGCTCGCCCGCATCGACGACCGGTTCGGCCGCTACGTCGACGAGGGTTTGCTTCCGGGGTGGCTCACGGTGGTCACCAGGCACGGCAAGGTCGCCTACGTGTCCTCGGCCGGGTATCGCGACCTGGAGGCGGGGCTTCCCGTCGAGGTCGACACGCGCTGGCGGATATTCTCGATGACGAAGCCGGTCACCTCGGTCGCCGCGATGATGTTGTTCGAGGAAGGCGCCTTCGAACTGACCGATCCGATCCACCACTGGCTTCCCGAATTCGCCGAGCCGAGGGTCTACACCAAGGGCTCGGCGTTGCGGCCCGTCACCGAACCCGCGACGGAGCCGATCAGGGTGTGGCATCTGCTGACCCACACCGCGGGGCTGACCTACGGCTTCCACCACGCGCACCCCGTCGACGCGCTCTATCGCGCGGCGGGGTTCGAGTGGAGCACCCCGCCTGGCAAGGATCTCGCCGCCTGTTGTGAGGCGTGGGCCGGGTTGCCGCTGGTGTTCCAACCGGGTTCGGAATGGAACTACTCGGTCGCCACCGACGTGCTCGGCAGGCTGGTCGAGGTCGTGTCGGGCATGTCGCTCGACGAGTTCTTCGCACGGCGGATCTTCACACCGATCGGCATGAGCAGCACCGGTTTCCGGGTCGAGCAAGACGATCTCGGCTCGCTCGCCGCGCTGTACGTGCCGGAACCGGGAACGCGCCGTGCCGTGCGTAACGACGCCTTCGGCGATGCCATCACCCGGTGGCCGAGTTGCTTGCAGGGCGGCGCGGGGCTCGCCTCCACGGCGGGCGACTACCACCGGTTCACCCAGTTCCTCGCGCGCGGAGGCGAACTGGGCGGACAGCGGCTGCTGAGCCGGAGAACGGTGGAGTTCATGACCCGCAACCATCTGCCAGGTGGTGCCGATCTTGAGGCGTTCGGCCGTCCGCTGTTCGCCGAGATGCCGTTTCACGGCTTCGGTTTCGGGCTCGGTTTCTCGGTGCTCACCGATCCGGTCGCGGCCAAGACGTTGTCCAGCGCGGGGGAGTTCGCCTGGGGCGGAGCGGCCAGCACCGCGTTCTGGGTCGACCCGGCGACCGATGTCACGGTGTCGTTGTTCACCCAGCTGCTGCCATCCAGCACGCATCCACTGCGCCAGCAGCTCCGCCAGCTCGTCTACCAGGCGATGACGTGAGTCCTCACGCGCCGAGTTTGCCGACGACCTCCGTTCCGTAGGCGGCGAGCGTCTGCTCGCGCTGATCGTGCATGAGGTAGACGGCGAACTGGTCGACCCCGAGTTCCGCCAGCTCGGCGAGCCGGTCCACATGCGAGGAGGCGGGACCCAGCAGGCAGAACCTGTCGACGATGTCGTCGGGAACGAAATCGGTCGAAGGGTTGCCGGCCTTCCCGTGGTGGGCGTAGTCGTAGCCCGCTCTTCCCGCGATGTAGTCGGTCAGCTCGTGCGGTACCTCGCTCGACTGGCCGTAGCGGGCGACAAGGTCGGCGACGTGATTGCCGACCATGCCGCCGAACCAGCGCAGCTGCTCGCGCTGATGCGCGACGTCGTCACCGATGTAGGCGGGCGCCGCGACGCACACCGTGATGCCCTCCGGATCGCGGCCCGCCGCCGCTGCCGCCGCCCTCACCGAGCCGATGGTCCACTTGGCGATGGCCGGATCGGCGCACTGGAGGATGAAACCGTCGGCGTGTTCGCCGACGGTTCGTAGTGCCTTCGGGCCGTAGCCCGCCATCCACATCTCCAGCCTGCCCTCGTTGATCCAGGGAATCCGCACCGCGACGTCGTTGTGCTCGACCTCCCTGCCTTCCGCGAGTTCCTTGACCACGTACATGCACCGGCGCAAAGTGGCCAAAGTAGACGGTGGAAGTCCGACGACCCTGTGCGCCGAGTCGCCCCTGCCGATGCCGCACACGGTCCGGTTGCCGTACATGTCGTTGAGCGTCGCGAACGACGAGGCGAGCACCGACCAGTCCCTCGTGCCAGGACTGGTCACCATGGGGCCGACCGTGAGCGTCGACGTCGCGGCGAGAATTCGCGAGTAGATGACGAACGGTTCCTGCCAGAGCACCACGGAGTCGAACGTCCAGCCATAGCCGAAACCCTGATCCTCCGCCATCGTCATCAATCGCACGACGTCGCCCGCTGGTGGATCCGTTTGCAGCACCACACCGAAGTCCATGGCCAACCCCTCAGTTCAAATACTGACTCAGGTCGCGGGAAAGGAACGTGCCGTGCCCCGGCCTGCCGAGATAATCGCCGCGGTCGACGACGATCGTGCCGCGAGAAAGCACAGTGGACACCGCGCCCGTGATGGTCATCCCCTCGTACGCGGAATAGTCGACCGCCATGTGGTGGGTCCGCGCCGAGATGGTCTGCCGCGCCGAGGGATCGTAGATCACGATGTCGGCGTCGGAGCCGGGAGCGATGATCCCCTTGCGGGGAAAGAGTCCGAACATCCTCGCCGGGGTCGTCGCGCAGGTCTCCACCCAGCGGGCCAGCGAGATTTCTCCCGCGACGACGCCCTGATGCAGCAGGTCCATCCTGTGCTCGACGCCTGGCATTCCGTTGGGGATCTTCGAGAAGTCGCCCTTGCCGAGTTCCTTCTGATCCTTGAAACAGAAGGGGCAGTGGTCGGTCGACACCACGGAAAGATCGTTGGTGCGCAGTCCCCGCCACAGGTCGGTCTGGTGCGATTTCTCGCGCAGCGGAGGGGATGCCACGTACTTGGCGCCCTCGAATTCCGGTTTCGCGAGGTCCTCGATGGACAGATAGAGGTACTGCGGGCAGGTCTCGGCGAACACGTTCTGGCCGTTGTCGCGTGCCTCGGCCACCGCCGACAACGCTTGCGCGGCCGAAAGGTGCACGATGTAGAGCGGCGATCCGGTGACCTTGGCCAGCGTGATGGCCCGCGACGTGGCTTCGCCCTCCAGCTCCGGCGGCCTGGTGTAGCCGTGCTGTACGGGTTCGCCGTGCCCTTCGGCGAGCGCCTTGGCCACGAGCTGGTCGATCGCGATGCCGTTCTCGGCGTGCATCATGATCATGGAGCCGTTCTCGGTGGCCTTGCCCATGGCGCGCAAGATCTCGCCGTCGGTCGAGTAGAAAACGCCGGGGTAAGCCATGAACATCTTGAAGCTGCTCACCCCCGCGTCGACGCACGAGTCCATTTCCTTGAGCGTCTCGTCGTTGACATCCGAGACGATCATGTGGAACCCGTAGTCGACGGCACAGTTGCCGCCCGCCTTCTCGTGCCATTTATCCAAGGTGGACAGAAGGGAGGATCCTTTTGGCTGGACGGCGAAGTCGATGATGGTCGTGGTTCCGCCGAAGGCGGCGGCCCTGGTTCCCGTTTCGAACGTGTCGGCGGAGAAGGTGCCGCCGAAGGGCATCTCCATGTGCGTGTGCGCGTCGATTCCGCCTGGCAGCACGTACTTTCCGGTCGCGTCGAGCACGGTGTCGGCGGTGTCGGGCGCGAAGGTTCCCGGCGTGGCGACGGCGGCGACGGTTTCGCCCTCCACCAGTACGTCCGCGACAACGCCGCCGGAAGGTCCGAGGACAGTGCCCCCGGTGATCAGAGTCCGCATGGTCACCACCTCACGGCTTCACGAGCCAGTCGTAGGAATCCGGCCTGCGGTCGCGATAGAACGCCCACAATTGCCTGACCTCCGCGAGCTTGTCCATGTCGAGGTCACGGACCACGATCTCGTCCTCGGTGTCCGACGCCGCGTCGCCGACCAGTTCGCCTCGTGGGTCGGCGAAGTAGGTCTGACCGTAGAAGTCGTTGTCGCCCAAGGGTTCCACGCCGACCCTGTTGATCGCGCCGACGTAGTACTCGTTGGCCACGGCCGCGGCGGGCTGTTCCAGCCGCCACAGGTACTGCGAGAGTCCCCTGCTGGTGGCCGAAGGGTTGAACACGATGCGCGCACCCGCGAGCCCGAGTGCCCGCCAGCCTTCCGGGAAGTGCCGGTCGTAGCAGATGTAGACGCCGATCCTGCCGACCGCCGTGTCGAAAACCGGGTAGCCGGTGTTGCCCGGCCGGAAGTAGAACTTCTCCCAGAACCCCTTGACCTGCGGGATGTGGTTCTTGCGGTACTTGCCGAGATAGCTGCCGTCGGCGTCGACGACGGCAGCCGTGTTGTAGAGGACACCCGGCTGTTCCTGCTCGTACATGGGCAGCACGAGCACCACTCCGTGCCGCTCGGCGACCTCCTGCATTAGCTTCGTTGTCGGCCCGTCCGGAATGCCCTCGGTGTAGGAGTAGTACTCGGTGTCCTGTACCTGGCAGAAATAGGGCCCGTAGAACAACTCCTGGAGGCACACCACCTGTGCTCCCTGCGAGGCGGCCTTGCCGATCGCCTCGACCGCCGCCGCGATCATCGAATCCTTGTCACCCGTCCACCGCTGCTGTACCAGGCCTGCCCTGATCAGCTCGCTCATGTGTCTCCTCCTTCATCTCGTCCTGTGCGACAACCGGAGAACCGCGCGTCGGCAACGACAGCGCCAGGTATGCCAGGAACGCGGCAACGAGGCCGACCGCCCAGCTGTAGTCGTAGAACACCTTGATCACCGGGATCAGCCCGTCGGCTGGGAACGGCCCTTCGCCGGGGTGGGAATACGCGCCGCCGACGGCGAGCACGGCACCCACGACGGTCGCGACGAGCGCCCTCCAATTCCAGCCGCCGGTGAACCAGTACCTGCCGTGACCGTCGGCGAACAGGTCGGCCAGCACCAGCTTCGTTCTCGTCTGCACCCAGTAGCCCGCGGCGAGCACTCCGGCGATGGCGGCCAGCACGCCGCCGTAGAAGTTCAGCCACGCGAAGATGTAGATGTTGGGGTCGGAGATCAGCCGCCACGGCTGGATCGCGATGCCGATGACGCCGGTGATCAATCCGCCGAGCCGGAAACTGATTCGTTTCGGGAACGCGTTGGAGAAGTCGTAGGAAGGGCTGACGACGTTGGCGGCGAGGTTGGCCGAGATGGTGGCCACGGCGAGCCCGAGCAGCGCGACGACCACCACGACCGGCGAGTCGAAGCGCGCGGCGAGCAGCACCGGATCCCAGATGGCCTCGCCGTAGAGCACGATGCCGCCGGAGGTGATCATGATCGACACGATCGCCATGAACGACATCGTCGTCGGCAGCCCGAGCACCTGTCCCAGCGCCTGCTTGCGCTGGCTCATGCCGAACCGGGTGAAGTCGGGCATGTTGAGCGACAGCGTCGCCCAGAACGCGATCATGCCCATGAGGGAGGGCGCGAACACGGTCCAGAAGCCGGTGCCCCAGCCCAGCCTGGACTCCTGGTCGAAGATCGGCCCGAACCCGCCTGCCTTGACGAGGATCCAGACGAGCAGGATCAGGAAGCCGACCGTGACGATCGGTGCCGTCCAGTTCTCGAACTTGCGCACCGCGTCGATTCCCCGCGAGATGATCAGCATCTGCACGGCCCAGAACGCGAGGAACCCCAGCCACATCGTCCACGGTTGGCCGAACACGGAAGCAGCTCCCGTCCAGCCGTCGCCGACGAGCTTGCCGAGGATGACGAAAATGGCCTGCCCGCCGACCCAGGTCTGGATGCCGAACCAGCCGCAGGCCACGAAACCCCGCAGCAGCGCGGCGAGGTTGGCGCCCTTCACCCCGTAGAAGGCGCGCGCGAAAACGGGGAACGGAATTCCGTACTTGGTTCCCGCGTGACTGTTGAGCAGCATCGGGATGAGCACGATCAGGTTGCCGAGCGTGATCGTCATGAATGCCTGCACCCAGTTCATGCCGATGGCGATGAGTCCTGAGGCGAGCAGGTAGGACGGAATGTTGTGGGCCATTCCCATCCACAACGCGAAATAGTTGTAGGTGGTCCAGGTTCGTCGCTCGACGGGCACCGGGGACAGTTCAGCGTTGAAGAACCGGCTGCCGTGCAGTGACGACGCATCGCGAAGTTCCACCCGGCCGTCCGGGTGCTGAATCTGGGCGCTGGTCGGCTCCATTGCGGCATCCTGCTCGCCGGTCGTGCACGCGGGGCACTGGCAGAGTGTTCACTGTTGTCCTGGCAAAGGGACACTGTGACGATTGCGCCGAAGCCACGGCAGTGGTTGTAGCGCGAATGCAACAGTGGCGAAACGAAAAAGCTCCGCGAGGACATCCTCGCGGAGCTTTCCCGTGCGCGCTCGTCAGAACGCGAAGACACCTTCGGACTCGGCACCGGCGACACACGAGTTGGCGTACTCGGTGGTGTAGTCGACGGGCGAGCCCTGCCAGTGGCCGCGCGCGGTCGCCTCAAGCGGCGCGTAGATCATCGGGCAGGCCACCGACGTCTTGACGAGTGAGCCGAACTTGCCGTCGGCCTCGGACAGCGCGGCGCACGCCTCCTCGGCCTTCGGGTGCGTCCCCGAGGCGGGGTCGCAGTTGAGTTGCACGGTCCTCGCGGCACCGTCGGTGGTCTGGAGAGTCAGGGTCAGCGCGGAGTGGGAGGCCGGGGCGGGTCCCGTTGCGCACACCATCGTGATGGCGCAGGCGGCGACGGATCCGGCAGCGAACATAGGCATGCACCGGGTATCGGCATGGTTGCGGCCAACATGTGTTACTCGTTTGGGTGATCGCTGTCGCCCGATGGGGCGAGTAAGTCATGTACGAGAAGTGCGACGTGCAGCGACAGCATCGACTCGGGATCCTCCAGTCGCACGCCCAGCACCTGCTCGATCCTGGCCAGTTGCTGGTAGTAGGCGGTGCGCGAGGTGTGCGCCGCCGCTGCCGCCGCCGACTTGTTCCCTCCGTGTTCGCAGAAGTAACGCAGCGCCTGCATCAGCCTGCTTCCGGTCGCGGTGTCCTTCGCCTTGAGCGGGCCGAGTTCGCGGGAGGCGAACGCGGCGACCCTGTCGTCGGTGGCGAGCAGGTGCAGTAATCCGCGCAACCGGACGTCGCGAAGCCGGTGATAGCCGCACGCCGGTTCGCTGTCCAGCCGCATCGCCGCCGCCGCGACGTGGGTTGCCTCGGTCAGGCTCCGCGCGGCGTCGCAGGCCGAGGTGACGGGGGAGCCGACGGCGATCACCACCGGCACCGGTGTCCGTGACTGTTGCACCTCCTTCGCGAGCCTGAGCAAGACGGCGTCGATGCTGGCTTGCGGAGAAAGGGAAAGCAGCACGCACACGCTCGTGTCGTCGACGCCGGCGACGAGGGCGGTGACCCGTGCTCTCCGCGTCGCCAGCGCCGTGGTCTCCGCCAGTTCGCGCAGCAGTGGCTGAGTGGAGGCCGAGGAGGGAAGCCGGGGCAGCCCGGTGAGGCGGGGCCGGATGGCGGCGCCGACGAGCCTGCGCCCAGCGAGCGGAACGTGCAGCGCGGCCGCCCGCGCGGGCAGTTCGGCCGGGAGCGCGGGCGAGGCGAGAAGTTCGGCCAGTACCGCCCTGTGTGCCTGCCGCTCCAGCCCTTCGCCCTCTCTCGTCAGCAGGTGGTGCACGGCCAGCGTGGAGGCGGCCCGCTCAGCGACGACGAGGTAACGGTGTGGTGGTGTTTCCGCGCAGGTCAGCACGAGGCGGCCCCAGTCGTGGCCTCGCGCGCCGACGATGGTCACGAGCCAGCCCGCCTCGGGGGCGTAGCCGGTGCGTTCCTCGGCCCTGACCGACGGCGAGCGCTGCTGCCACCCCGCGAGGAGTTCGCCCGCGTCGGTTCCGGCAGCGTCGTAGGCGAGCACCTCGTGCGACAGGGTCTCCAGCACGACGGGCTGGCCGGTCAGCCTGGCCACTTCGCGAAGGATCACGGCCGGTTCGGCACCGGCGACGGTCAGCTCGGTGAAGGTCTCGTGTACCTGTTCGGCGGCGCGCAACTCGTCGACCTGGGCGTCGACGATGAGGCCGTTGACGGCCTCGGACACCGCCACGTAGCGCGTTTCCCTCGACAAGGTCACCAGCGGCATACCCGCATCCTGTGCGGCGCGCACCAGTGCCTTCGGCAGTTCGTCGTTCCAGTGCCGCACCAGTTCCACGACCAGCCCGGCGACCCCGACCCCGGCGAGTTCTTCGACGTACCTGGTCAGCGCGGTCTCGTCGTCGGGGAGCGCGACCCCCGTGGTGAGCACCAGCTCGCCGCCCTTGAGCAGATGCGCGATGTCGGCGACCTCGGCGACGTGCACCCATCGGACGCGATGGCCGAGCGCGTCCCAGCCCGCGACCACCCTCGGCCCGCCGCCGCGCACGACAGGGAGGGCGAGCACGTCGGCGACCGTCGGGTACATCCGCCACTCCCGTCGACGTCGGAGCACCTTGCCGAAAAGCAGACTGTACGGCGGGTGGCGCGATTTCGTACATGTTGCCGACAGCGGCCACGGTGCCGCGGCCCGCGAGTCCCCCCGCTCAGGTCGTCGAGTTGCCCGCTCGGATCCGCGAGTCCCCTGCTCGGGTCGGCGAGTTCCGCGTCCGGCGGTGCGGGGTTGCCGGTCGCCTGGGTCGTGGTCTTGGTGCCGGGTGCTGAGCACTTCGGCTACGGGAGCCCGGGCGCGGATGTCGGCGTCCCGGGCGCGGATCTCGATGTCCCGAGTGCGGTTCTCGGTGACCTGAGCGCGGATCTCGGCGGTCCGGCATCAGGACGCGGGCGCCCACTCGGCCTCGTGTGGCTTCCATCGCCCGGGCGCCGTCGGCCCCAGGAGGGGATCAATCAACCTGCGCAGCAGGGGTTCGCAATCGGCAAGAGTCCGGTAACGGTTCGACAGTGCCGACACGGTACGCACCTGAGCGCGGTAGCCTCGTTCCCAGCTTGCCCGGTCCGGAACCGTGAACAGCGACGGCAGCTCCACTTCGGTGCCGATGGCCTTGCGGCGGGAGACCTCGGAATGAAGGGCCTCGTGAGTCGAGGCCCCTTCTAGTTCGGCACGCAGCGCGACGAGGACGAGGTCGACGAGGTCCTTGTATCGCGTCGATACGCGACCCGCGTGCCTTTCGTACATCGCGACGATTTTGTCTGCCGTGTGATCTTCCAGCGGCCACACGCTTACCTGCGTGTGTTCGTCGCCGAGGTCGATTTCGAGTGGTGAGTGGAGCGGGCGGCGAAAAGGGTTCCCTCTGGGAACGAGGTTCGTGACGACATCGACACTGACATCACCGGCCGTTTTTGTTCCGAAATGGACAGTGAAACGTACCTTGCAGGCCACGCGTTCGTGCCATTCCTTTCTGGTGTCCTTGTACTCGAATCGAAAATGGTCGCCGAGGTCGATAGCGGCGGCCTCTCGTAGCGTTTCGACCGCGGAGCCGAGATCGGTGCCGGTGCGGAAGAGGTCGATATCCCGGGAGTGGCGGGCGTCCGGCCACCGCACGAGCAGAGCCTGACCACCTTTGAGTAGCCAGCCCGCGGGGTCGTGGGTGAAGACCCTCGCCATGAGTCTGCTCAGGTAGAAACGGTTGATCAGTTCGGTTTGCGGGACACCGGTGGCGCGAGATTTGGCGCGTGCGCGACTGGCGAGTGCGCTGTGCAGCGCGGCGGGAGTGGCGTAGGACATCGTGATTGTCACGAACCTTCCGGCCGCTGTGTCTCCAGGCGTGCATCCGGCACGCCGCGCGGTTCGGGATCCGAGGCAGGAGTTCTGGCGAGAGAGACGGCAGCGTTGTCGCTGTTGTGGCTGTCCGTTGTCCGTTGCACGGGAAAGCGCCACGCCAGTGCGGTGATCGAGGAACCGATCTGCCCGAGCAGATGTTCAATGAGCCGCTCACCGTCGGGTGAGCGGAGCCCGTACCGGGAGGCGTATTTGCCGATGCGTGGAGCCAGCGTGGTGAGGTCGAGGCGGTCGGTCTCGACGCCGTCGCGGATCACCTCCGCGAGGTGGCTTCCGTCGGTGTGGGTGTCGAGGAGATCGATAATCGTGCGGGCGAGACCGGTGACCGGCAGCCCGTCGACGAGGACGATGTCCTCCGAGGAGAGTGGACGGTTCCGTGGAAAGCGGAGCCGGACGGCCGGGTCGCGCGAGGTCCTTCTTCGGGGCACGGTCAGGTCCACGGAATCAGCGACGAGATCGCCGACTTCGTGAACCCGCGTCGCGGAGACGTGGGACACGACGCCGCCGTCAGGGTCGAGCCCCGTTCGCAGCCATGCGGGAGTTGAGGGATTCAGAGAGAGCCACACCGCGTGTGTCTCGTGCAGCGGTGATGGGGGAGCGGTTTCGGCGGCGTAGACGCCGCGGCGAACCGGTCGCAGGAGTGCGGCGTCGGTAAGCCGGAGCAGGGTCACCCTGTCGACCCCGGCGCCGTTCGCCTGTGCGGTCGTGACAAGCCCCCACTGTTGCGAGGTGAACTGGCTCAGCGTGGCCAGTGCTCTCACGGCTTCCATAGGTGAATTCTACCTCATGATGCAGCATTGGTTACGACTGATTGCAACTAACGCAGTAGTCCATCCGCGAGTCCCCCGCTCGGGTCGGCGAGTTGCGCGCTCAGGTCGTCGAGTTGCCCGCTCGGATCCGCGAGTCCCCTGCTCGGGTCGGCGAGTTCCGCGTCCGGCGGTGCGGGGTTGCCGGTCGCCTGGGTCGTGGTCTTGGTGCCGGGTGCTGAGCACTTCGGCTACGGGAGCCCGGGCGCGGATGTCGGCGTCCCGGGCGCGGATCTCGATGTCCCGAGTGCGGTTCTCGGTGACCTGAGCGCGGATGTCGGTGACCTGAGTGCGGATGTCGGTGACCTGAGCGCGGATGTCGGTGACCTGAGCGCGGATGTCGGCGTCCGGGCGGGGGACTCGCGAGCAGACTGTACGGCGGGTGGCGCGATTTCGTACATGTTGCCGGTGGCGGCTCCCCGGTGGCCCGGCGAAACTCGGAGCCATGACGGACGCGGACCTGTTGGCCCGGCACCGGGCCGTGCTGCCCGGCTGGCTGGCCCTGTACTACGCAGAACCGATCGAGATCGTCCACGCGAAGGGACGGCACGTCACCGATTCCGAAGGCAACACCTACCTCGACTTCTTCGCCGGCATCCTGACCAACGCCATCGGCTACGACATCGACGAGATCTCCGACGCCGTCCGCGCGCAACTCGACACCGGCGTCCTGCACACCTCGACCCTCTACCTCATCCGCAAACAGGTCGAGCTGGCCGAGCAGATCGCGGAACTGTCGGGTATCCCCGGCGCCAAGGTGTTCTTCACCAATTCGGGTACCGAGGCCAACGAGACCGCGCTGATGGTGGCCACCCAGTACCGTCGCAGCAACCAGATCCTCGCCCTGCGCAATTCCTACCACGGCAGGGCTTTCGGCACCGTCGGCGTAACCGGAAACCGTGGCTGGTCGGCGAGTTCGCTTTCCCCGGTGAAGGTGAGTTTCGTGCACGGCGGCTACCGCTACCGAGGCCCGTTCGCGAGCTACTCCGACGCCGACTACGTCGCCGCCTGCGTCGACGACCTCACCGACGTTCTCGCGACGGCGACCTCCGGTGACGTCGCCGCCATGATCGCGGAGCCGATCCAGGGCGTCGGCGGATTCGCGACCCCACCGGACGGTTTGTTCGGCGCGTTCAAGGAAGTGTTGGAGGCCAACGGAATTCTGCTCATCTCGGACGAGGTGCAGACCGGCTGGGGGCGGACCGGCGACCACTTCTGGGGCATCCAGGCGCACGGCGTGACACCGGACATCATGACCTTCGCGAAGGGCATCGGCAACGGCCTCGCGATCGGCGGCGTCATCGCGCGAGCCGACATCATGGACTGCCTCCCCGCGAATTCGATCTCCACGTTCGGCGGCAATCCGATCTCCACGGCGGGTGCGAAGGCCACATTGGACTATCTGCTCGACAACGACCTCCAGGGCAACGCGGCGAAGCTCGGCGAGCACCTGTCGTCCGGGTTGCGCGACATCGGCTCCGGGTACGGCATCGTGGGTGACGTGCGCGGCAAGGGGCTGATGATCGGCGTCGAGCTGGTCGAGAAGGGCGGCACCGCACCGAATCCGGCCGCCGCCACGGCGGTGCTCGAAGGGACGAAGGCCCGTGGCCTGCTGGTGGGCAAGGGGGGCCTGCACAACAACGTGCTCAGGCTGGCTCCGCCCATGACCCTGACCGACGGGGAAGCCGACGAGGCGCTCGGCATCCTGCACGAGGCGATCGCCTCGGCCGACGCCGCCGACTGACCGCGCGCCGACAACGACCACAACGCCAAGCGCCACAACGACAAGCGCCGGACAAGGCAGCCGCCGACGATGAGGGAGTTCGCGTGACGAACCGGATCAGCCACTGGATCGACGGCAAGCCGTGGGCCGGGGCACCAGAACGGACCGGGGAGGTGTTCGATCCCGCCACCGGCGAAGTCCGCGCACACGTGGACTTCGCCGGTGCCGGGCAGGTCGAGCAGGCGGTCGCCTCGGCGGAGGCCGCCTTCCCCGGCTGGCGGGACTCCTCGCTCGCCGCGCGGTCGCGGGTGCTGTTCGCGTTCAGGGAACTGCTGGTCCAGCGCAAGGACGAACTGGCGGCCATCGTCACGAGCGAGCACGGCAAGGTCCTCTCCGACGCGGGAGGAGAGGTGCAGCGCGCCATCGAGAACGTCGAGTACGCGTGCGGCGCGCCGCAACTGCTCAAGGGCGGTTTCAGCGAGAACGCCTCGCGCGGGGTCGACGTGTACTCCATCGCCCAGCCACTCGGCGTCGTCGGGGTCATCTCACCGTTCAATTTCCCAGCCATGGTGCCGTTGTGGTTCGTTCCCAACGCGATCGCCTGCGGCAACACGGTCGTGCTCAAGCCGAGCGAGAAGGACCCCTCGGCGGCGAATTTCATCGCGGAACTGTTCGCGGAGGCCGGTTTGCCTCCCGGCGTGCTCAACGTGCTGCACGGGGACAAGGAGGCGGTCGACGGACTGCTCGCGCATCCGGCGGTCAAGGCCGTGTCGTTCGTCGGCTCGACGCCCATCGCCCGCTACGTCTACGAGAACGGCACCTCGGCAGGCAAGCGGGTGCAGGCGCTCGGCGGGGCCAAGAACCACATGGTGGTGCTACCGGACGCCGATCTCGATCTCGCCGCCGACGCGGCCGTGTCGGCCGGATTCGGCTCCGCCGGTGAGCGCTGCATGGCGGTCTCGGTCGTCGTCGCCGTCGACCCGATCGGCGACGAGCTGGTGAGCAAGATCACCGACCGTATGCGGAAGCTGCGCGTTGGCGACGGCCGTGAGCCCGAATCGGAGATGGGGCCGCTTGTCACGGCGGCGCACAGGGAACGCGTGAGTTCCTATGTGAGTGCCGGGGTCGAGGAAGGAGCGCAACTGGTCGTCGACGGCAGGAAGCACGGGGTGGCTGGGGCGGGCTTCTGGCTGGCGCCGACCCTGTTCGACAAGGTCGAGCCACACATGTCGATCTACACCGACGAGATCTTCGGTCCCGTACTCGCCGTGGCGAGGGTGACCAGCTACGACGCCGCGCTCGATGTGATCAACGCCAACCCTTACGGCAACGGGACGGCGATCTTCACCAACGACGGCGGCGCCTCGCGGCGGTTCCAGAACGAGGTCGAGGTGGGCATGGTCGGCGTCAACGTGCCCATCCCCGTTCCCGTCGGTTACTACTCCTTCGGCGGCTGGAAGAACTCGTTGTTCGGCGACAGCCATGCCTACGGGCCGGAGGGATTCCACTTCTTCACCCGCACCAAGGTCGTCACCTCGCGCTGGCTCGATCCCTCCCACGGCGGCGTCAACCTCGGATTCCCTCGCAACGTCTGACCGGAGGGCACCCTGCGACCCGTAAACTCGTCGTCACGACGACGTTGATGACGAGGACGATGCGGAGGTGCCGGTGGCCAGCGGGGACGAACGCCGCTTCGACGTACTGCGCGCCATCGTGGCCGACTACGTCTCCAACCAGGAGCCGGTCGGCTCGAAGGCGCTGGTCGACAGGCACAACCTCGGGGTATCCAGCGCCACCGTGCGCAACGACATGGCCGCCCTTGAGGAGGACGGCTACATCACGCAGCCGCACACGAGCGCGGGACGGATCCCCACCGACAAGGGCTACCGGCTGTTCGTCGACCGGCTCTCCGAGATCAAGCCGCTTTCCTCAGCCGAGCGCAAGGCCATCAGGAACTTCCTGGAGGGCGCGCTCGATCTCGACGACGTGCTGCGCCGGTCGGTGCGGCTGCTCGCGCAGCTCACGAGGCAGGTCGCCGTCGTGCAGTATCCGACGCTGACCAGTTCGACCGTGCGCCACGTCGAGGTGGTGCCGCTGACCCCGGCGCGGCTGATGCTGGTGCTGATCACCGACACCGGACGAGTCGATCAGCGTACCGTCGATTTGGGGGATGTCGTCACCGAGGACGGCGTCGCCACGCTGAGGGACGTCCTCAACAACACGCTCGCCGGCCACCGGCTGATCGACGCGGCCGCGAAGGTCGCCGAACTGCCGGACCAGGGACCGACCGAGTTGCGGGACGCGCTCACCAGGGTCTGTACGGTGCTG
This sequence comes from Prauserella marina, assembly GCF_002240355.1. GTDB lineage: Bacteria > Actinomycetota > Actinomycetes > Mycobacteriales > Pseudonocardiaceae > Prauserella_A > Prauserella_A marina. The sequence continues at coordinate 2,070,577 of NZ_CP016353.1, forward strand.
GTCGAGTCGCTTGTCGAGCATCCGGAGGAGCGGCTCGTGCTCGGCGGCACGGCGAACCTCACCCGCAACGTCGCGGATTTCCCCGGTTCGCTGCGCCAGGTGCTCGAAGCGCTTGAGGAGCAGGTGGTCGTGCTGAAGCTGCTCGCGGCCGCGCGCAACCCCGGTGCCATCGCGGTGCGCATCGGCGGGGAGAATGAAGACGAACAGATGCGGAGCACATCGGTCGTGTCGATCGGGTACGGCTCCGACGATCTCCTGTTGGGGGGCATGGGCGTGGTCGGCCCGACCCGGATGGACTATCCGGGCACGATCGCGGCGGTGCGCGCGGTCGCCAACTACGTCGGTCAGATCCTGTCCGGCAAGTAACGGCCGCTCACAGGTCTACGAGGAGGACGGCTAAACGGTGGCGAGGGACTACTACGGCATCCTGGGTGTCGCGAAGAACGCGACCGACCAGGAAATCAAGCGCGCCTATCGCAAGCTCGCGCGCGAACTGCACCCTGACATCAATCCTTCCGAGGACGCGCAGCACAAGTTCGGCGAAGTGACCACTGCCTACGAGGTCCTCACCGACCCGCAGAAGCGCAAGATCGTCGATCTCGGCGGCGATCCCCTCGACAACGGGGCAGGCAGGGCCGGTGGCGATCCGTTCGCGGGCTTCGGTGGCCTCGGCGACATCATGGACGCCTTCTTCGGCGCCGCGGCGGGCGGCGGAAGGGGAAGGGGGCCTCGCAGCAGGGTGCAGCCGGGCTCCGATGCCCTCATCCGGCTCAGCCTCAGCCTTGAGGAGTGCGCGACCGGCGTCGACAAGTCCATCACGGTGGACACCGCGATCCTGTGCGACCGCTGCCGCGGTGGCGGAACCGCCGACGGCGGCACCGTCAAGACCTGCGACACCTGCAACGGGCAGGGCGAGGTCCAGTCGGTCCAGCGTTCTTTCCTCGGTCAGGTCGTCACGGCGAGGCCCTGCCCGGTGTGCCGCGGTTACGGCGAGGTCATCACCGACCCGTGCCAGCAGTGCGGTGGCGACGGCAGGGTCAGGGCCCGCCGCGACGTGACGGCGAAGATCCCGCCCGGTGTCGGCGACGGCATGCGGATCAGGCTTTCCGGCCAGGGCGAGGTCGGCCCAGGCGGCGGCCCGGCGGGCGACCTCTACGTCGAGATCGAGGAACAGCCGCATGAGGTCTTCTCAAGGCAGGGCAACGATCTTCACTGCCACTTGCGGATTCCCATGACCAGTGCCGCGCTCGGCGCGGTGGTACCGCTGGAGACACTCGTCGACGGCGAGCAGGAACTCGACATCGATCCGGGAACCCAGCCTGCCACCGAATTGGTGCTGACCGGAAAGGGCATGCCGAGGCTGCGTTCCTCCGGTCGCGTCGACGGCAGGGGAGACCTGCACGTGCACCTCGATGTCGTCGTGCCGACCAAACTCGACGACGAGCAGGCGGGGCTGCTGCGTGATCTCGCGCAACTGCGTGGCGAGGAAGCGCCGACTCTCGCGAGCAACGGCGGCAAGCACGGCGGCCTTTTCTCGAAACTGCGCGCGAAGAGCCGGTGACCGACAGTACGCCCGCTGTCTTCCTCGTCGACGCGCTCCCGGAAGGGGAGCGTGCCGAATTGGAAGGGACCGAGGCACGGCACGCGGTCACCGTCCGCAGGGCCCGGCCAGGTGAGGTCATCACCCTCACCGACGGCGAAGGGCACTCCGCGGACTGTGTGATCGAGGCCGTGCATCCCGGCAAACAGCCACGCCTCGGCTTGACCGTCGGGAAGCGCCGGTACGAACCCGAACCGGCGCTGCGGGTCACCATCGTCCAGGCACTGGCCAAAGGCGACCGAGGCGAACTCGCCGTCGAACTGGCGACCGAAGCGGGAGCCGACGACATCGTGCCGTGGCGGGCGGCGCGCAGTGTCGCCCGCTGGGACGAAGGCGCCAGGGGAGCCAAAGCACTCGCCAAATGGCGCGACACTGCGAAAGCCGCCGCGAAACAAGCACGAAGGGCTCGCTTCCCCTCCGTGTCGGAACCGGCGACCACCGCGCACATCGCCGAACGCGTCGCCGAAGCGGACCTCGCGCTCGTGCTCGACGCGGCGGGAACTCCCATCACGAGCCTCGATCTTCCAGCCAGGGGCCGCATTCTGCTCATCGTCGGGCCGGAAGGCGGCATCACGCGTGAAGAACACGACGCCCTCGCCGAGGCGGGAGCGACGAGTGTCCGCCTTGGACTCACCGTATTGCGGACCTCGACCGCCGCGACGGTCGCTCTCGGTGCACTCGGTGCCCTGACTGCTCGGTGGCAGTAGCCCGAACGGCCCCGTGAATATCGCCGCACCAAGGAATTTGGACGCTTTTCGCGACGAATCCTGGCGCGACTCCACTCGCAACCGTTACGCTCGTTAACGATCGGACGCACACGTTCTCGTAGTGCGACGACCCCCGCCGGACACCTCCCCCCTCGGTCCGGCGGAGCCGCGGTGGCGGGTGGAGCGACCCCCAGGCTTCACCGCTACCGCGGCACCCTAGTCGCCGGACTTCGTCCGGCTCCCTGGTTCGCGGTGAAGGTGTCTTCTTGGGGGCGTGCCCCCGAACCCCCACCGCCACCGCTCGTGGTTTCCATGGATTGCCTTTTGGTGCTGGGTTGCCGGTAAGGGGGCGATCGGTTGTTACCGTCCCCGGCTTTTCCGCGGTGCATGGAAAAGGTGCTTACCGAAACGTAGTGGGACATGCATGCGTAGCGTCGGCAACTGTCTTTTCGTTCGGTGAAAGGATTCTTCGGGTGCTTGCCAATCTGCTCCCCCAGGCGACCGGGCGGTCGCGCACCGTCGGTGTCCGGCGTTGGGGGACGTTCGAGGGCGCGCGCTAAGGTCGGGACATGAGCGACGCGGAGACGCTGTTCGAGCGCATCATCGCCAGGGAGATTCCTGCCGACATCGTGTACGAAACGGACGACACTCTCGCCTTCCGGGACATCAACCCGCAGGCGAAGACCCATGTGCTGGTCGTGCCCAAGAAGCGTTACCGCAATGTCGCCGAACTGGCGGCCGCCGACCCGCGCCTGCTGGCCGAGGTCGTCACGACCGCGGCGAAGGTCGCCGAGCTCGAAGGGCTCACCCGCGACGGTTACCGTGTGGTGTTCAATACGGACGAACACGCAGGTCAGACCGTGTTTCACGTGCACGCGCACGTGTTGGGAGGGGAACAGCTCGGCTTCTTCGGGCGTTATAGCGGACAAGGCGGGTAATCCACCTGCCCTGCCGGGACGATGCGGCTAGCATCAAGCTGACAGAAACCCGTCGACAACTGGCACACAGAGTGCAGAAAGCAGGCCAGAGGCCACGTGGCCGGAACCGCTCCGCAGCAATCGACACAAGCCGCAGCACAGGAAACGCGGGAGGCTCCCTCCGGCGAGGCGGCGCAGTCCAAGTTCCCGATACCGGACGCCGCAGCCCTGGTCCTGCTCGGCTCACGTGACCAGAACCTGAAGGTCGTCGAGGATCTACTCGACGCCGACGTGCATGTCAGAGGCAACGAGGTCACCCTCACCGGCGCACCGGCGGACGTCGCTTTCGCCGAACGCGTTTTCGAGGAACTGGTGACGCTCGCGAGCCGGGGTCAGCAGATGGGGCCCGACACCGTGCGGCGCACGGTGGGCATGCTGTCCGCCGGCGGTTCCGAGTCGCCCGCCGAAGTGCTCAGCATGGACATCCTGTCCCGCCGTGGCCGCACGATCCGGCCGAAGACGCTCAACCAGAAGCGTTACGTCGACGCCATCGACAACCACACCGTGGTCTTCGGTATCGGCCCCGCCGGTACCGGCAAGACCTATCTCGCCATGGCGAAGGCCGTGCAGGCGTTGCAGGCCAAGCAGGTCACGCGCATCATCCTGACCCGGCCCGCCGTCGAGGCCGGTGAACGGCTCGGATACCTGCCGGGCACGCTGTACGAGAAGATCGACCCTTACCTGCGCCCGCTGTACGACGCGTTGCACGACATGGTCGACCCCGAGTCGATTCCCCGGCTCATGCAGGCAGGCACGATCGAGATCGCGCCGTTGGCCTACATGCGTGGGCGAACCCTCAACGACGCGTTCATCATCCTCGACGAGGCGCAGAACACCACGCCGGAACAGATGAAGATGTTCCTGACGCGGCTGGGATTCGGCTCCAAGGTGGTGGTCACCGGCGACATCACGCAGGTCGACCTTCCCAGCGGACAGCGAAGCGGGCTGCGCGTCGTGCGGGATATTCTCGAAGGCGTCGACGACCTGCATTTCGCGACGCTCACCAGTCAGGACGTCGTCCGGCACAGGCTGGTCGGCGACATCGTCGACGCCTACGAGAAGTGGCAGGCACACCAGGAGGCGAACGGCGCCTCCGGCAACGGAAGGGCAGTCGGGGGACGCTCGTGAGCATCGAGATCGTCAACGAATCGGGCGCGAAGGTCGACGAACCCTCGATCGTGTCGGCGGCGCGGTTCGCGCTCGACCGCATGGAAGTGAGCCCGCTGGCCGAGCTGTCCGTGATGCTGGTGACGCTGGACGTGATGGAAGACCTGCACGTGCGGTGGATGGACCTGCCTGGGCCAACCGACGTGATGGCTTTTCCGATGGACGAGCTGGAATCCACCCGCCGCCCCGACGCCGCGGAGTCGTCGCCCGCGCTGCTCGGCGACATCGTGCTGTGCCCGGCCTTCGCCAAGGACCAGGCGCGCACGGCGGGGCACGGGCTCATGGACGAGTTGCACCTGCTGACCGTCCACGGCGTACTGCACCTGCTCGGTTACGACCACGCCGAACCGGCTGAGGAACGCGAGATGTTCGGTTTGCAGCAGCGCATCCTCGACGAGTTCCGGGCGGCAACGGCAGCTGCTCAGCGCCGGGATGTCCAGCGCAGCAACGACGATCGCCTCCTCGGCGCCGCCGGGCTCGACGGAGGGCAGGGTCCGGAGCCGACGTGACCAGTTCAGCGGTACTACTCGTCATCGCCGCTGTGCTGATCCTCTTCGGCGGTGTCTTCGCCGCCGCGGACGCGGCCGTCAGCACGGTGTCACAGGCACGGGCCGAGGGGCTCGTACGTTCGGGGAGAGCCGGAGCTCGCCAGCTGGTCGCGGTGCTCGGCGAGCGCAGCAGGCACATCAACCTGTTGCTGTTGCTGCGGATGAGCTGCGAGCTGACCGCGACCGTGCTCGTGACCGTCGTGAGCGTGCGCTGGTTCGACCCGGTGTGGCTCGCGGTCGTCGTCGCGGGGCTGATCATGGTGCTCGTCAGCTACGTGCTGGTCGGTGTCGGCCCCCGCACGCTCGGTCGCCAGCACCCCTACGGCATCGGGCTGCTCGTCGCGGGCCCCGTGCGCGTGCTGGGCACGGTGCTCGGCCCGCTCAGCAAGCTGCTCATCATCCTCGGCAACGCCATCACCCCCGGCCGGGGTTTCCGCGAGGGCCCGTTCACCACCGAGACCGAACTGCGTGAGCTGGTCGATCTCGCCGGAGAGCGCGGTGTCGTCGGCACCGACGAGCGCGAGATGATCCACTCGGTGTTCGAACTGGGCGACACCGTCGCCCGCGAGGTCATGGTGCCCCGCACCGAGATCGTCTGGATCGAGAAGGGCAAGACGGTACGCCAGGCGCTCGCGTTGTCGATCCGTACCGGATTCACGCGGCTGCCCGTCATCGGCGAGTCCGTCGACGACATCGTCGGCGTCGTCAACCTCAAGGACCTGGTCAACGCCTCGATGGCCGACGGCGGCGCGAACCGCGAGGTGAGCGAACTGATGACGCAGGCGAGCTTCGTTCCCGACTCGAAGCGGCTCGACGGCCTGCTCAAGGAAATGCAGGTCTCGCGCTATCACATGGCCATCGCCGTCGACGAGTACGGCGGAACGGCTGGTGTGCTGACCATCGAGGACATCCTGGAGGAGATCGTCGGTGAGATCACCGACGAGTCGGACACCGGGGAACGGCCTCCCGTCGAACACCTCGGCGACCACGTGGTGCGGGTGTCGGCCAGGCTCGGCATCGACGATCTCGGCGAACTGTTCGGTCTCGACCTCGCGGGCCACGACGTCGAAACCGTGGGCGGGCTGCTGGCCGAGCGGCTGGGCCGCGTACCGTTGCCCGGCGCGGAAGGCGAGGTCGACGGCCTGCGGCTCCGCGCCGAAGGCGGCAAGGACCGCAGGGGGCGCATGCGGATCACCACGGTGGTCGTGTGCCCTGCCAGTGAGGAACTCGCGCTGGTGCTGCCGGGAAACGACCGCCAGAACGGCAGCGAAGAGCGAGACAAGGATAGGAGCGTCGAACATGCCTGACCTCGACCCGGAGGACGAGAAGATCATCATTCTCGCCAGGTCGACGCGAGCGCGTACCCAGGCAGCGGAAGGCGCCGCCGTCCGCGATCTCGACGGTCGTACCTACGCGGCGGGCACCGTCTCGCTGCCCTCGATGAAGCTCACCGCCATCCAGGCGGCGGTAGCGGCCGCCGTGTCCAGCGGCGCGGAGGGGCTCGAAGCCGCCGCCGTCGTCACCGGTGACTCGCTGGTGGCGGAGGCGTCCGTGCACGCCGTGCGCGACCTCGCGCCGTCGGCCCCGATCCTGCGCGCCGACCTCGACGGGGTCGTCCAGGAGATCGTCACGTGAACCAGCTTTCGCGGGAAACGCCGGAGGATCACCGTTCCGGTTTCGCCTGCTTCGTCGGCCGTCCCAACGCGGGCAAGTCGACGCTGACCAACGCGCTGGTGGGTACCAAGATCGCGATCACGTCGAGCAAGCCGCAGACCACGCGGCACGCGATCAGGGGCATCGTGCACCGTCCCGACGCGCAGCTGGTCATCGTGGACACCCCGGGATTGCACCGGCCACGCACGCTGCTCGGCCAGCGGCTCAACGACGTCGTCAGGTCGACGTGGTCCGAAGTGGACGTCATCGGCTTCTGCGTTCCCGCCAACGAGAAGATCGGTCCAGGCGACCGCTACATCGCGGGAGAGCTGGCCAAGGTCGCCCGCAGGACTCCCGTCGTCGGCATCGTCACCAAGACCGACCTCGTTCCGGCACAGCGGGTCGCCGAGCAACTTCTCGCCTTGCAGGAGGTCATGGAGTTCGCCGACCTCGTCCCGGTGTCGGCCGTCGACGGCTACCAGGTCGGCACGCTGTCCGACGTGCTCGTCGCGCAGTTGCCGGAAGGACCGCAGCTCTACCCTGACGGTGACCTCACCGACGAGCCCGAGCAGACGCTCGTCGCCGAACTCATCAGGGAAGCCGCGCTGGAAGGCGTCCGCGACGAACTGCCGCACTCCATCGCGGTGACCATCGAGGAGATGGACAACCGCGAGGGCAGGGACGACCTCGTCGACATCTACGCGCTGGTGTACGTCGAGCGGCCCAGCCAGAAGGGCATCGTCCTCGGTCACAAGGGCAGCAGGCTCAAGGAGGTCGGCGCGAACGCCCGCAAGCAGATCGAGGCGCTTCTGGGGACCAAGGTGTATCTCGACCTGCACATCAAGGTCGCCAAGGACTGGCAGCGCGATCCGAAGCAGCTGCGCAAGCTCGGTTTCTGAGCGCGGTGCCGTGCGCGGTCGGGTCTCCGTTCGCACACTCGTTCGTGCGACGATGAGCCGGTGAGTCTGTATCGGGACACCGGTGTGGTGCTGCGGGTGCACAAGCTCGGCGAGGCCGACCGCATCATCACCCTGCTGACCCGCAGGCATGGCAAGGTGCGGGCCGTCGCGAAGGGCGTCAGGCGGACCACCTCCCGGTTCGGGGCGAGGCTCGAACCGTTTGGGCACGTCGACGCGCAGTTCTACACCGGCCGCACGCTCGACGTGATCACCCAGGTCGAGACCGTCGACGCCTTCGCGTTGCCCATCGTCGGCGACTACCAGCGGTACACGGCGGCCAGCGCGATCACCGAGACGGCCGACCGGCTCGCCGTCGAGGAGGGCGAGCCGGCGCTGAAGCTGTACCTGCTGGTCACCGGTGCGCTCAGGGCGCTGGCTGAGGGCAGCCGGGATGCCTCGCTGGTGCTCGACGCGTTCCTGCTCAGGGCGATGGTCTACGCGGGATGGGCGCCCGCGATCACCGAGTGTGCCCGCTGCGGTGACCCAGGCCCGCACAACGCGTTCAACGTGCAGGCAGGCGGGTCGTTGTGCGGGCGGTGCAGGGTGCCCGGCTCGGTACATCCCGCGCCAGAGGTGCTGGTGCTGCTCGCCGCGCTGCTGCACGGCGACTGGCCGGTGGCGGAGGAGACGACGTTTCCCGTTCGCCGCGACGTGAGCGGCCTCGTCGCCGCCCACCTGCAATGGCATCTCGAACGGCAGTTGCGTTCGCTGCCGTTCGTCGAACGCCGTGCCCGTGAGGCTCCGATCGACGGCAGGTTAGGGTCGGACGCGGTTTCCGGCGATACGGAGGTAACAGGTGCGGCGCAGGGCACGCGAAGCCGTGACGTCACTGGAGGAGTCACGGGGGGCGGTGCGGGCGCCTGACCCGCATCCTTCGGGGGCGCGGCCACCGCGCATTCCCTCGGAACTGGTGCCCAACCACGTGGCGCTCGTGATGGACGGCAACGGCCGGTGGGCCAATCAGCGCGGGCTTCCTCGCATCGAGGGGCACAAGCGCGGTGAGGCGGTGATGATCGACGTCGCCAGCGGCGCGGTCGAACTGGGCGTGCGGTGGCTGTCGGTGTACGCGTTCTCGACGGAGAACTGGAAACGCAGCCCCGACGAGGTGCGGTTCCTGATGGGCTTCAACCGCGACACGATCCGCAGGCAGGTCGACTACCTCGGTTCGATCGGGGTACGGATCCGCTGGGCGGGCCGTCGGCCGAAGCTGTGGCGAAGCGTCATCAAGGAGCTGGAGGTGGCGGAGGAGAAGACCAAGCACAACACGCTGCTCAACATGACGATGTGCGTGAACTACGGCGGCAGGGCCGAGGTCGCCGACGCCACGCGCAGGATCGCGCGCCTGGCCGCCGATGGGGCCATCAACCCCGACAAGGTCGACGAGCGCATGATCGCGAAGTACCTGTACCAGCCCGACATGCCCGACGTGGACCTCTTTCTGCGGCCGTCGGGTGAACTACGGACGTCGAACTTCATGCTGTGGCAGTCGGCCTACGCGGAGTTCGTCTTCCAGGACACGCTGTTTCCCGACTTCGACCGCACGAAGCTGTGGGAGGCGTGCCTCGACTACGCCAAGCGGGACCGCCGGTTCGGCGCCGCGATCGACAACTCGGCCTCCCGGTCGGGCAGGAACCCGTCCACCGACAAGGAAGGCACCTCATGAACTCGGAAGCCGCCGACACCGCGGCGCTGCTCACCGCGGCCAAGGAGGCACTGGAGCGTTACCTTGAGGTCCGCGTCGACGACGACGGCACGCTGACGTTCTCGCATGCCGACGTCCCGTGTGTCGTACAGGCGACGAGCCTCGGCGAGGGGCTCGCGGTACTCAGTCTTACGTGTGTAGTTGCCTGGGATCTTCCGGACGACCCGGCGCTCGCCGCGGCGGTCGCGGAGCGGGCGGGACAGGGCTTGTTCGGCACGCTCGGCATCGTGCACACCGAGGCCGGCATGGACCTGACCTTGCGTTATGCGTTTCCGGCAGGCGGATTGGACAGCGGGCCGCTCGGCACGCTGCTGATGCTCGTGGTGTCGACGGCGTCTCAGGTGCGGGCGGACCTGCTTGGCGCGGAGTCCTCATCGTGACCTAGCATCCGCGGGAAATGACAACGGTTTCCGACAGCGATCTTGACGAGGCGGACCCGCCGCGCGGGCCCCGCCGCTGGCGCGTCACCTCGGTCGAGGTGCTGTGCGTCGTGTTGCTGCTCGCGATCGTCGGCCAGTCCTGGTTGCGGACGGCGTTCGATCTTCCCGCGCTGCGCACCGGTGCCACCGTGTTCGTGGCCGTGTGCGTACAGGCCCTTCCTTTCCTCGTGCTCGGTGTGCTCATCAGCGGGGCGATCGCCGCGTTCGTCCCCGCGAGGGTGCTGCGCAAGGTGCTGCCGAAATCGGAGAGCGCCGCCGTCGGCGTCGCCGGAGTTTCCGGGATCGCGCTCGCCGGTTGCGAGTGCGCTTCTGTTCCCGTCGCGCGCAGGCTGATCGGCCAGGGCGTCGCGCCCTCGGCCGCGCTGACGTTCCTGCTCGCCGCGCCCGCGGTGAACCCGATCGTCATCGTCTCGACCGCGGTGGCCTTCCCCGGCGAACCGGGCATGGTGCTCGCCAGGTTCGTGGGATCGCTGGCGACGGCGATGGTCATGGGCTGGTTGTGGATCCGCTTCGGCAAGCTCGAATGGATCGTGGAACGCGCGTTGCGCAAGCTGCCGGACGTGCACGGAAAGGCGAGATGGACGACCTTCGCCGAGACGGCGAGGGCAGATCTGGTCGACGCGGGTGGATTCCTGGTGCTCGGCGCGCTGATCTCGGCCGCGTTGAACGTCGTCGTCCCCGACTCGTGGTTCGGTGCGCTTGGCGACCAGATCGTGCTCGGGATCCTCGTCATGGCGGTGCTCGCGGTCGTGCTGTCGCTGTGCAGTGAGGCCGACGCGTTCGTCGCGGCGTCGCTGTCGGCGCTTCCGTTGTTGCCACGCTTGGTTTTCCTCGTCGTCGGGCCAGCCATCGACGCGAAGCTGTTCGCGCTCCAGGCCGGTACGTTCGGCAAGACGTTCGCGTTGCGGTTCGCTCCGGCGACCTTCGTCGTCGCCGTGTGTTGTGGTGTGCTCGCCGGACTGGTGTTCCTCGGAGGTGTCCGATGAGGAGGGAAACCCAGAACATCCTGTTGCTGTTGCTGGGTGGCGCGCTGATCAAGATCTCGCTCAACGGCGACTACCTGCGCTACGTGAAACCGGCGCACCTGCCGTGGCTCATCGCGGGCGGGGTGGTCATGGTGCTGCTCGGCGGCGTGGCCGTCGTGCGTGACCTCGTCTCGGCGAAAGCGCACCACGACGGCGACGAGGGGCACGGTGGGCACGATCATCCGGCGAGAGCGGCCTGGTTGCTGATGGTGCCGGTGCTCGCCGTGTTCCTCGTGGCGCCGCCCGCGCTCGGCTCCGATTCGGTCACGCGCTCGACCGCCGACGCGCCGACCGAGCCAGGTGCGGCCTTCCCCCCGCTGCCCGGTGAGGACGACGTGGACGTCGTTCCGCTGTCACTGTCGGACTTCGTGAGCAGGGCGGGCTGGGACGAGACCGGCTCCCTGAACGGCCGCACCGTGTCACTGTCGGGCTTCGTGGTGCAGAGCGAGCAGAACACGCTGCTGGCGAGGCTGGTGATCAGTTGCTGCGCCGCCGACGCCTTTCCGGTGCGGGTCGCGCTCACCGGCGAGCAGGCGGCTGGACTGCCTGACGACACCTGGATCGAGGTCACGGGGACGCTGGTGCCCGACGGTGCCGATGGCGCGGGCGAGGCGGGCTATGTCCCCAGCTTCGAGGTCGAGACACTGGCCGAGATCCCGGAGCCCCGGGACCGTTACGAGTACTGACCGGCTACGACCAGGTCACGAACGGGCCGCGCAGCTCTCGCACGTGCCGACGATCTCGACGGTGTGGGTGATGTCGGAGAATCCGTTGCCCGCCGCGATCTTCTCGGCCCACCGCTCGACGGCGGGGCCCTCGACCTCGACGGTGAAGCCGCAATGACGGCACACCAGGTGATGGTGATGGTGGTCGGAGCAGCGCCGGAAGAGCGCCTCGCCGGAGCCGGTGCGCAGCACGTCGATCTCGCCCGCTTCCGACAGCGACTGCAACGTGCGGTAGACGGTGGTGAGGCCGATGCCCTCGCCGCGCTGCCTGAGCTGGTCGTACAACTCCTGCGCCGAGCGGAAGTCGTCGACCTCGGCCAGTAGCTCCACGACGGCGGCACGCTGCTTGGTGGCCCTGCGCCCCGGCATCGGCGCGCGCCCCCGGGTGACCGGTGTGCTCATGCCCGCACTCCCTCCTGCACGTGTTCGACGGCGTCGATCACGATATGCGCAAGGTGGTCGTCGACGAGGCGGTAGGCGACTTCCCTTCCCCTGCGCTCACCGTGTACGACCCCCGCTGCCTTCAGCACTCTCAGATGCTGGCTGATCAGCGGTTGCGCGACGTCGAGCGCTTCGACCAGTTCGTGGACGCAGCGGTCGCCGTCGCGCAGTTGCAGGACGATCGCGATGCGCACCGGGGCGGCCAGCGCGCGCAGCAGCTCACCCGCGTCGGCGAGGGTACGCGCGGGAGGGGCGGGTACCGGCTCCGGCTGCCCCTCCGGTGAGTGTTCGTGGCGCTCCGCCTCGGCGGGAAGCCCCGCCGCCGCTCCGGCCGTGCTCGCTCCGGGACTCACCGCCGGCATGCTGCCTCCAGCCTTGGTTGTGAAGCGTCAACGGACCATGCTCTACCATCCTAGTGCGCCGCCGGGAGTGACCCCGGTCTCGCGATAGCGCGCCTCGTGCTGGTCCATCCGAGTGGGTTCCGGATGTTCGTGTCCCGGCTGCCGCGCGTCGTGGGCAAAGTGAAACGCCATCGCGTCACAAGGCTGGGAGATATGACTCGATCCGTGACGAAGCTTGCCGCCTGCGCCTTGGTGCTCGGGCTCGCGACGGCTCCGGGTATCGCCAACGCGCAGACCGCTCCAGAAGCCGTTGACGAGGCGACGGGCCCCGTCGCCTACGCCAACGTCGCCGCGCTGTCGATCGGCGAGGACGGAACCGGCGGTTCGGTCATCACGGAGACGCAGCGGTCCCCGCTGCTGCCAGGCACGTCCCGGCTCGCGCAGAGCCGCGCGCAGCTTCCCGGTTCCGATGGTGAGCGCGAGGCGGCCGGGCCCCACTACCTGCTCGACCTCGGCGACTTCGAGCAGGGGGACAGCCCGTTCCCCGGCCGTGAGCACGACGTCACCGCGTCGCTGGCCGACACCGGGGTGCCGAGTGCGGCCACCGAAGCCGACATCGCGCTGCGGGACCTCGACTCCGGCACGACCGTGCTCGCGATGGAGGAGATGCGGACCTCGGCCAGCTGCGCGGGCACCGACGAGCTGAGCACGGAGGCCACCGCCGCGAAGCTGTGGCTGCTTGACGAGGACGGTGCCGAGCTGCGCGAAGCGCGGCTGCCCTCCGGTGACCAGCAAGCCGAGTACACCGGTCTGCCCTTCGGCGCGCCGACCGAGATCGACGGCGCCGCCGAACAGACCTCCGACGTCGTCATCAGCAGGATCACCTCGCTGGAGGGACTGCAACGGCAGCAGGAATGGCGCGGCGGCGACGTCGACGCGGCCGCTGGCTGGCAGGTGCGCATCGTCACCCACGCCAAGGACGCCGAAGGCGCCGACCTCGACGACGTGACCACCACCTTCGTGCTCGGCGGTGTGAGCTGCTCGCTGCCGGCGGGCTTCACCCAGACCACGCGAGAGAGCGAACGTCCCGCCGAGGTCGTTCCGGTGAAGATCCCGGCAGGCCCGAGCGACGCGGGAGGTCAGGCAGACTCATGGAACGCGTGGGGCGTCGGCCTGCTCGGCGGTGGTCTCGCGCTCGGCGCGGTCGCGGTCGCGGTCGCCCTCCGCAGAACCCCCGCTCCCGGCTCGGTACGCGGCGAGGACGGCTAGCGCCATGCGAAGGCGCGGGCTCGCGGCCTGGCTCGGCGCGGTCGCCGTCGTCGCCGTCGCGGCGGGAACGATTCTGCTCACCCAGCGTGGTGAGCAGCCGTCACCCTCGGCCGCGCCACCCGCCCCGCCCGTGACGACGGAGAGTCCGGCACCGCCGCCCAGCACGACCGAGGTCGCGCCGAAGGCAGAGCCCGCGCGGCGCGCCACGGCCTCCGCCCAGCAACCGGGCACGGTCCGGCTCCCCGACGGCGGCACGGCGACCTTGGTGCGCAAGGAAGTCACGCCCGACGGGACACTGCCCATTCCCGACGGGCTCGGCGAGGCCACGTGGTGGGGCGCGGAACTCGGCGCAGACCAAGGCGTCGCGTTGTTATCCGGTCACGTCAACTGGAACGGCCAGACCGGGCCGTTCGCCGAACTGTGGCGGGACCAGACCGGGCAGCGCGTGACCGTGGTCGACGCGGATGGCGGCCACTGGGTCTACGAGATCACCGAGGCGGTGACACTGCACAAGAACGAGTTGCCCCGGCACGCGGGGGAACTGTTCGCGCAGGACGGCCCACACCGCCTCGTGCTGGTCACGTGTGGTGGCGACTACGTCGGCGGAACCGACGGCTACGAGGACAACCGGATCGTCACGGCACGCCTGCTCACCCGTCCGTGAGCGGCGCATCCCCGGGGGAACGCCGCCGAGTACGCGGGATACGCTGGTAGCTCAGAGTCAGTGTCCGTTCGTTCAACATCCGCATGCCCCGGAGCGTGGAGTGCCCGCCAACACCATTGAGACCGTTGTCAGCTTGTGCAAGCGTCGTGGCTTCGTCTTCCCTTCGGGAGAGATCTACGGCGGTACCCGGTCGGCGTGGGACTACGGACCGCTCGGTGTCGAGCTGAAAGAGAACATCAAGCGGCAGTGGTGGAAGGCCATGGTGCAGAACCGCGACGACGTCGTGGGACTGGACTCGGCCGTCATCCTGCCCAAGCAGGTGTGGGTGGCCTCCGGCCACGTCAACGCGTTCAACGACCCGCTCGTCGAATGCCTTTCCTGCCACCGCAGGTTCAGGGCCGACCAGCTCGCGGAGGAGTACTCCGCGCGCACCGGCACCGAGGTGGACGAATCGAATCTGTCCGAGGTGCCGTGCCCCAACTGTGGCAACAGGGGGCAGTACACGGATCCCCGTGAGTTCAACATGATGCTCAAGACCTTCCTCGGACCGCTCGAATCCGAAGAGGGCCTGCACTACCTGCGTCCCGAGACGGCGCAGGGCATCTTCGTGAACTTCCTCAACGTACTCACCACGTCGCGCAAGAAGCCGCCGTTCGGCATCGGCCAGATCGGCAAGTCCTTCCGCAACGAGATCACGCCGGGCAACTTCATCTTCCGCACGCGTGAGTTCGAGCAGATGGAGATGGAGTACTTCGTCGAGCCGGGCGAGGACGAAACCTGGCACCAGTACTGGATCGACCTGCGCACCGACTGGTACACCGGCCTCGGTATCGCGAGGGACAACCTGCGGCACTTCGAGCACCCGAAGGAAAAGCTGTCCCACTACGCCAAGCGCACGGTGGACATCGAGTACCGGTTCAAGTTCTCGGCCGGCCAGGAATGGGGCGAACTGGAGGGCATCGCCAACCGCACCGACTTCGACCTCACCACCCACTCGAATCACTCCGGTGTGGATCTGTCCTATTTCGACCAGGCATCGGGGCAGCGCTACCGGCCGTTCGTGATCGAGCCCGCCGCCGGTGTCGGAAGGCCGATGATGGCGTTCCTGCTCGACGCCTACACCGAGGACGAGGTGCCCAATGCCAAGGGTGGCGTCGACAAGCGCGTCGTGCTCAAGCTCGACCCCCGGCTCTCGCCGTACAAGGTCGCCGTACTTCCGTTGTCGCGCAACGCCGATCTGACTCCCAAGGCGAGGGATCTGGCCACCGCGCTGCGCAAGCACTGGAACGTCGATTTCGACGACGCGGGTTCGATCGGCAAGCGCTACCGCAGGCAGGAAGAGATCGGCACCCCGTTCTGTGTGACGGTCGATTTCGACACGCTCGACGACCACGCTGTGACCGTCCGCGAGCGCGACACCATGTCGCAGGAACGGATCGCCATCGACAAGCTGGAGTCCTACCTCGCCGCGCGGCTGATCGGCTGCTGAGTCACTTTTTTTTCACAGCGCGCCCGCGATGACGTCGACGACGTTCTCGCGGGCGCGCTGTCGTGGTGCCCCAGGAGGGCCACGGTCGGCGGTGAAACCGGCACCGTGGGTGAGCACCGCGTCCGGCGCGATCGCGTGCCTTTGGTAAGAATTGACGGTGTGACCCCCAGCAGTTCGCGTGGCTTCGCCCGCTGGTTCCGGCGCGCGCTCGCCGGTTTCGTCCTCATGGCGTTGCTCGTCGTCGGTGGCACCGCGTTCCGGGTCTGGTACGTGGCCAGAGCCGACGAACGGCCGCAGGCCGACGCGATCGTCGTGCTGGGTGCCGCGCAATACAACGGAACCCCTTCCAAGATTCTTGAGGCGAGGTTGCGGCACGCGTACGACCTGTACGAGGCCGGTGTCGCCGGGCACATCGTCACCTCGGGCGGGAGTCAGGCCGGTGACGCGTTCACCGAGGCACAGGCGAGTACGAACTGGCTCGTCTCGCGTGGCGTCCCCGCCGAGGCGATCGTCACGGTCGGAATCGGCAACGACACCCTCCGTACGCTCAGCGCGGTGTCGGACTCGGTGGGCGCGCAGGGCTGGAACTCGATCGTGCTTGTCAGCGATCCGTGGCATTCGCTGAGGGCCGCGACGATGGCCGAGGACGTCGGCATGGAGGTCGCGACCTCGCCGACGCACAGTGGTCCCGTCGTGCAGACGAGAGAGATCCAGGCGCGCTACATCTTCCGCGAGACCGGCGCGCTGTTGTACTACCGGCTTTCGAAGAACCCGGCCGACTACATCGGGGGTGCCGGGCTGTAGCGGGTGCTGCCGGTTCTTCTGAGGGCGCACTCGTGACCAGCCGCGTTCCGGCGAACGGCCGGTGTGGTCGGTGACTGCCCTTAAGCTGGCTGCGATGAACGTCTACACCGCCCACGATCGCGCGCGCAGGCTGCCGGAGCCGCCGAAGGTGGCGGCGCTGCCCGGCGGAGGAGCCGACGCGCGCACGCCGTTCGCGCGGGACAGGGCCAGGGTGCTGCATTCGGCGGCGCTGCGCAGGCTCGCGGGCAAGACACAGGTCGTGGGCCCCGGTGAGGGCGCCGAGGTCAGCGGTGTTCCTCGCACCCGGCTCACGCATTCGCTGGAGGTCGCCCAGATCGGAAGAGGTATCGCCGAGGAACTGGGGGCCGACGCCGATCTCGTGGACACCGCGGGGCTGGCCCACGACATCGGCCACCCTCCGTTCGGGCACAACGGCGAACGCGCGCTCGACGAAGCCGCTGCGCACTGCGGCGGTTTCGAGGGCAACGCCCAGACGCTGCGCATCCTGACCAGGCTGGAACCGAAGGTCCTCGGCGACGGCGGCGCGACCGGGGGGCTCAACCTCACCAGGGCGTGCCTCGACGCCGCGACGAAGTACCCATGGCCGCGCAAGGCGGGTACCAGGAAGTTCGGTGTCTACGACGACGACCTGCCCGTGTTCGGCTGGCTCAGACAGGGAGCGCCCGGTACGAGCCAGTGCGTCGAGGCGCAGATCATGGACTGGTCCGACGACGTCGCGTACTCGGTGCACGATGTCGAGGACGGCATACTCGCCGGCCGCATCTCGCTGAGTGTGCTCGGGGTCGCCGAGGACAGGGCGGCGCTGGCCGAACTGGCCGCGAAGCACTTCTCGGCCGATTCGGTGTCCACATTGGAGGACGCGGTGCTGCGGCTGCTGCGCCAGCCCTCCGTCGCCGAGCTCGCCGGGCGCGACTACGACGGTTCGCCTTCGGCTCAGGTCGCGCTGAAGCGGCTCACCAGCGAGCTCGTCGGCCGGTTCGCCTCGGCCGCCGTCACCGGAACCCGAGCCGAGTACGGCGAAGGGCCGCTGTGCCGTTACGGGGCCGGTCTCGTCGTTCCCGGCACCGTGGTCGCCGAGGTGGCCGTGCTGAAGGCGCTCGCGTTGCGGTACGTGATGAGTGACGCGCGCAGGCTGGCCGAGCAGGCCGCGCAGCGCGAGCTGATCGGCGAACTCGTCGCCGTGCTGCTGGCGCGCGCGCCGGACGAGCTCGATCCCTCGTTTCGGCCCGCTTTCATCTCGGCGGGCGATGAGGGGCGGGAGCTGAGGGTGGTGATCGACCAGGTCGCCTCACTCACCGACGCCCAGGCCATCGCCTGGCACGCGAGGCTCACCGGCCGCAGGCCGTAGTGGTCCGGCCGGGTCCGGCACTCACTCGTGTGCCCTGGCGACGGTCGCGGTAACGTCGGGGAATGCCTTCCAGCACTTCGGAAAAGGCCCACCTGCGGTTCGCGCTGTCGTTGCACCGCGCCATCGCCGCCGGTGAGAGCAACGCGTGCTGGTCGCCCTACTCCGTGGCCAGCGCGCTCGGTCTCGTCGCGACCGCGGGAAGGGGACCGACCGCCGACGAGGTGGCAGCTCTGCTGGCCGGTGCCCCTGTAGACGTCAGCGGACAGGCCGAGCTGCTGAGCGCCGCGGCGAGACTGTCCGCGCGAGCGAGCTCTCGCGGTTCCGAGGAGCCCGTGCTGGCCGTGGCCAACACCTTGTGGGCGTGGGATCAGCTCACCGTCAAACAGGGCTTCCGCGCGCGACTGGAGACGTGGCCTGGTGGCGGCGTGGCCTCCGCGCCGTTCGTCGAGGAACCGGAGAAGGCTCGCGCCGCCATCAACGCCGACGTCGCCGCGACGACCCGCGGCCTCATTCCCGAGCTGCTGCCCAGCGGCGCCGTGCGAGCGAACACGGCAGCCTGCCTTGTCAACGCGCTGTACTTGAAGGTGGCGTGGGCGACGCGGTTCGCCGAAGCCGACACCACCGGCGCCGCCTTTCACGCGCCCTCCGGCACCAGGACCGTGCCCACGATGCGGCGCACGGGCAAGTTCGGTTACGCGGCGGCGCGGGGCTGGCGGATCGTCACGATCCCCGCCGAGGGCGGCGTTGAGGCCGTCGTGTTGCTGCCGGACGACGCGTTGCCGGCGCGAGAGTCCGCTGTGGACGAAGCGGAACTCGCCGAGTTGCTGGCGGCGCCCACGTCCGCTGAGGTGGCACTGTCCCTGCCGAGGATCGCTCTGGATTTGCGCGCGGACCTTCGTGAACCACTCGCCGGTCTCGGGGTGAGCACGATGTTCGGCTCCGAAGCCGACTTCGGCCCGCTCACCGACGACGAGCGGATGGCCGTCTCCGACGTGCTGCACCAGTCGGTGCTGCGTGTCGAGGAGGGCGGCATCGAGGGCGCCGCCGCGACCGCGGTGACCTTCCGGCTGACCTCGATGCCCGCGGGCAAACCCGTCGAGGTGAAGGTCGACCGGCCATTCCTGCTGCTCGTGCGCGATGCCGAGACGGGCGCGCTGTACTTCATGGCGAGGGTCGTCGAGCCGTGACGGCGCTGACCGAAGGGCGGCCTGAGGTCGCCTCGCTGCCGCGCGCGCCGGTGCGATCGAGGATCGCCGACATCGCGGTGCTGCTCGGCTTCGTGCTCGCGGCCTTCCTCATCTACCGTCCATTGTGGATGGACTTGGCGCACGGCTACCTCACCAGCAGCGTGCAGGACCAGAACATGTGGGAGTGGTTCTTCGCCGTCACGGCACACTCCGTGGTGAACCTGGACAACCCGCTGTTCACGACGTTCCAGAATTACCCGCTCGGCGTCAATCTCATGGCCAACACGACCATGCTTGGCATCGGGATTCCGCTGACGCCGGTGACGGTGCTGTTCGGCCCGACGGCGACCTGGGCGCTGGCGCTCACCGGCGGCCTCGCCGGTACCGCTGCCGCCTGGTACTGGGTGCTGTCGCGGCACATCGTGCCGAGCAGGGCGGGCGCCGCGATCGGCGCCGCGTTCTGCGCCTTCGCGCCGCCGGTCATCTCGCACGCCAACGCGCATCCCAACTTCGTCGTGTTGTTCGTGCTCCCGTTCATCGTGCTGCGGCTGATCAAGCTCACGCGGGGCGAACGGCCGGTGCGCAACGGGATCCTGCTCGGCCTGCTGGTGGCCTACCAGGTGCTGCTGGGCGAGGAACCGCTGCTCATCGCGGCGACCACGCTGCTGGTCTTCGCCATCGCCTACGCCGTGTCGCGGCCGGAGGAGGCCGTCGCGATGGCGAGGCCGCTCGGCATCGGGATCGGCACCGGCGCGCTGGTCACCCTCTGTGCCGTGGCGTTTCCGCTGTGGTGGCAGTTCATGGGACCGCAGAGCTACACCGGTCTCGAACACGGTCTCAGGGGCAACGACCTCGCGGCGTTCACCTCGTTCGCGACCGAGTCGTTCGCGGGGGACGGGGAGGCCGCTGCCGAGTTCTCCATGAACCGCACGGAGGAGAACGCGTTCTTCGGCTGGCCGCTCGTGTTCGTGCTGCTCGGTGTCACCGTGGCGCTGTGGAGGGTCGTCGTGGCCAGGGCGCTGGCCGTCGCGATGATCATGCTCGCGTGGATTTCGACGGGCGTGCTGCTCATCGTCGACGGCACGGCCACCGCCATTCCCGGCCCGTGGTTGTTGCTGTTCGATCTGCCGCTGTACGAATCGGTGCTGGAGTCGCGCTTCGCGCTGGGAGCCGTCGTGCCAGCCGGGATATTGCTCGCGATGGCGACCGACAGGGTGCTGCGGCTTCCGGTACGCAAGGACTGGAGGTACGCGGCCTGGTCGGCGTGGTTCAGCGTGCTGATACTGGCGCTCGTGCCGATCGCGCCGACCCAGCTCCCGGTCTCCGAACGCGATCCGACACCGGCGTTGTTCACCGAAGGAAACTGGGAGCGCTACGTCGATCCCGGCGGTTCGGTCGTCGCGGTTCCGCTGCCCGACACCGGCGACGCGCGCCCGCTGCGGTGGCAGATCGATGCCGGGTTCGGGTTCCCGCTGGCCGAGGGTTATTTCGTCGGTCCATCGACCGACGGAAGGGGTACCTACGGCGCGGTGCGCACGCAGACCTCGCACCTGTTCGAGGAGGTCGTCGAGAAACGCGCCGTCCCGGTGATCGACGAGGCCCACAAGGCGGAGGCGGTCGCCGACCTGCGGTACTGGAACGCCGACGTCGTCGTGCTGCCGGTGCGCGGTGAGGATACCGGCGAGCAGGTGCTGTTGAGGGAGACCGTGTCCAGGTTGCTCGACGACCCCGGACACGTCGAGGGCGACGCTTGGGTGTGGGACGTGCGCGCGCTCACGCGTTAGCGCGACCCGAGCACCTGGTCGGCGAGCCTGCGCAGGTACTCGGCGAACCTGCGCTGGTCGTCCTCGGGCCAGTTCGCGACGAGGTCGTCGAAGGTCCGTTGCTGGAAGGCGTGTGAGGCGGCGAGAAACCGGGTCCCTGATTCGGTGAGCACGACGTTGGCCCTGCGCGCGTCGGTGGCCGAGGTCTGCCTGTGCACGTATCCCGCCGCGCAGGCGTAACCGATCATCCTGCTTGCCACCGACCGGTCGAGCCCGAGCAGGTGCGCGACATCGGCCACCGTGACTTCCCCGCCTTCGGCCGCCCTCGTCGCCGTGTCGATGGCCTCGACCACGTAGACGTGCTGCACGTCGGCGTGTTCACCGGTGTCGTCCCGCGCGGCCGAATTGACCTCACCCGCCGCCCCCGGCGCCCACCTGCGCGTCCAGAACCGCACCAGCCGGAAGAGCGCTGGTCCCGCGTCGTTGCCCTGTGCCGTCACCGCCGCATCATCCCACAGGCCGCCTCTTGATGTGTGCGTTCTGCACGTATTAATGTGTGCGCTATGCACGCATTGGAGCGATCGCGAGGCATCGCCTTCGCCGCCGCGCTGACCGGGATGTTCATGGCACAACTCGACGGCACGATCACCATCGCGGCACTGCCCGCGATCGCCGCCGACCTCTCGGCAGGCAGCGGCATCGTGGGCGTCTCGACCGCCTATCTGCTCACCGTCACCGTCGCCACGCCCTGCTACGGCGCGCTCGGCGACCGGTACGGGCGACGGGCGGTCTTCGGGTTCGCGCTCGCCGTCTTCGCCGCCGGTTCCCTCGCCTGCGCGCTCGCACCGGGAATCGGCTGGCTCGTCGCGGCGAGGGCGGTGCAGGGTCTTGGCGGGTCGGGGCTCATCGTCACCTCGATGAGCGCGCTGGGGGAGTTGTTCGACAAGAACGAGCTGGTGCGAAGGCAGGGCTGGTCGACGGCGGTGCTCGCGGCCTCCTCGCTCGGCGGTCCCGCGCTGGGCGGAGTACTCGCGGCAGACCCCGGCTGGCGCTGGATCTTCCTGGCGAACCTGCCGCTGTGCGTGCTCGCCGCCATCGCGGGAGTCAAGTCGCTTCCGGCGAGGCGGGGTGCGGCGAAGGGCCGGTTCGACGTGGCGGGCTCGTTGCTCATCGTCGTCGCGGGTTCGGCGCTCGTCGCGCTGGGCGGTGCCGACGGGCTCGCCCGAAGTCCACTGTGGACCCCGGTGCTGGTGGTGCTCACCGTCGTGGCGGGCGCGGGATTCGTGCGGGTGCAACGCCGGTCGGCGCACCCGCTGATCGCGCCTTCGGTGTTCGCGAGCGCGTTCCTCACCCGCGCGGTCTCGGTCAACGCCGTCGCGGGCGTCGCCCTCTACGGCACCTTCACCTTCGTCGCGCTTGTCGTCGCGAGCCACACCGGCGGCGAGGCGGCGCTCACCGGACTGCTGCTGATCGTGCTCATGGGCGGCCAGCTCCTCGCTTCAGCGTCGTTCTCGGTGCTGGCGAGGAAGCTGCCGGACCTGACCGGCTGGGGCCGCTTCGGCTGTGCCATCGGCGTGGCGGGGCTGTCGCTCGTCGCGATCGCGGCGGGGACGGCGGGGGCGCCGACGGTGCTGCTTGCCGCCGGGCTCGCGCTCACCGGAGCCTCATTCGGGGTGTGCACGGCCGCCTACACGCTGCTGGCACAGACCGCGGCCGCGCCCGCGCTGCTCGGCGCGACCTCGGCGACCTTCGTGTTCGGCAGGCAGGCGGGCGGGGTCGCCGGTACGGCGCTTTTCGGCTGGCTGGCGCTGCTCGTCGCGGGTGATTTCTCGGCGGCGGGACTGACCGCCGTGTTCGCGGCCGCCGCCGTGCTCATGCTCGCGGCCACGCTGGTGTCACCCCGGGAGCGGCCCGTCACAGCGCGGGAACGTGCGTGAGCTTGTCGGGATTGGTCTGGTCGTAGATCGCCACGACCTTCCCCTCCCGCACGGTCACGGTCTGCACGTGGAGGTCGAGGTCGCGATAGCCGTCACCGCCTGGCGAGGCGGGCAGGTAGAAGCCGAGATCGCCGTTGACGAGCACGGGTTTCGCCGTCGCGAAGGCTCCCGGCGCGTACAGCGCCTGTAGGCCGTCGAAGAAGCGGATGATCTTGTCGGCTCCCACCATGATCTTGCGGGTCGTCTTCGACTTGCCGTCGGAGTCGCCGATCAGCACCGCGTCGGGGTGCAGGACCTCCGCCACCGCGCGCACGTCACCGGACAACACGGCCGTCATGAACCGCTCGATCAGGTCGCGCTGCTCCTCAAGGCTGGCTCGCGAAGGCGGTTCCGCGTCGGCCACTGCCTTCCTGCCCCGCGACGCGTGCTGCCTCGCCGCGTCCCGCGAGCAGTTCAGGATCTCGGCGATCTCGTTGAAGGGCACCGAAAACGCGTCGTGCAACACGAAAGCGACGCGCTGTTCCGGCGTGAGCTTGTCGAGCACGACCATGGCCGCCATCCGCACGCCGTCGTCGCGTACGACGACGTCGAGCGGGTCCTCGGCCTGGCGAGGGCCGATCGGCGTCACGATCGGCTCCGGCAGCCACTCGCCGACGTAGTGCTCGCGCCGCGCCGTCGCCGAGCGCAGCCGGTCGAGGCAGATCCTGCCGACGACGGTCGTCAGCCAGCCCCGCAGGTCCCTGATCTCGTCGCGCTTGCCGCCGGGAAGGCCGCTGAGCCGTAGCCACGCTTCCTGCACCGCGTCCTCGGAATCGGCGAGCGAACCGGTGAGCCGGTAGGCGACCGCGATCAGATGCGATCGTTGCTCGGAGAACTCCTCGGCCAGCGTTGACTCGATGACGCCCATAAGGCGAGTATGGCCGACGTGGCTCCCCGGCGGTGGCCTAGAGTGGGGCGCGTGGCGGGAAGGATCCGGGACAGCGATATCGCGCAAGTCCGCGAGCGCAGTCGGATCGACGAGGTCGTCGGTGAATACGTCGCGCTCAGGCGCGCGGGTGGCGGAGCGCTCAAGGGGCTGTGTCCCTTCCACGAGGAGAAGACCCCCTCGTTCAACGTGCGGCCCACCCACGGCACATTCCACTGTTTCGGGTGTGGCGAGGGCGGCGACGTCATCAAGTTCATCATGCGGATCGAGCACCTCGGCTTCGTCGAGTCCGTCGAGCGGCTCGCCGACGGCATCGGGCTGCGGCTGACCTACGAGGGCGGGGGCGGCAGCGTCAAGCGCGACCGCGGCACCCGGCTGCGGCTCGTCGAGGTGCACAAGGCCGCCCAGGCTTACTACGCCGAACAGCTCATGACGCCGGAGGCGCAGCTCGCGAGGGACTTCCTCAAGGACCGCGGTTTCGACCAGGCAGCGGCGGCGAAGTTCGGCTGCGGGTTCGCGCCAGGTGGCTGGGACAAGCTCACCAAATACCTGCTCAACAACGGCTTCGAGCTCTCGGAGCTGTACAAGTCGCAGATCTCGAAGGAAGGTCGCCAGGGTCCCATCGACCGGTTCCACCGGCGGCTCGTGTGGCCCATCAAGGACCGGGGTGGCGACATCGTCGGCTTCGGGGCGCGGCGGCTCTTCGACGACGACCCGATCCAGGCCAAGTACCTCAACACGAGCGAAAGCCCGATCTACAAGAAGTCGCAGGTGCTGTTCGGCCTCGACCTCGCGAAGCGGGAGATCGCCCGCCGCCACCAGGTGGTCGTCGTCGAGGGCTACACCGACGTCATGGCCATGCACGAGTCAGGAGTGCCGACGGCCGTCGCCTCGTCCGGGACCGCTTTCGGCGAGGACCACATGCGGGTGCTGCGGCAGCTCATGATGGACGACGACGCCTTCCGGGGTGAGGTGATCTTCACCTTCGACGGCGATGAGGCGGGGCAGAAGGCCGCGCTCAAGGCGTTCGACGGGGACCAGACGTTCGCGGGCCAGACCTACATCGCGATCGCTCCCGACGGCATGGACCCGTGCGAGCTGCGGCTGGCCAAGGGCGATGGTGCCGTGCGCGATCTGGTCGCCCGCAGGATCCCGCTGTTCGAGTTCGCGATCCGCAGCCTGCTCGCCGATTACGACCTCGAATCGGTCGACGGGCAGGTGGCCGCCCTCCAGCGCACGGTCCCGCTCGTGGCGCAGATCAAGGACCGCGCCAAGCGCGACGGCTATGCCACCAAACTGGCCTGGTGGGTGGGCTGGCAGGACGAGGCAATGGTCGTGCGCAGGGTGCGGGAAAGCAACGGCACGCCCGTGAAGACCGGCAACCGCAGGGCGCCCGCCCGCGCGACCGCCGTGCAGGCCGCCGACGACATCCAGCGCCCCGACCCTCGCAACCCCAAGCTGCGGGCCCAGCGTGAGGTGCTGAAGGCGGCTCTGCAAGAACCGGCGATGGCCGGTCCCGAGTACGACGCGCTGCCGGATGACGCGTTCACCAACCCCGCCTACGTCGCCGTGCACAGGGCGATACTCGCGGCGGGGGGCGCGAGTTCGGGACTGACCGGGCCCGCCCTGCTCGACGCCGCGACCCAGCATGCTCCACAAGGGACGGTCACGACGTTGCTTTCGGAATTGGCCGTCGAGTCGTTGCAGGCGCGCGGAGACGTCGACGTGCGCTACATCAGCGGAATGGTCACCGCCGTGCAGGAAAACCTCGTCGGACGGCAGATCGGCGAGCTGAAATCCAAGCTACAGCGGCTTTCCCCCGTCGAGGCCGCCGACGACTATCGCGCGCTGTTCGGCGATCTGGTGGCACTGGAGCAGTACCGCAAGGCGTTGCGGGACATGGCCGTGGGCGGCGTCGAATGACGCGCCTGTGGGACCGGATCTTCGGGCGGCCGCTCCCGGAGCCGCTGAGGCAATCGCTTGCCGAGGGTGAGGAAATTCTCGCCGTCGCGGAGGTCGGCACGGGCGGGCATCTCGCGGTGAGCGCGCTGGGCCTGTGGATCCCGGACGGCGACGAGCCGCGCAGGATCGGCTGGCACCTGGTGAGCAAGGCGGTGTGGCAGGGCGACGCGCTGACCGTCACCGAGGCCGAGGAGTCGGGCCTCGCCGGGCGGGCGATCGTGCTCACCGACAAGGAACCGCGACGGTTCCCGCTGGCCAGGCCGGGCAGGATCCCGCACATGGTGCGGCAGCGGGTCGAAGGTGCCATCAGGTCCAGATACCGCAAGGACATGGCCGGCGGCGGCGCCTGGTTCGTGGTCCGCAAGGTCCCCGGCACCGACGGTTCGGTGCTGCAAGTGCGCCCCGATCGCGGCGCCGACCTTGAACTCGTCGCGAGGATCGCCGAGGAGGCAGCGGAGAAGCTGGCCGGGGGAACGCCTTAGCAGTACGCTCGTACTGGGAGGCGGTATGTGGGATCCGGCGAAATACCTCGACTTCGGTGATTTGCGAGCACGGCCGTTCTACGACCTCGTCGGCAGGGTGCGCGCCGAGCAGCCGTCACGGGTGGCCGACCTTGGCTGCGGGCCCGGCAACCTCACGGCCGAGCTGGTGAAACGCTGGCCGGAAGCGGTAGTCGAAGCGCTCGACGGTTCGCCGGACATGGTGGCCGCCGCCCGCGAGGCTGGCGTCGACGCGAAGGTAGGCGACGTCAGGGACTGGTCGCCCGCGCCGGACACCGACGTCGTCGTCAGCAACGCGGTGCTCCACTGGGTGCCCGGCCATCAGGACCTGCTGCGGCGCTGGGTGGGTGAGCTGCGCGAAGGCGCGTGGCTGGCGATGCAGGTGCCTGCCAACTTCGCGGCGCCGTCACACGAGTTGACGAGACGGCTCGCGGGCAGTCCACGGTGGGTGTCGCGGCTCGGTGACGTGGTGTTGCGGGAGGACGACGCGGTCGGCGAGCCGGGCGACTACGCCGAACTGTTCGCCGATCTCGGCTGCGCTGTCGACGTATGGGAGACGACCTACCTACAGCGGCTCACCGGCGAGAACGCGGTGCTGGAGTGGATCAGCGGCACCGCGCTGCGGCCCGTGCGGGCCGCCCTCGAACCGCGTGAATGGGAGACCTTTCGTGGTCAGCTGGCCGATCTGCTGGCCGAGGTCTACCCGCGGCGCGAGGACGGCACGACGTGGTTCCCTTTCAGAAGGATCTTCGCCGTCGCCAGGGTGCCGGGTTAGCCGCCCGCCGGTTTCGGTTCCCTGTGCCCGTTCGAGCCGTGGCTCTGCGGGTTGGCGAAGGTCACCTTCTCGCCTACCTTGGCGCGCACGACGCCGGCGGCGCCCTGCACGGCGGGATGGTCGGCGACCTTCCGGTAGGTGCGCACGATCTGTTCGTATCGCGCACGTCCGGCGCGTGCGCCCAGCACATAGCCGACGGCCGCGCCCAGCAGGAACGTCTTCATGCCTTGATGCCTCCTCGTGCCGGTATCCACGCCATTGTGGCCCACGACGCCGGACGGTGCCCGAGCCGTCGCGGAGGGGGTGGTGCGAGGTGGTGATCGGGGATGGTTTAGAGTGTTACTCCGTTGGCCGGAGCGATCCGAACAACGGAAAGAGCGATCCCCTGTAGCTCAATTGGCAGAGCATTCGGCTGTTAACCGAAGGGTTGCTGGTTCGAGTCCAGCCGGGGGAGCAGCACAAACAAGGCCCCCAAGATTCTTGGGGGCCTTGTTTACATCCATAGTTGACATCAGTCGCGGTCGGGGTGCCGGTTCATTCGCTCGGCGGCCCTCCGCGATGACAGCCACCGAGGCAACATAGGTGACGTGGAAAAGTCGATCTACTCGGCCGAATACCAGCACCTCTGCCGGTTACTCCGGGAAGCGCGCCATGAAGCAGGGCTGACACAGGTCCAGGTAGCGGGGCAGCTCGGTGTCCCGCAGTCGTTCGTCAGCAACTACGAATCCGGCCAACGCCGACTCGACGTCATCGAGCTGCGTCACGTGGCGAAGGTGATCGGCAGTCCCCTGAGTCGCCTGCTCTCGCAAGTTTTCCCGGAATACGGATGAACAACACCAGGTCGTGTTACCTGGGGTGAAAGCCCGGCCGGACTCGCACCGGCAACCCTACGGTTGACAAGCCGCTGCGGTGTCCGTTTCGCCGTGAGGCGGCTGGGGTACGCGACGGCAGGAGGTGACATCATGCCGACGACGACCACCGCCGAGCGCGTGCGCGCCGCACTGTCCGATGCGGACTTCCCAGCGGAGAAGCCAGACTTGATGCGCTGCGCGGAGAAAACCGGCGCCGACAGGAACACGGTCGCGGCGCTGGGCGCCATGCCACCCGTCCTGTATGAAAACCTCACCGAGGTGATGCGATCCGTTCCGCTCGACCAAGGCGACAGCGCGGCCGAGGAGGCGCCCCGGCGGCGGGAGCACGACAAGCCCGGCCTCGCGCAGCGCGAGAAGGACATCTCCGGGCATCCGATCATCGACGAGCTCGGCGAGAACCGGGGAAGCTGACCACCGCTCAGGCCGCGGGCACCGGTTCCGGTTCCTCATCGCGCCGCTCCGCCTCGGGATCGCTGCCCAGCGACGACACGAGCGCGGCCGACTCGGCGTCCCGCCACGGCCTCAGGAAGCCCACCAGAACGAACACCACGAACGAGACGGCGATCGGCCCGGCCACGGTGATCGTGGTCGTCAGGTTGGGATTGAGCGAGGCCACCCAGTCTCCGAGCACGTACCTGTTCAGCCCGAACGTGACGAGACCGGCCGCCCAGCCGGCCAGCGCGGCCGACGGCCCGCAGCGCCGGAACAACGGCAGCAGACCGAACAGCATCGGGATCGCGATGGGGCCGATCAGCGCGCTGAACCACAGCACGATGATGCCGAGCACCCCGCCGAGACTTTCCGCGCTGATGGCGATGGCCATCGACAGCGCGATGAAAGCGAACGTCACGACCCGGCCGGTCACCAACTGTCCCTTGCTGGTGAATTCCCGCGAGCGCCGGAAAACCACGGGCAGCACGTCCCTGGTGACCACCGCCGCAACAGTGTTGGCGTCCGATCCGGTAACGGACATGGTCTGCGCGAAAAGACCGGCAAGCACCAATCCCACCAGTCCAGGCGGCAGCAGTGTCAGCGCGAGCTGGGCGTAGGAGTGCTCCGGGTTGCCGAGATCGGGAAGCAGCAGCGGGGCAGCGAACATCGGGATCAACAGGATCAACGGCCACGTCACGTAGAGCACGGCCGAGAAAATGCCGGAGCGACGCGCCGAAGCGCCGTCGGGAGACGAAATGAATCGCTGGGCGAGGTTCCAGGTTCCGCCGCTGTAGGCGAGGGTCTGCACGATGGTGTAGGCGACGACGAACGTGACGGTGTACTGCTCGCTGAACGGCCTGCTGTGCGAATCGGGAAGCCGTTCCCACATCGTCCACAGAGTGGAGAAGCCGTCGAGGTGCATGAGCACCGCGACCAGCATGACCGTACCGGCGATGAGCTGGATCGCGAATTGCGCCGCGTCGTTCAGCACGTCGGCCCAGATGCCGCCGATGGTGCAGTACACCAGCGTGACCGCACCGGTGGCCAGCACGCCCCATTCCAGCGGAATTCCGGCGAACACGTAGAGCAGAATCGCGGTCGCCGCCCATTTTGCTCCGACGTCGACGATCTTCAGCAAACCTCCGCTGTAGGCGAGGATCTGCTGGGTCGGCACGTTGTAGCGGATGGCGAGGTATTCCAGCGGCGACTGGACACCGAAGCGCATGCGCAGCCTCGCCCAGCGCGGCGCGAACAACAGCGATCCGGTCAGCACCGCGACACCGACCGCGAGCGCGGTCCAGATGTAGGTGCTGAATCCCTCGCTGTAGGCGACGGCGGCGACGGCGACGAAGAAACTGGCGCTGTAGCCCGACATGTGATGCGAGATTCCGGACAGCCACCACGGCAGTTTCCCGCCTGCCGTGAAGAAGTCCGCGGTGTCGTGGATCCGCCGCCGTGACCACACGCCGATCGCGATGATGACGAGTGAATAGGCCGACATCACGAGCCAGTCGAGTGTGGACATGGTTCTCCGTTCGTCAGTCCACAGCGGACTGTTCTTGCGAGGTGCTCAGCGTTTTCAGTGCGCGGCGGGGAAGGGCGCCCGTGCGGTGGTGACCATCGTTCCGAACTGGCCGGTGCTCACCGATTCGGGGTGGCGGCTGGCTTCCGCGAGTTCTTCGAGCGTGATCCGGCTCGAAATCAAGAACAGGGTCGTGCCGTCGGGACCGCCGAGCGCGCAGGCGATGGCGGCGGTTCCGGGCGAGGGAATGCGGTGGGTGATCGTGCCGTCGCGATCGGTTCTGATGAACTCGCCGCCGAAGATGGTCGCCGCCCACACTCCGCTTTCCGCGTCGATGGCAGCGCCGTCCGGCTGTTGCTCGGCGGGCAGGCTGACCAGTACCCGGGGGTCGCGAACGTCGCCGTCCTCCGCGATTTCCGCGATCAGCACGCGATTGCGGTACGTTTCGTTGACGGTGATGTGCTTGCCGTCCGGGGTGATCGTCATTCCGTTGGGCGTGAAGAACCTGCTCGCCGAAACCCATGGCCGTCCGTCGGGCTCCACGATGATCAGCGGGGTGTCGCACGGCTGGCCGCCACCGAAAATGTCGAAGCCGTAGGGCGAGACGTAGGCGCGGCCGTTCCGGTCGACGACGAGGTCGTTGATCTCGGCGGGGGTCAGCGCGGAAAGGTCGGCGTGGGGCGAAATCCGGCCATCCCGCACCTTGACGATGGTTCTGCTGTGCATGAGAACGACGAGCAGGTCGCCTTCGGGGGTGAAGCCGAGGCCGGAAGGCGTGTCGTCGAACCGGGCCACGGTTTCCGGCTCGCCGTCGAGGGTCACGGTCTGGACTGTCCGGCTGTAGAAGTCGGATACCCACAGGCGATCGCGGTACCACCGAGGCCCTTCGGCGAACGTCAATGTGTCAGACATCAGCAATTCACCATCAGATGCCTGCATTGATTTCCCTTCCGCGATGTCGGTTGTGCGGATCGTACGTATGGGACCCGGGTACGTCGAGAGGAGATCTGCCCGATTTGTCGCCAAGAGATCGAGGTCACAAATTCCAGTCATCCATAGTGGACAGATGTTCTCGTTTCGTTACGGAACATGATGTTGTCCGGACAGGCGTGCCATGCGAGAGTGCTTGACTCGAATTCGGAGAATCGCGCTACGGCGGCCCGAATCAGTCATCGTCGCGTGCTTGAGGTGCTTCGCGGCTACCCGAGGTGAAGGTTCGGTGATCTTCTCCGTGGGTGCGCGGCGAGATTTTCGAAGGCCCGTGCCTGCTTGTCCAGCGGAGTTACCGGTAAAGTCACGAGGCCGCTGGTGGCTGGGGTGAGGTGACGTTGTGGCAGGCGAAGCCGTTCGGTTGCTGCGGGATTTCGGCCGAGGGTACGCGGTCGTCGTGCGGCTGGTGACTCTGCTGCCGATATGCGCGATCGCGTTGTTCAGGGCTTCGCCGGACCACGTGCGGCTCGTCGGGCTGGTGGTCGCGATCGCGGCGGTGTGGACCTGTGTCCAGGCATGGTGGCTTCGCAGGGCCGCCGGGGGGTTGTCGCCGCTTGTCGCCGACGTGGTCGTGCTGCTGGGGCTGTCGCTGACCACCTTCTGGACTGGAGCGGGAGAGGACACCAATTTCGGCTGGCTCAGATTGCTCGCGACATTCGCCTGCGTGACCTGGCAATGGCACACCTCGACGCTCGCGGGCGGGGCCGCGGCACTGCTGGTCGCGGGCGGGATGCTGCCCGTGTTCGCGGGAGCGGGTGCCGACCCGAGCGTGCTGAGGGCGCTCGGGTGGCTGGTGGTGGTGTCCGCGCTTTCCCGTGCGGCGTGGGTGATCGTCGGCAGGGCCGCGACGCGCGCCGACCGGATGGCGGCGGCCGCGGAACGGGCCCGAGGTGAGGCGGAGGTGGCCTCGGCCGTGCGTGCCGACGAGCGGGAGCACGCCAACGCGTTGCACGACACGGCAGCCACCACGCTGCTGATGGTGGGAACGGGCCAGGTGCGGGCCGAAGCGCCGTGGCTGGCGCCGCAGGCGCGCCGTGACCTCGGCAGGCTTGCCGGAAGAGGCTTGACGGCCGGAGCCGAAGCGGATCTCGTCCCGCTGTTGCGTGGCAATCTCGACACCCCTCACGTGAGCGTCGAGTTCGACCTGCCTGAGCGGCTGCGGCTTCCCGCCGAGGTGGCGATGGCGTTCGCGGGCGCCGCGGCGGAAGCGGTGACCAATGTGCGCAGGCACGCCGGTGCGGAAACCGTCGCCGTGCGGTTGAGCGGTGACGCGCGGGCGGTGTGCCTTGAGGTCACCGACACCGGCGACGGGTTCGACGTCGACGCCGTCCCCGCCACGCGGCGCGGGCTACGCGAATCCGTGCGCGGCAGAATGACCGGTGTCGGTGGCACCGCGACGATCACCTCGTCGTCGGAGACCGGAACCGTCGTGCGGCTGAAATGGGCGGGCGGCGATGACTGACGATCTCGAACGGGCCACGAGGGAACAGCTCCGTCACGGCCTCAGAGTCGCGATGCTGGTCGTCACGGTGGTGATCGTGTTCGGGCTGAGCCTTTCCAACCTGGTGCGTGGTCTCGGCACGTTCCCGCTGCCATGGGCACAACTTGCCGCGTTCGCGGTGCTGGCGGCCGTGCTCTCCGGTGAGGCCGTGTTGCTGGTCCGCAAGAAAACCTGGAATGCCGCCAGAAGGGTGGCCGTCGTGGCGATACTCACCGCCTCGGCACTGTCCTATGTCACCCTGCCGGATGGGCGCACGTCGACGGCGCTCGACTGGGCCTTCGGCGCGGCGAACTGGGTGGGCATCGTCGTCCTGTTCGACCGTCCTTTTCGGAGCGCGGTGCTGTTCTTGCTCGCCCACGAGTCGGTGGCGCTGGCGAATCTCGTTGTCGTGCAGGGTTTCAGCAAGGAGGCGTTCGCCAGGTTCGCCACCGGATCGGTGACCGTCATCGGGTTCCCGCTGTGCGCCGCTGTCGTGGCCGCGGCGCTGGGAAGGATCGGCAGCCAGGCAGCCGCTGCGGCGAGGGAGGTCGAACGGGTCCGCACCAAGGAGGCCGTCGCCGTCGAATCGCATCGCCGCAGGGCGCGGCGCTTCGCCGACCTTTCCGGCACGACGGTTCCGCTGCTCGAAGGGCTCGCCGACGGCTCGTTGCGGCCGGACGACGTCTCGGTGCAGCGCCGGTGCGCCATCGAGGCGGCAAGGATGAGACGGCTCTTCGCCGAGCTGGACACGGTCGCGGATCCGTTGCTGCACGAGTTGCGGCACTGCGCCGACGTCGCCGACCGCAGGGGCGTCGAGGTCGAACTCGACGCGCGAGGCAGGCTACCGGACATTCCCGTTGCCGTGCGGCGTGATCTCACCGAGGTCGCTCTCACGGCGCTGGCCACGGCAGAGTCGTGGGCGAGGGTTACCGTCATCGGGAACGCCGGGCTCGTGTCGGTCAACGTCGTCGCCGACTGCGCGGACTCCGGCGTGCCGGTTCCCGCGACGCGGGTGAGCGTGGCGACCTACGGGACGGAAGGAACTGTGTGGATGGAGGCCACGTGGCAACCGGGGACGAGCTGATCACCGCGGTGATCGTCGACGACCACGCGGCCATCGCCGCTGGCGTGCGATATTGGTGCGAGCAGGCGGATCCGCCGATCGCGCTCGTCGACGCGGAGGCGAGGCTCGCCGATGTCTGGACGGGGCCCGGGGCCGCGGCGGACGTCGTGATCTTCGATCTGGAGCTGGTTCCCCGCAAGCCGGAGTTCGGCGAGTTGCGCAGGCTCGTCGACAGCGGCCGCAAGGTGATCGTGTATTCCCAGCACGCCGACGACGTCACCGCGATCAAGTGCATCGACCTCGGCGCTCTTGCCTACCTGACCAAGAGGGAAGGGCAGGACCACCTCGTGTCCGCCATCCGCGCGGCGGCGCGGGGCCTTCCCTACACGGCCCCTTCGCTGTCAGGAGCACTGGTCGCCGACGAGGCGCCGGGCAGGCCGCGCCTTTCGCCGCGCGAGGTCGAGGTTCTTCGCGCGTGGTTCGCCTCCTCGTCCAAGGAACTTGTCGCGGCGAAGCTCCACATCACCGCGAAGACCGTCGACACCCACATCGGCAGGGTGCGGGTGAAGTACGCCAACGTCGGCCGTACCGCCAGCACCAAGAGCGACCTCGTCACCAGGGCGCTCGACGACGGTGTGATCACCCTGGCCGAGCTCAACCAGTCTTCGCCGTAGGGCGGCAACCCGTATCAGGGAAGCGGGTTCCCGGTGGTGGGCTGTGGTAGCGAGTCGCCGGGGCCCGGTGCGTGGGCTCCGCGCTGGGTCTCGACGGCGACCCAGATACCGGCCAAGACGATGAGGACCATCAGCGCGCCGACGGCGATGTTGGCGATCCCCTCGGCGGGTCGCGTGCCTTTGGCGTGGCGGTCGGCGCCGGGCACCGTTGGTTGCCTCGCTGACATGCTGGCAGCGTAGGACCAAGCCGCTCCGGCAGGGCACCGAGGGTGATCAGGTACACCGAGCCGGGCGCTCAGGCCGATCCTCTGTGGACGGAAATCGAGTCGCCCGCACAGGTGACCGCGGGGCGGTCGTCCGCGTGTTTCGGGCGGCCAGACGATCATCGACCTGCCGGACCGGGTCGTGGCCGCACCGTTCCGCGCGGTCGTGGCGGCCCGCCCGAAGGACCGGTACGTTCGAAGACGGAGCGCCGTTTCCCACAAGGAGGACTCGTGACGATTCAACTCAACCACACCATCGTCCCCTCTCGTGACAAGGCGGCGACCGCTACGTTCGTCGCGGACATCCTCGGTCTCGGCGCTCCCGAGCCGTTCGGGCCGTTTCTCGTCGTGAAGACCGACAACGAGGTGAGCCTCGATTTCCTGGACACGACGGGCGAGATTCCTTCGCTGCACTATGCCTTCCTGGTGAGTGAGGCCGAATTCGACGAGATATTCGGCAGGATCACGGAGGCGGGACTCGGATACTGGGCCGATCCCATGCACGCGAAACCAGGGGAGATCAACCACGGAGACGGCGGAAGAGGCGTGTACTTCGATGGACCGGACGGGCAGAACCTGGAGATCCTCACCAGACCCTACGGCAGCGGAGCGCCGTAGGGCCTGATGCGAGCGCTGTGACCGGTCATGACACCTGTCATGCCTACCCGTGACAGCGGCTACTGGTAACGGTGTCGCGGCGCCGACAAGCTTTGCGTGAACGGCGGGAGCCGAGTGCTCCCCTTGAGCCATCACGTGAAGGAGTACCGTGCAGCGTCTACAGTGGAGCGTCGTTCTGGTCGCCGTCCTGGCGGCGACCGGTTGCGCCCCCGCGCGGGAGGAATCGGGACAGCCACCAGGCGGTGTCTCCGGCGCCGAGGTGCCCGGGCTGCTGTGGGCGGAATGCGCGGACGTGCCGGGCTTGCTGTGCGCCGAGGCCGAGGTCCCGCTCGACTACGCGCGCCCGGACGGCACGTCGGTCACACTGGCGCTGACCCGTAAACCCGCCGCGCGGGACGACAAGCTGGGCACACTCGTGGTGCACAGGGGAGGGCCGGGGTATTCGGCTCGCGACTACTTCGCCGGTATCGAGGCGGGAGCCATCCCGCCCGCCGTGAACGAGAACGTCTCGGCCCGCTACGACCTTCTGGGCATCGACACCCGGGGCAGCGGGTACAGCGAACCCGCCGTGCGGTGTTTCGAATCCGAGGCCGAAGCGGCGGCCTTCGCGGAAAAGGTGCCCACCGTGCCGACGACGGAGTCGGAGCGAACCGAACGCGCCGAGGCCGACGCGGAGTACGCGCGGCGATGCCACGAGCGCGGTGGCGAACTGCTCGATCACCTCACCAGTGCCGTCATGGCGCGGGATCTGGACCTGGTACGCGAAGCGCTGGGGGAGCGGCGGCTTGACTACCTCGGCCAGTCCTACGGCACTCACCTCGGCGCCGTCTACGCGAGCATGTTCCCCGAGCGGACCGGCAGGTTCGTCTTCGACAGCGTGCTCGACCCCCAGCGCCGCGACGCCGGTGAGCCGGGCAGTACACCGTCGAGCAGGCTCGGCGCCGACGTCGCGACGGCACAGACGCTGGACGAGTTCCTGCGGCTGTGCGAGGAAGCGGGCACTGGTTGCCAGTTCGGCGGTTCGGATCCCAGAGGAGAGCTGGAGAAGCTGCTTTCGACCCTGCGCGAGGCACCGGTACCGCTGACCGCGCCGGACGGCGAGGTGGTACCGCTCGGCTACGACTACGTCGTCACCTGGACCGGGCAATGGTTGTATCAGCCCGCGTTCTGGAACGAACTCGGCGGCGCGCCCTTCCTCGCCGCGGTCTCCGCGGCCGTCGAAGACCCTGACGGCGAGGCCGCCGCGACGCTCGCCGAGGAGATCCGCGCCAACAGGCAGGCCGGGCTCATGAGCGCGCCCTACACCGCCATCAATCCCGTTTACCACGCGGTGACCTGCGTCGAGACCCAAGGTCCTCGCGACGCCGCCGCGCTCGCCGACCACGCGCGGGAGCGGGAGGCGCTCGTGCCGCACTTCGGGGCGCTGCGGGCCTACCAGACCAGCCCTTGCCCGGTGTGGCAAGGAGAACGCGCGCGGCCCGTTCCCCTTCCCGGCGAGATCAGGACCGGCGAACCGGTGCTGATCGTCAACAGCAGGTTCGACCCGGCGACCCCGGTCTGGTCGGCCGAGCGGATGCACGAGCTGTTCCCGGGAAGCGCGCTGCTGGTGAACGAGGGCTGGGGGCATGTCGCGAGTCAGCAGTCGGGCTGCGTCAGGGAAGCCACGTCCCGCTACCTGCTGAGCGGGGAACTGCCGGAGCGGGGCCAGCGGTGCGAACCCGACAACGTCCCGTTCACCGAGTAGCGCTGTTACTCGCGGTGATCCTGGTTGTCAACCTGTGACCCCTGCTGAGGGTGACCTGACGGCTACTAGACTGCCCCGCAGCGCCAGACGGTTCACGATCTTGAGGGGCACGATGATCCAGCGAGCGCCGAGTTCGGTCCCGGTCGGGGTCGACCCCACCAGGGCGAGCATCGCCAGGGTGTACGACGCGGCGCTCGGCGGCAGCGACAACTACGCGATCGACAGGGACGTACTGGCCACGGTGGCGCGGTTCGCCCCGGAGGTCAACGATCTCGCGGTGTCCAACAGGCGCTTCCTCGTCAGGGTCGTGCACGCGATGGCCAGCTTCGGCATCCGCCAGTTCCTCGACTGCGGTTCCGGCCTTCCCACCGCCGACAACACTCATCAGGTCGCCCAGCGGGAGCGCGGCGACGCCGTCGTCGTCTACGTCGACAACGATCCCGTCGTCATCGCGCACGGCGAGGCGATGTTGCTGGACAACGACCTGACGCACATCGCGGCCGCCGACATCTTCCGCCCGGGTGACGTGCTCGGCCACCCCACGGTCACGGCGAGGATCGACTTCTCGGAGCCGATCGGCCTGCTGCACTCCGGGATCTGGCACCACTACCTCGGTGACGACATCCCCGCCTTGATGGGGCAGTACATCGACGCGCTGCCCAGCGGTTCGGTCGTCGCGCTCTCGCATTTCCTCGACCCGGAGACCGAACAGCTCAGCAAGCTCGCCCGCCGGATGGAAAGCGCGTTCGTGCACAGCGCGATGGGCTCGGGCCGGTTCAGGACGAGGGCCGAGATCGCGGCGATGTTGCCCGGTCTCGACGTCGTCAAGCCTTCCGAGAACGCGGAGGCCGGGGTCGAACTGTGTGACCTGTGGCAGCGCGAACATCCCGGTGAGCTCAACCAGGTTCAGCGCTGCATCGCCGCGATCGTCGGGCGCAAACCCTAGAGTGCGTCCGGGAATCATCGCGTACCGGCTGCGCGGTGCCCATCCGGCGCCTCGCGGCGTTGTCGTCGGTCACCATGACGCCGTCATG
Source organism: Prauserella marina (assembly GCF_002240355.1). Lineage (GTDB taxonomy): Bacteria > Actinomycetota > Actinomycetes > Mycobacteriales > Pseudonocardiaceae > Prauserella_A > Prauserella_A marina. Next base: position 2,108,198 of record NZ_CP016353.1, read on the forward strand.
GCTCTCTCCTCCGCCTTGCGACGCATCCGGATGGATCACCGCTCGCACGGAGGACGATTCCCGAACGCACTCATAGCGGTTCACGCCTCGGGCAGGTTGGCGGTCACCATCGGGATCGCAGCCTTGACGACGTCGCACACCTTCTTCTCGTCCTCGTGCCCTCCGACGAGTTTCACCGACGCGGTGTCGCTGAAGGCAAGTACCGCCTCGCAGTTGGTGGCGATGTCGCCAGCGGCCGGGTAGAGGTCCCAGGTGCGGCCGTCGGCTTCGACCGGTTCTCCCGGCTCCGAGGTGAACGGCCACTCATCGGCGGGACGGTCGCCCGCGAAGACTCCCATCGGGTGCACCCCGCCTTCGCCGTCGGTGTCGAGCCACCGGCAGCCGTCGGGAATGTCGTCGGTCGAGGAGATCTGCGGTTCGGCCGTCGCGTCGAGTCCCAGTTCGCCGGTCTGTTCCGGGGTGAGCAGGGTGCACGGGTCGGTCGTGGTGAGCACGCTCGGCGCAGGCGGCGCTTCGGGGGAGGGCAGTGGCGGAGCGGGCTGCCCTCCCGGCAGCTTGGCCGCGACGTAGGGGGCGGAGAGTTTGGCGATGTCGCACGCCTTCGACTCGTCGAGCCAGTCGCTGCTGATGAGCACGACGAACGAGGTCACGTCGACTTCCGTGACGAGCATGCAGATCGACTCGCCGCCGATCGCGTCGAGGTAGCGTTCCCAGGTCAGGCCGCCCAGTTCCACCGATTCGGCAGGCATCTCGCCGTCGACGTATTCGACGACCGAGTAGCCGACCGCGTATCCGGCGGTGAGCGAGTCGATGCCGTCCATGATGTCGATCCGGGGCCACGTGCACGTTGGTGGCATGAGCTGCTCGGGTCTGCCGGCCTCGAATTCACCCTCGGCGACCATGCCTAGTGCCGTGGTCTCGTCGCCAGTGAGCAATTCACACGGTTCCCCCGCTGTCGCGCGATTTTCCGTCGTCGGCTCCGCGACCGGCCGCGCGACGCCGCCGACCGCGCTCGCGCACGAACTCAACGTCAGCACGGCGACGCAAGCCAGCACGCCTCGCGCGACCGCTGCCTTCACGCGCACGATTCCCCCTTGCCCAAGTCGGAAAAACGCTGTCAGCGTAACGTGTCCGGCCCGGAAGGGAGGCTTTTCGCCGCTTTCCGCTGCACCGTGATCGGCGCCGGATTGCTGCGGGTGGCTCACGCGGGAACGGCGCCGCGACGGCCATTCTGTGACCATGAACGGACTCGACAGGAGAAGGTTTCTGGCCTGGCTGGGCACGGGAGCTCTCGGTGCGGCCGCCGCGTTCTCCGCGCGAGGAGAAGCGCTCGCCGACTCCGGCGCCACGGCGCTGACCAACGTGAACCTCATCGACGGCACCGGCGCGGCGCCCCGCCGGGGGATGACCGTCGTCGTGGGCGGAGGCCGGATTCTCGCGGTCGGCAGGCCATCCGCCGTACCGGACATCGCGGGCCTGCGGGTGATCGACTGCACCGGCAAGCACCTGCTGCCGGGGTTATGGGACCTGCACGCGCACGAGAGCGTTCTCGAACGCACATTTCCTCCGCTGCACCTGGTACACGGCGTCACCGCGATCAGGGAGATGTCGGCGACGCCGGCGACTCACCTCGTGCGGGAGCGCATCGAACGCGGTGAGCTGGCAGGGCCGCGCATGGTCATCGCAAGCAGGGTCGTCGACGGTCCCAGCTCGCGGGTCGCCGACAGCGTGCGGGTCGCCACCCCCGCCGAGGCCAGGGAAGCCGTGGCGCTCGCCAAGCGCGAGAACGCCGACCTGCTCAAGGTCTATTCGTTCTTCGAGAAGGAAGGATTTCGGGCGGTCGCCTCCGAGGCGGCACGGCAAGGGCTTCCTTTCGGCGGTCACACGCCTTCGCTGCTCCCGGTACAGCGGGTGCTGGAGCTGGGTCAGCACTCCGTGGAACACATGTACGGACTGCATCTGGCGACCTCGGCCGAATCGGCGCGGTACTACGAGCGGATCGCCGCGCTGCCAGGCGATCCAGCCGACGAGAACTGGTGGGGTTCGGTCGTTCCCTTCCTTGAGCGGGAATCGATCGACTCCTACCGGGCCGCGAACACCCGTGCGCTCGCGGGCCGGTTCAGGGCGCATGAAGCGTGGCACGTGCCGACGCTGGCCGTCGAGCACCGGTACTCCACGCCGCCCGCTCTGCTGCCCGAGGATCCCGGGCTGCGCGCGCTCGCCGAACGGTTCCTTCCGCGCTCGGTCAGGCAGGCGTGGGAAGAGCTTGCGAAGGCGTGGCCGCCGTGGTCGCCGGAACGGACCGAGCTGGAGGCACGCTACTTCGAGGCCAAGCTGGAACTGGTCGGCGACCTGGCGGGGGCGGAAGGCAACATCGGAGCGGGCACCGACTGCGGATACGGCTACGTCTTTCCTGGCCTCGCGTTGCACGACGAACTCGAACTGCTGGTGAGGGCGGGCCTTCCCGCTCACCGCGCGCTCCTTGCCGCGACGAGGGACGCCGCCCGCTGTGCCGGGCTCGGCGCGGAGAGCGGCACGATCGAGCCTGGCAAGCTCGCCGACCTGCTCGTACTGGATGCCGATCCGCTCGCCGACATCCGCAACACGCGCTGTATCCACGCCGTCGTGGCGCGTGGCGAAGTCCTCGGTCCCCGCGCGAGGCAACGCCTCTTCGCCGCGATCGAGCAGGCCGCGCGGGAGGAGGTCGCGGCACCCGTGATGCGCGCATGTTGTTCGCGGGTCTGATATTTCAGGCCATTCTTGATCCATAATGGACGATCAGTGTCAGAGGGCACTGTGTCACATTGCGATCATGCTCGAACATGTGTTCTATATGAGCCATGGGCAGGGGAGCGCGAGACGAGATCGAATGGGCCGAGCGGCGGCAGATCGCCGAGCAGGCCGAACAGTGGCGGCGGATCGCGGGACGGTTGCCGTTCTGGCGGATCGAGCGTCCCGCCGACGATGCCGAGGGGCCGATCACCATCACGGAGGACGGTCAACTGCTGGCGACGCTGCACGGACCGTGGGCGCCCTGCCTCGCCGATTATCTCGGCGCGATGGACAAGGCGTCCGGGGTCGCGCTCGCCGAGTTGTTGTGGCGGATCGGCGGGCACGGAGGCAGCGCTGACATCCGATACCAGGCGCGGGCCCTGCTGCACGCGCTCGGATTGGCCGAATGGCCTGGAACTCGCCGCGGGTGACCCGGCGTGGGAGGCTTTTCCGGTGACCACAAAGGACTATTTCGACGACATTCACGCTCCTCGGGCGACGGCCATCGTGCCCTCGGTCACCGCCGTCGTCAGGGACGGCGGTGGAAGGGTGCTGCTCGTCGAACAGGCCGGAACCGGACTGTGGACGGCGCCGAGCGGGGAACAGGAGATCGGCGAATCGGTGGTCGGCGCCGTGCGCAGAGAAGTTCGCGCCCGCACGGGAATCGAGGCCAGTGTCACCGGGCTCAGCGGGATCTACTCCGATCCCCGGCACGTCGTCGTCCACGCCGCCGACGACGTACGGCAGGAGTTCGCGCTGTGCTTCCACGCCGAACCCACCGGTGGTGAGCTGAGGCCGGGCACGGGGTTCTCCCGGGCGTGGTGGGCCGAGCCCGCGAGCATCGGCGAGCTACCGGTTCAGCGGGCGATGCGGATGCGGATCGACATGGCGATCGCCGAACCCGGCACCGTCCACATCGGCTGACCGGGTCAGGTTCGCGCGGCGAGGCTGCGGCTGAGCGCCCAGATCACCCACACGTCCAGTGCGATGATGAGCAGCGACCAGAGCGGGTAGTAGGGGATGAAGAGGAAGTTCGCGAAAACCGACAGCGACACCAGCGCGATCGCGGTCCAGTAGGCCCAACTCCGCGCCGCGAACACGCCGATGCCCGCGACCAGCACCAGCGCGCCGAGAGCCAGGTGCACCCAGCCCCACGCGGTGAGATCGATGTCGATGAGGTAATTGTTGACGCTGAGATAGAAGTTGTCCGCGAATATCGCGGAGAATCCGTTGAGTAACTGCAACACCCCGTTGACGACGAGGATGACGCCCGCGAAATAGGTGATACCGCTCGCCGTGGGACTGAGAGCGGCTGGTGTCGTAATACCACTGCTGTCGTGAGACATGGTCCCGGCCTTTTCCTGTGTGGTGAATTCCCGTCCTTCGTGCGTCGTGGATGTCGTGACATACAACGAGACAAGAAAAGTCTTGCGGCCTCGTCGTTGCGATGCAACCCATCCGTGTCCGGCGAAGCGGTGTGCATTCGCGGCCAGCCGGAGCCGGGTTCGCCGTGCGTGGCCATCCGGATGCTGCTCTACTGGGCTGGAGCAAGGAAAACGGGGGAATGGCCGGTACCGAGGTCCCGAACGGAGTGAGCCATGAGTGCGCTGCCCTTCGCCGACACCCAAGATTTCAACGACGCCGAAAGGGGGTTCGTCGCCGCGCTTTCTCCCGGTGTGATCAAGGCGGCCGACGGAAGGGTGGTGTGGGACAACGACGCCTACGATTTCCTGAACCAGGATTGTCCGGACACCGCCCACCCCAGCCTGTGGCGGCAGGGACAACTCTGCGCCAAACAGGGACTCTTCGAGGTCACCGACGGCATCTACCAGGTGCGCGGGTTCGACCTTTCGAACATGACCCTCGTCGAGGGCAAACACGGCGTCGTGGTCATCGACCCGCTGATCTCGGTGGAATGCGCGGAGGCGGCACTCGCGTTCTATCGCGAACATCGCGGAGATCGCCCGGTGACCGGCTTGATCTACACCCATTCGCATGGCGACCACTTCGGAGGGGCCAGGGGAGTGCTGCCGGAGGGCAGCGAGGACGGTGTCCCCATCATCGCGCCGGAGGGTTTCCTGGAGCACGCGGTCAGCGAGAACGTGTACGCGGGCAACGCGATGACGCGCAGGGCCATGTTCATGTACGGCGATCAGCTTCCGAAGGGGCCTGCCGGGCAGATCGGCTGCGGATTGGGGATGACGACGTCCACGGGCTCGGTCAGTCTCATCGCGCCCACCGTCGACATCACCCACACCGGGCAAGAACAGCGGATCGACGGTGTCCACATGATTTTCCAGCTCACCCCCGGCACCGAGGCCCCTGCCGAGATGAACTTCCTGTTCCCCGATCGCCGCGCGCTGTGCCTTGCCGAGAACGCCACCCACAACATGCACAACGTGCTCACCCTGCGCGGAGCGCTGGTGCGCGACGCGCGAGTGTGGGCCCGTTACCTCGACGAGGCCATCGACTACTTCGCCGGTGGCTTCGACCTGAGTTTCGCCTCGCACCACTGGCCGACCTGGGGCGCGGACAACGTGGTCGAGTACCTGAGCACCCAGCGTGACCTCTACGCCTACCTGCACGACCAGACGCTGCGCATGCTCAACGAAGGGCTGACCGGGCCGGAGATCGCCGAAGCGCTCCGGCTGCCTCCCGCGCTGGAGAATGCCTGGCACGCCAGGGGCTATTACGGGTCACTCAATCACAACGTCAAGGCCATCTATCAGCGTTACCTCGGCTGGTTCGACGGCAATCCCGCGCATCTGTGGGAGCATCCGCCCGCCGAACAGGCGGCGAGATACGTGGAGTCGATGGGCGGGGTCGAGCAGACACTCACCACCGCGCGCGGGTACGTGGCGGCCGGTGATCCGCGGTTCGCGGCGACTCTGCTCAACCACGTCGTCTTCGCCGAACCGGACCACCGCGCGGCGAGGGAGGAGCTGGCAGGTGTCTACGACCAGCTCGGTGCCGGTGCCGAAAACGGCACGTGGCGCAACTTCTACCTCAGCGCGGCGACCGAGCTGCGCCACGGCGCCGCGCCGGCGTCGTTGTCCTTGGGCGATCCCGAGATGATGATGGCGCTGACGGTCGAACAGCTGCTGGATTCGATCGCCATCCGGGTCGACGGCCCGCGAGCGTGGGACGAACACCTCGTCATCGACATCGAGCTGACCGATGAACGGCGGCGGTACCGGATTCTGCTGCGCAATGGCGTGCTCACCCACCGAGGGGCGCCGCTCGACCGGAAAGCCGACGGCGAAGCGGGGCTGACGCTGACGCTGACGAAACCGGCGCTGCTCGGGTTGATCGCGAACGGGGACACGGCGGGTGTCGACCACGACGGTGATCTCGCGGTGCTTGACCGGCTGCGCGCGCTGCTCACCACACCGGACCCCGGTTTCGACATCGTGACGCCGTGACAACGCCAATCCATGGTGGACGAACGGGCCCGCGAGTCCCGCGCCCAGGCCCGCGAGATCCGCACTCAGGACGGCGAGATCCGCATCCGGGCGCGCGAGTTCCGCACTCGGGACCGGACGGCCTGCCGGGTGTGTTCGAAATGTCCGTTCGCGGCACGGTGAGCCGGTCGGCGTCGCGTCGGGCGACCTGACCCCGATGACCTACCGGCGACTGGCCGGATGGCCTGACCCGGACGTGACGGACCGCCCACCCCTCCCGCGCGACCATCCAGTCAACCGCCCTCACACAACCGGACCCATGCGGTCGCCCACCCCTGGTCGGACAGCACTCTCGGCAGCGAACGACGCGTGCTCCGGCACCATTTTGGAGCATTCGGGCTGACCGCCAATTGGTCTACACTCGTCGCCATGGCGTTCACCGAGAGATCAGAACCCACCCGCACGGCGATCCTCTCGGCAGCCAGGAAGCTGCTCACGGAGCAGGGCTACGACGGCACGACAATCCGCGCGGTCGCCGCCGAAGTGGGCATCGATCCCTCCATGGTCATGCGTTACTACGGCAGCAAAGCCGGGCTGTTCAGCGCGGCCGTCGACGTGAAACTGCACCTCGACGAGGTTCCCAAGGTTCCGGCCAACAAGCTCGGCGAGCCACTGGCCCGGCACTTCCTCACCCGCTGGGAAGGCGACCCCTCCGATGAGGCCATCATCCTGCTGCTTCGCTCGGCGGCCACCAACGGCGTCGCCGCCGAGCACATGCGCACGATCTTCGACACCCAGGTGGCCCGGTTCGTCAGGCGCCGCATCGGAACCGGCGCCGATGGCACGCGCAGGGCGGGTCTCGTGAGTTCGCAGCTGCTCGGTCTCGCCCTCACCCGCTACGTCGTCCCGCTCTCGCCGGTCGTCAAGATGAATCTCGACGCCGTCGTGTCCTCGGTGTCCCCGGTGTTGCAGTACTACCTCACCGGCAATCTCGGTTCCGCCGTGAAGGCCCGTCGCAAGGCGACCACCGGCAGCTAGCCCGGTTCGTCCTGCCGGCAAGGACAATCGAGGCCAACGACCGTTGGCAACCATTCTCGATTCCGCCCTGCCCGCGCTCATCGCCCCTGACCTGCGATTTCGAACTTCTCGCCGCTCCCTGTCACATTCGCCCCGGCCGTCTCGTCCATGACGTATCGGCAGTACTACGGGGAAGGAAGGCGAATGGCGAACAGTACGACGCCACGGATCACCGTCGTCGGCGGAGGCATAGCCGGTCTCGTCGCGGCCATTTCCTGCGCGGAGAACGGCGCCTCGGTCACCTTGCACGAGGCCCATTCGACCCTCGGCGGGCGAGGGCGTGCCACCGCGCCACCGTATGTCTCGCACGAGGGCGCGCACGTGTTCTACGCGGACGGACCACATTGGACTTGGCTGGAGCAACGCGGCCTCGTCGGCGATCTCGGCCGCCCGCCAGTCGGCAAGGCCATCAGGATGGGCTTCGTGCGCGACGGTCGCGCGCGCAGAGTGCCGCCGCCCGGATTCGCCAAGATGATGTTCCTGCACCGGGGCGCCAGCGCCCCGGTGGACGTCGACTTCTTCACCTGGGCGGCGAAGCGCTTCGGTGAGGAGACCGCGCGCGTCGCCGCGAACGCGATCGGCGTGGTGACCTACGACGCGGACACCGGCAGACTCTCCGCCGCGTTCGTGTGGGAACTGCTGCGCAGGGTCTTCGTCCTGAAACCACCCGCCGTCCGGTGGGTGATCGGCGGCTGGCAGTCCGTAATAGACAATCTCGTTCGCAGGGCGGAAGAGTTGGGTGTGCGTGTCGAGCCGGGTTCGAGGATCACCGAGGTACCTGGCGAACCGACGATCGTGGCCACCGAGCTTTCCTCGGCGAGCGCGCTGCTCGGCGACTCGTCGTTGCGCTGGCAGAGCGGGCACTGCGTCATGCTCGATCTTGCCGTGCGAGAGGACAAGCGGGATTACTTTCTCGCATGGGACCTCGACGGCGGCGGGTTTCACGAGAGCTATTCGATGCAGGATCCGACCGTTGCTCCCTCCGGTGAATCGCTGTTCCAGCTCGACCTCCCGGTGCGCGAAGGCGAGAGTCACGCCGCTGCGAGGCAACGGCTCGAAGCACTGACCGAACTCGTCGTGCCCGGCTGGCGTGAGCGGGTGACCTGGCAGCGCTCGGCCGTCGCGAAGGGCAGGACGGGTGCGCTCGACCTGCCGGGCCAGACGTGGCGGGACCGGCCCGCGATCGCGAGGGGTGACGGCGTTTTCCTCGCCGGAGACATGGTCGCGGCGCCGGGGATGCGGGGTGAGATCGCGATCAACAGCGCGCTGCTCGCCGCCGAAGGAGCGCTCGCGGCGGCCCGGTCGGCGAACCGGGTCACGCGCTGACGGGCGCACCGTCCCTGCCGGAGCGCGTTGTCCGGCGATCGTCAGCTATTCTACAGTGTAGAGTAAGGCTGGTCGGTCGTTGGTCTTCCGGAGGATGCGCTCGTGTCAATGTTGTTCGGTCTCGACCTGCCTTCGGTCGTCGGCTCCGTAGGACTGTGGACTCTCCTCGGCTTGCTCGCCGGTCGCGTCGCGAAGCGCGACTCGGCGGGGAAGGCCGCCGAGAGCGCGCGTACCGCCAGGATCGCGCTCGTCGTCGGCGCCTTAGCCGTCGCGAGCGCGATACTCGCGAATATCGTGGTGTGGGGTGATTTCGGCTGGTTCGTCGTTCCCGGCGACAAACCGCTGCTCGGCTTGCTGACCGGTGTCCCAGCCATTCTGGTAGCGGCGACGACGTTGCCGCGTCTCATGCGGGTCGCGACGATGCGCCCGGCCGGCGAAACCAGAAAGGTGTCGCTGACCGGACCGCCGTGCGTCGCGGCGCTGGCCGCCGTGACCGCGCTCCACTACCTGGTGGTGCCACACGTGCCGCCGAGGCCCTTCGAACTGATCGTCCCGCTGGCCGCGTTGGGGATCGCCTCGGCCGTGGTGTTGCTCGCGGCGGAACGGAACAAGCGGGCGCTGCCCCGGATTCTCGTCGTCGTGACGATGCTCGCGGGGCTGGTGATCCCGCTCGGTACGACGCTGTCCGGTGCCGACCCGAACACCGCCGATGCCTCGTCCGTCCACAGTGGATATGTTCTGACCGAGGGAAACCGGCTCTACTACGAGGTCGCCGGGGAGGGGCCGCCGCTGCTCATGATCGCCGGAGGTGGCGGTGACGCGGCCTACTACGGGAAGGTGCGGGCGGCGCTGGCCGAAAACTACCAGGTCATCACCTACGGCCGGCGAGGAAGCTCACGCAGCGTCCAGCGCGAGCCCGGCACGTTCACCGTCGCTCAGCAGGCTCGTGACGCGGTGGCCGTGCTTGAGGCGCAAGGGCATTCCTCCGGTCTCGTGTTCGGCAGCAGCGCGGGCGCGATCGTCGCGCTTGAGTTGATCCAGCGGAACCCCGGCCGGGTTCGGGGAGCCGTCGTTCACGAACCGCCGACCGTCAGGGTGCTGCCGGATCGTGATCGGTGGCTGAGTCACTTCGCCGACGTCTATCAGCGGTCATTCGAACTCGGAGCGGGCGTCGCCATGCTGGAGTTCACCCTCGGCGTCGGCGTACCGCCGCGCGCCTACCTCAGCGCTCCGCCGGAGTTCTCCGCCAGGTCCGGCGACAATCAGCGGCATTTCATCCGGCAGGAGATGCTGCCCTTCGTCAACTATGTGCCCTCAAGCGCGGCCATCAAGGCGGGCGGGGTTCCCTTCGTCCTGGCCGCGGGCGGGGAATCGCTGGACCAGGACCGGTACTATGCCCGCACGGTACCGGTTCTCGCCGAGCGGCTCGGTGTCGAGCCGACCGTGTTCCCGGGACATCATCTGTCCTATTTCGACAATCCAGGGGAATGGGCCGCGGCGCTCCGGTCGGCCCTCGACGGTCTCGCCAGGTGAGTCACGACTCGGCCAGCATGCGCTCGTAGCCGTCGAGCAGGGCACGAAGCCCGGATTCGTAGTGTTCGTCGGGGTGATAGCCGCCTTTGGCCGCCGCGGTGAGGTCGGGATAGCCGGAGCCGAGCGCGGAGGGGAGATCGTTGCCTGCGCGGCTCGGTCCGCCGACCGGCGTGCCGACTTCGGCGAGCACGTGTCCGATGGTGTAGGCGCGGACATTGTGGAACAACAGCAGCGAGTGTGTTGGCGGCAGTCCCGCGCGGTGCAATCTGGCCAGCGCCGCGTCGCTGGCCGCCAGCATTCGGGGCGTGTGCACGGGCCGGGTGCCGACGATGGGCACCGTGTTCGGGTGCTCGCGCAACACCGCGCGCAGGCGCCGCATCATCCCGGTGAGTTGCTCGCGCCAGCTCCCGGTGTCGGGGACGCTGCCGATGTCGCCCTTCTCGTAGACCGCCTCGACGACGCCGTCGAACACGGCGGCCTTGTCCGGAAGGTGGTAGTAGATCGCCATGGCGTCGACGCCGAGTTCGGCGCCGAGCTTGCGCATCGACATCTTGTCGATGCCGTGCTTGTCGATCAGCTCAAGCGCGTGGGCGATGATGCGCTCACGGCTCAGCGATGGCCGGTCGGCGGCGCGGGGCGGCATACCCCGCATCGTAACCGCGGCCGGAGTGCGGGGTGCCTCAGGACAGCACGGCGAGCTGCACGACATAGACCACCAGCGATGCCGACAACAGTATCCAGCCGCAGTAGATCATCCGTTTGAGCGCGGTCGATCGCGCGAACGCCATGGGAGAGATCATGTTGGGCCCGGGGAAGGGGCCGAACGTGTCGGCCTGGCAGGAACACAGCAACACCACGGCCCACGCCGAAACCGGAACGCCGAGCGCCGCCGCCGTCGGCCCGAACACCCTGTCGATCACGATCACCTGTGCCGCCGAGGCTCCCGAGATTCCCAGCCAGCCGATCAAGGCCACGACGACGAGAAAACCGAACACTCCCAATGCTTTCAGGTCGTCACCGAAGCGTTCCAGCAACACGTCGTAGGGGCGAAGTTCCTCGACGACGGCCAGTAGCGCGGCCAGCATCCAGAACAGCAGGAACATGTCGACGAGCTTGCCGCAGCCGGTGTAGATCGCCTTGAGTACGTCGTTGACCGGCATCCGTGCCGCGACTCCCGTCGCCACGGCCATCACGATCAGCGCGACGACGGCGAACGAGGTTCCGGCGCGCGTGATGACTCCGTAGACGACCAGGACGGAGAACGTGAGCAGGAACGCGATGGTGCTGTGCCGCGCGGTTTTCGGAAGCTCCTCTGTGGAATCGGTGATGTCGGAGTCGTCGTAGAAGTCGTCGTCGGAGACGGGGCGCCGCTGGCAGTAGCGGATGACGGCGAACCCGACGGCAAAGCAGACGATGGCAAGTGGACCGCCCGCGGTCAGCACGTATTCCGGGTAGCTGATGCCGGAGTACTCCCTGATGGCGACCATGGAACCGACGAAGGGAGCGACGAACATTCCGCAGGCGCCACCGATGAACATCATCAGCGCGGTGCCGGACTTGGTGAAGCGCAGCCTCGCCGCGATGGGAATGACGATGGGTGCCGCGATCGCGAACGCGCCGATGAGCGTGCCGAGCGCGATGACGAGTACGGCCGAGGCGATCATGATGCTGAGCTGCGCCCTGATGGCCGTGTCGACACCGAACCGGTCGACGATCATGCGGACGAGGTGGGTCGCGCCCTTGGTGCGGGTGAGTACTTCGCCCAGGCCCGCGCCCAGCATGATGATCAGTCCGATTTCGACGATCTCGGTGCCGAGCGCGTCGCCGAGCATTCCGGCCGCGTCGATGGGGTCGATGTGCAGCAACAGAAAGCCCGACACCAGTGCCGCGACCGAGGCGAGCATGATGTCGAGTCCGACGAGGACCAGCACCGCGTAGATGGCGATCGGTGCCAGCCCCCACAGGGTGGGGCCGTCGACGGTGAAACCGATCAGCAGGCTCGCGAGCAGTACGGCCGCGACGAGACCGCCCCGAGCCTTCGTCAGCGTCGCGGCCCGCCGCGTGCGATCCTCGCTGGCAGGGCGCTCCTGCTTGACTTCGGACATCGTGTGTCTCCCTTGGACGCGGTACTGGGCCGCGACGTTAGCCTTAGTGAGTTGCGTAAGCAATACGCCTCGCAAGTATTGTTGCATCGTTGTCCGGGGTTGCCGTAGCCTTCGGCGCACGGCACCCGCCGGTTCGCCTGGCAACACGTGCGAATCCCGCGAGTCCGGAAAGTCATGTGGTCCACGTAGTTTCCCCGGAGGACGTCACCATGCCCGGCGCGCTCGACCTGCTGATCCGCAATGCCCGTGTCGTCGACGCCGACGGTGACCAAGGGGTTCGCGACGTCGCGATCCGGGAGGGCGTGATCGTCGCCGTCGAACCGGAGATCGCCACGCGAGCACTGCGGGAGATCGACGCGTCGGGACTCACGCTGCTGCCCGGCGTCGTCGACAGTCACGTGCACCTGACCGATCTCGCCGCGGGTGACAGGGTCACCAAGCGTTCGCCCGCGCACGAACGGCTGGCGCGGGCAGGGGTGACGACCGCGGTCGAGTTCTTCGACTTCGAGACGGTCCTCGACCAATGGCATGCCTCCTCGGCGGGGCTGACCATCCTCGGCCTGCAAGGACTTCCCGCCTACACCGACAGCACGCCGCTCGCGCGCATCACCGACGACGTGGCGAGCGCGCTGCGTGAAGGCGCCATCGGAATCAAGCTGCTCGGCGGGCATTTCCCGAGCAGCCCCGACGCCTCGGCACACGCGATCGCCGAAGGGGAACAGGCCGGCTGCTATGTGGCCTTCCATGCCGGAACCACCGCGAACGGCAGCAATCTCGACGGGATGCGGGAAGCGCTGCAACTGGCCGATGGCAAGCCGCTGCACCTCGCGCACACCAACGCCTACCTGCGAGGCGCGGTCCTCGACCTGGTCGAGGAGAACACCACGGCGCTGCGATGGCTGAGCGAGCATCCGCAGGTTGTCAGCGAGGCGCATCTCGCGCCGCTGAACCTGTGCGTGGGCGCAATGGAGGGAGACCGGTTCACCGACCACATCGTGGTGAACTGCCTGCGGCTCGGTGGTTACCCGCCCGAGCGCAGAGGACTGCTCGCCGCTTTCGCCGACGGGTTCGCCTACTGTCTTCGCCAGGACGCGGTGGCGGCGACCCCGGTGACCGGCGACGAGGGCAGGGCGGTGTGGGAGGCCGATCCGGAACACACGAGCCTGTGTTTTCCGGTCAACCGCAGGCTTTCCGGCTTCATGCAGAGCAGCGCGCGCACGGCGGCCGACGGCACGCTGCGGTACGAGGGGGCAGGTGAGTTCGTCGTGGACGCCATTTCGTCCGACGGCGGGTACTGGCGCAACCTGATTCTCGACCAGGGGCTCGCGCTCGTGCAGTTCGGCGCCCTGAGTCTTGCGCAGCTTGCGCACAAGACCAGCAGGGCTCCCGCCGCGTTGTTCGGCATCCCCGGCAAGGGAAGTATCGCCCCCGGAGCCGATGCCGACATCGTCGGTGTCGATCGTGGACGGCGCGAGGTCCGGTTCACGATCGCGGCGGGTGCGGTGATCTTCGACGGCGAGCGGGTCGTAGGCAGCGGCGGGGCCGTGCTGACCACGGAGCACGGCGGCGCCGCGCTGCGTGAGCGGAACATTCCGCACCGCGTGCTCGACCTGGAGGCGAGCGAGTTCCTGCGCAGGGGCAAGTCGGGTGGGCGGCTGGGCGGAGCCTGACCCCGCGAGTCCCCCGCCCACGCCGTCGAGTTCCGCACCCAGGCGCGCGAGTTCCGCACTCAGGTCGGCGAGTTCCGCGCCCGCCCCATCGAGTTCCGCTTTCGCGTCCCGGCATCAGGCACCCGCATCCGTCAGTCGCCGAGACATCGACACCTTTTCCGGCGTCCCCACCGTCTCAAGTAGACGGATCGACCGGAAGATCCATATCGGAAATCCGGTCCTCGATGCGCTCCCGGAAGGGTTTCCGTTCGAGTGCCGAGGTCAGGTCGGCGACGACCTGGCTGAGTGAGTAAGGCACTTCGGACTCAAGCTCGGCGACGGCGGCTTCGGTTGCCAGCCACTCGGCTTCGAGGAACGGGATGATCCGCTCGGCGCGCTCGGTGAGCACCACGGCGCGGGTGCGGGCATCGGGTCCCGGTTCGGTGGTGACGAATCCTTCCTTGCGCAGCGCGGCGACCGTCTGGCTCATGGCGGAATGGGTGAGTTCCAGCGCCTCGGCCAGTTCGCGGATCGTCATCGGGCCCCTGCGGCTCAACCGGATGAGCGGCTTGGTGAACCGGGGCCGGATGTTCGCCGCCCCGCGTTCGGCGTAGAGCCGGGCGATGTCGTCGTCCATGGCCTTCAGCAGAATCCGCAGCGGGCGCCAGTGGCTGTACTCGGTGGGGTCGGCGTCGTGCGCCTCCCGCGAGGAGAGTGGTCCGGTGCTGCTCACCTGGCCACTATAACCGCTTGTACCAGCGCTGTTACGTCCAACGGGCGCGGTTCGTGCTGCTCATCGGCGCGCCAAGGAGCCAAGATAGGTGAATGCACATCGCCGCGGAACTGGTGGGGCTCGTCATCGCGGTGCTCGCCGTGACAGCGGTGGCGAAGCGGCTGGACTGGCCAGCCCCGCTGTGTCTTGTGGTGGTCGGCGTCGGCGCGTCCTACGTTCCCGGCGTCCCCGACTATCACCTGCCGCCCGAGGTGGTGCTCGTCGGCTTGCTGCCACCGCTGCTCTACGCGACGGCGATCAGTTCCTCACTGGTCGACTTCCGGATCAATCGCGGGCCGATCGCGTTGCTGTCGATCGGCCTGGTCATCTTCACCGCGCTCGGTGTCGGCGTGCTCGCCTGGCTGGTCATTCCCGGCATTCCGCTCGCGGCCGGTATCGCGCTCGGCGCGGTGATCGCCCCTCCCGACGCCGTCGCGGCCACGGCGGTGGCCAGAAAAGTCGGCATGCCGCGCAAGCTGGTCAGCCTGCTGGAGGGCGAGAGCCTGTTCAACGACGCGGCAGCGCTGGTGGCGCTGCGTACCGCCATCGCGGCCATCGGCGGTTCGGTGACGATCTGGCAGGCGGGCGGCGACTTCCTGCTGGCGGCGGGGGCCGGTGCGCTGGTGGGCCTCGTCGTGGGATTCGCGGGCGCGCGGTTGCGCGCCCGGCTTGCCGACCCGGTCGCCGACACCGCGTTCTCGTTCATCCTGCCGTTCGTGGCCTACGTTCCCGCCGAGGCCGTCCACGGCTCAGGGGTGCTCGCCGTCGTCATCACCGGGCTGCTCATCGGGCACAACGCGCCGCGCACGCTCACCGGCTCCTCCCGGCTGGCGACAAGGCTGAATTGGCAGACCGTCCAATTCCTGCTGGAGAACATCGTCTTCCTGCTCATCGGCCTCCAGCTGAGGGGAATCCTGACGGAGGTGGCGCGCAGCGATCTTTCCGCCGGCACGCTGGCCCTCGTCTGCGCCGTGGTGCTCGCCGCCACCATTCTGCTGCGCTTCGCCTGGATGTTCGCCATCGGCGCGGCAAGCAGGCTGCTCGGCCGGAAAGCCTGGCCGTGGCGCTACACGGTGGTGTTGTCGTGGGCTGGAATGCGCGGTGTGGTGACGCTGGCCGCCGCGTTCGTGCTGCCTGCCGACACCCCGGAACGCGCGGTGCTGGTGTTTGCCGCGTTCGTGGTCGTCGCGGGCACCCTGCTGGTTCAGGGCCTCACCCTGCCGTCGCTGGTGCGGGCGCTGCGCCTGCCGAGGCCCGATCCGGCCGAGGATTCTCTACAGGAGGCGGCGCTGCTCGACGACATGGCCCGTGCGGGTTACGAACGACTGGACCAGGTGCGGCGGCCGGGGGACCCTGAATACGTGATCGAGCGGTTGCGTGATCGCGTGCGCCACCGTTCGAACGCCGCGTGGGAGCAACTCGGCACGCAAGGTGGGGCAGGGGAGACGCCCAGCGAGATCTACCGGCGGCTGCGGCTGGAGATGCTGGCTGCCGAACGAGAGCGTTTCCTGGAATCCAGGGACGCGCGACGAGCCGACGACGTGGTGCTGCGCCGCGTACTGAGCCGGCTGGACATCGAGGAATCCATGCTCGACCGCACCCGTGACGACGACAACGAGACCGGCCGTGAGCTGCGCACTCCCGCCGCGACGGCGGGCAACTGCGAGCACCTGACCACCGATTACGGCGACGTGCGCCCTTCGTCGGCGGACTCCTGCCTCGACTGCCTCGCGGAGGGCACGACGTGGGTGCACCTGCGGATGTGCGTGGTGTGCGGGCACGTCGGCTGCTGCGACTCCTCGCCTCGCAAGCACGCGAGCGCGCATTTCCGCGAGGGCGGGCATCCGGTGATGCGCAGTTTCGAACCGGGGGAGACCTGGCGCTGGTGCTTCGTCGACAAAGAGCTCGGCTGAGAGGTTACTGCGCGGCTGCCGCGGCTTCCTCGTAGTCGAGGCGCTCCAGTTCCCTTCTCACCGTTTCGTCGTCGAGCTGGCCGGTGCGCTGTGCCTTGGCGAGTGCTTCCCGCTGCGCGGCCAGTATCGCCCTGCGCACGGCGACCATGGTCTCGCGCGCGCCCTGCATGCGCGCGGCGTCGCGCTCGGTGTCGGCGTCGCGGTCGTCGGCCGCTCGGTGAGCCCCGATCGCGGCCGCCAGCCTGCGATCCAGTTTGGCGAGCACGGCGGGGTCGGCGCCCTCAGGCGGGTCGCTTTCGATGCTGCGCAGCCGCTGCTCGGCGGCTGTTCGCTCGATCCCGCGCGCGGTCTGGGTCGCCTCGGCTTCCTCCTCTTGTTCCCGGGGAGCCGATATCCGCAGCGCGCGGATCAACGGTGGCAGCGTCGGACCCTGGATCAGCAGGGTACCCACCGCGACGACGAAGGCGAGCGCGACGATGACCTCCCTTCCGGGGAAGGCGTCACCGGAGGCGGTGATCGCCGGAACACCGGCCGCCGCGGCCATCGTCACCACGCCGCGCATCCCCGACCAGGAGATCACCGTCATGTAGCGCCACGAGGTCCTCGGTCTGGCCTCGCCCCGTGTGCGCCGGTCGAGCCAGCCGCGAAGCAGGCGGTTCTGGCCGAAGACGACGAAGACCCACACCGGCCGGATCAGCAGCACCGTGCCCAGCACGGCGAGCGCGGACAGGGTGAAGACCTGCCAGGAGATCTCCCCCGCGAGGTCGGCGAACACGAACTTGCATTGCAGCCCCATGTAGGCGAAGACGAAGGCCTCAAGCAGGGCATCCAGGCTCGCCCACACCTGGCGAGCCTGTAGCCGGGTCCCGAAACCGGTCTGGATGTCCCGGTGACCGAGGGTGAAGCCCGCGACGACCACGGCGAGCACTCCCGAAGCGTGGACCTCTTCCGCCAGCAGGTACGCGGCGAAGGGCACGAGCAGTCCGAGTGCGGTTTCCAGGCCGCTGTCCCTGAGCCGTTGCCGCAGCCAGTGCACGAGGACGCCGAGCGCGTACCCGAGGAGCGCGCCGACGGCCGCGGCGTAGCCGAACAGCAGCAGCGGGTTGTCGTCGAACAGTTCGTGGTTGCCGGTCACCGCCGCGATGGTGAGGGTGTAGATGGTGAGCGCGGCCGCGTCGTTGACGAGGCTTTCGCCGGTCAGTATCGCCATGAGCCGTTTGGGAAGGCCGAGCCTGCGGCCGACGGCCAGCGCGGCCACGGCGTCCGGCGGGGCGACCACGGCGCCGAGCACCAGCGCCGGAGCCAGCGCGAGCCCAGGAACCACCCACCACGCGACGAGCCCTGTCGCCAGCGTCGACACCACGACGAGACCGACCCCGAGGGTGAGAATGGGTTTGAGGTTTCTCGCGAAGCTCACCACGGAGAGATTCAGCGCGGCCGAGTACAGCAGCGGCGGCAGCACGACACCGAGGATCAGGTCGGCGGGCAACGCGAACCGGGGCAGGTCGGGAATGAACGAGATCGCCGAGGCGAGCACGACGACCACCAGCGACGGTTGCAGTCCACGGCGGTTGGCGATCGCGGTGACCGTGATCGCGCAGACGACGACGAGTAGCAGTTGAATCCGACTCACCTCGGGTGTTTTCCGTGGTCAGGTGAAATCCGGGCGGGACACGATAACGGGTGCTGAGGGCCCGCTCGTGTCGTTGCCACCACCGTGGGCGCGTCAGCTTTCGTGGGAGCGTCCGGGCGGCCTGAGTATGCTCGCGGGAATGGGAAGCCGCCGGGACCGCCGCGGAACGTCCACTGTGGATTCTCTCCGCACCGTAGAGGAAAGGCAGGCACGCGAATGACCATTGGCGAGATCGAACTGCGCACGCTGTCCGGTGAGCCGGCCACGCTTGGCGGGCTCGGCAAGCGGGTGCTGCTTGTCGTCAACGTCGCGTCGAAGTGCGGGCTGACCCCGCAGTACGAGGGCCTGGAGCGGTTGCAGCGGCGTTTCGCTGACCGGGGTTTCTCGGTGGCCGGATTCCCGTGCAACCAGTTCGCGGGGCAGGAACCGGGCTCGGCGGAAGAGATCGCGGAGTTCTGCTCGGCGACCTACGGGGTCAGTTTTCCCGTTTTCGAGAAGGTCGACGTCAACGGCGAGGGGCGGCACCCGGTGTTCGCGGAGCTGACCGGGCATCCCGACGCCGACGGCGAGGCAGGCGACGTGCGGTGGAACTTCGAGAAGTTCCTCGTCGGCGGTGACGGCGCCGTGCTCGCGCGCTTCCGGCCGACGACCGAGCCCGAATCAGCCGAGGTCGTTGCGGCCATCGAGGCCGCGTTGAGCTGATCGCGGATCACTGTCGTGGGGCCGGTGCGGTGCACCGGCCCCACGGCTTTTCGAGGCAGTTTGTGCAAGCTTGCAGTTTCTGCAATCATTGCGGACGTGGGAACAGCCAACTCGCCCGGCCTTCGTGAGCGCAAGAAGCACCAGACCCGCGACGATCTGCGTCGCGCGGCCCTGCACCTGGTGCTGGCCAACGGGCTCGAACACGTCACCGTCGACGAGATCTGCGTGAGGGCGGGCTACGCGCAGCGAACGTTCTTCAACCATTTTCCCACCAAGGAAGCCTCGCTCATCATCGACGTCGGCGATGGGATCGACTCGGTGCTCGCGGCGCTGCCAGCCCGTATCGAACCCGCCGACCTCGCGGGCGCCGTGCTCGGGGTGTTGCTCGACAACGGCGAGGAGAAGCCGGTCGAACTCGCCGACGTCACCGCGCACCACCAGCTCATGGAGCGCTACCCGGAGCTCATCCCGCAGCAGCTGCGGGCGTTCGAGAAGGCTGAATGCGAGCTGGCTCGGCAGCTCCAGCATCGCTGCGGTGCCGAATCGCCGTGGCCACAGGCCGAGGTCGCCGCCGCCATGGTCACCGCGCTGATGCGGGTCGCGTTCCAGCGGTGGATCCTCGCCGAGGGCGAGCATCCCTTCCACGAATACCTGCGCACGGCGGTCGAGAACGCGGGCCGTCTCACCGAGGCGGCGGTACAGCGCGCCGCCCACGCTCAACGCTGAGCCTCACCGGATCCGCCGCGCTCCCGCGCGGCCTCACTCATCGACGGAGAGATCGTTGTCCACAGCCGTTTCAGCCGGTCCTGCCTTCACGAAGAGACAGATCGGCGCCATCTTCACCTCGCTCATGCTGGCGATGTTCATGGCTTCGCTCGACCAGACGATCGTGTCGACGGCGATGCCGACGATCGTCGGTGAACTGCAAGGAATCGAGCATCAGGCGTGGATGATCACCGCCTACCTGCTCGCCGTGACGGTCGCGATGCCGTTGTACGGCAAGCTCGGCGATCTCATCGGCCGTAAGAACCTGTTCGTATCGGCCATCGCCATCTTCCTCGTCGGCTCGCTGCTGTGCGCGCTGGCGGGAAGCATGACGATGCTGATCTTCGCGAGAGGCGTGCAGGGGCTCGGCGGCGGCGGGCTGATGATTCTGGCGCAGGCGATCATCGCCGACGTCGTACCCGCCCGCGAGCGTGGCAAGTACATGGGTCTTTTCGGGGCGGTGTTCGGTCTTTCCTCGGTCGGCGGCCCGCTGCTCGGTGGTTTCTTCACCGATCACCTCGACTGGCGCTGGTGCTTCTGGGTCAACCTTCCGCTCGGCGCCATCGCGCTCATCGTCGCCATCGTGACCCTGAAACTGCCGAAGTCCGATGTGGGCAAACCGAAGATCGACTACGTCGGCTCCGCGTTCATGGCCATCGCGGTGACCTGTCTCATTCTCGTGACGAGCTGGGGCGGCAAGGACTACGCGTGGACCTCGCCGGTGATCCTGTGGCTCAGCGTCGCTTTCGTGGTCTCGACAGTGCTGTTCGTCTACGTCGAGAACAAGGTCGCCGAGCCCATCGTCCCGCTGCGACTGTTCAAGGACTCCGTCTTCGCGCTGTCCACGGTGGCCAGTGTCATCGTGGGTTTCGCGATGCTCGGCGCCGCCGCGTTCCTTCCGACGTTCCTGCAAATGGTCAGCGGCGAGAACGCCACGAACTCCGGACTGCTGATGCTGCCGATGATGGGCGGCCTGCTGATCACGACGATCGTGTCCGGCCAGCTCATCACCAAGACCGGCAAGTACAAGATCTATCCGATCGCGGGCAGCGCGATCGCCTTCGCCGGAATGTTGTTGCTCGCCACCATGACCGCCGAGACCCCGGTGTGGCAGTCGGGTCTGTACATGTTCGTACTCGGCGCGGGCATCGGCTCGATGATGCAGGTCTTCGTGCTGGTCGTGCAGAACGCCGTCCCTTCGAAGGACGTCGGTACCGCGACCTCGACCAACAACTTCTTCCGCGAGATCGGTGCCTCGATCGGCACCGCCGTGTTCGGGTCGATCTTCGTCGCGAGGCTGACCGAGCGGCTGGGGGACATGCCGGAAGAGCTGCGGACGGGTGCGGGTGAACTGGGGCAGGTCGATCCGAACGCGATCACCCCGCAGTTCGTGCACAGTCTCCCCGAGGGGCTGCGGAACTTCTTCGTCGATTCCTACGCCGACTCGCTGACCCCGACTTTTCTCTACCTAGCCCCGCTTTTCCTCGCCTCGCTGGTGATCTGCCTGTTCATCAAGGAACGTCCACTCGCGACGGAAACGAGCCACGGTGGCTCGGCTAGCGACGACGCAGCCGAAGAAGTTCCCGTCCGGACATGAGCAACAAGTAGGTTCCCAGCAATAGCCCGAGAACGCGCTCGTCGAGGGCCAGTGAGAGGAACGCGCCCCCGACGGCACCGATGGCCGCGCCACCGCCGACCCGTAGCCCCACCGGCACGGAGGCGGTGCGCTGCCGCAGGTGCGCCAGCGCACCAGCAATGGAATTGGGCAGCATCACCACGAGCGAGGTTCCGACGGCGGTGTGCAGGTCGACGCCGAAGAGCAGGACCAGTGCGGGAACGGTGAGCATGCCGCCGCCGAGACCCATCGCCGACGACCAGGCCCCGACGAGCATCCCCAGCGCGACCGTGAACGGGATGACGACGGCGGGGTTGTCACGAAGCCCGTCGGGAAGGACGGCGGAGCCGGAGGCGAGCCCGACGCCGAGAGCGTCGAGCAGCAGCTTGCCGCCCGAGGCGAGCAGTACGGCGGCGAAGAGCACCCGCAGCGCGCGTTCGGGAATGTGCAGCACGAGCTTCGCCCCGAACACCGCGCCCGCGATTCCGCCCGCCATCAACGGGATCCCCGTCCCGAGATCGACAGCGCCGCCTCGCGCGGCATAGACGGTCGCGCCGACGGCGGCGACCGAGATGTTGGCGATGGTCGACGTGCCGTGGATGGTGACCCTGCCCAGTGAGGTCAGCCGGTCCAGCGCGGGCACGGTGACCGAACCGGTGCCTCCGCCGAGCAGCGCGCCCATGACACCGCCCGTAACGCCGACGCCGGCGAGGGTGGCGTTCTCGCGGGGCCTCACCGGTCGGCCAGTTCGTCGTTCCGTGGTGTCGTGCGTGCCCAGTACGTCGCCAGCAGCGCGCCGGACACGTTGTGCCACACCGAGAACAACGCCGCGGGCAGCGCGGCCAGCGGCGCGAAGTGCGCGGTGGCGAGACTCGCGGCGAGGCCGGAGTTCTGCATGCCGACCTCGATGCTGATGGCTCGCCTCGCGCGCACGTCGACGCGGAAGGCCGCTGCCGCCGCGTAGCCGAGCAGCAGACCGGCTCCGTTGTGCAGGATGACGGCGAGCACCAGCACGGCGCCGCTCGTGGTGACCGCGTCGGCGTTGGAGCCGATGACCCCGAACACCACCGCCATGATGCCGACCACCGAGACCAGCGGAAGGTAGGGCAGGACGCGTTCCACGAACCGGCTCGCGACGGCGCGGACGAGCAGACCCGCCACGACGGGGATCAGCACGACCTGAACGATTGAGAAGAACAGGTCGCCGAACCCGACGGGAAGTCCGGAACCGGCGAGCCACAACACGAGCAGCGGGGTCAGCACGGGCGCGAGCAGGGTCGCGATCGAGGTCAGCGTCACCGAGAGGGCCACGTCGCCCCTGCCGAGGTAGACGATGACGTTGGAGGCCGTTCCGCCGGGGGCGGAGCCGACCAGCACCATGCCGATCAGCAGCGCTCCGGACAGCCCGAGCAGCGAACTGATTCCCCACGCGGTCAGCGGCATGATCAGGAACTGCGCCGTGAGCCCGAGCAGCACGAGGTGCGGCCGGCGCAGAACGAGCGCGAAGTCGGCGGCCCGCAGGGTCAGCCCCATGCCGAACATGATGATGCCGAGCAGCAGCGGAACGTAGTCGGTCACGACCGCGGCCTGCTCGGGGACGAACAGGGCGGCCGCGCCGGCGACGAGGACGAGCAGGGCGAACCAGCGGCCCGCGAAGTCGGCGGTCGTCCTGAGTACGCCGTGGTTCTGCGGCATGATGCCCCCGGGAAGTCGGTGTCGATCAGCGGACCGGACCACTCTAGGTCGTCTCTGATGATCCTTTGCCGTGCGCGGCGGACACGACCTGGGCCACCGGACCGGAGAGCACCTTTAGTCCACAAAGGACACGTGGGGGTAACTGCGGTGAGACGGTTGTATCTCGATCACGTATCGGTCGCCGAGGTCGCTGGGATGCGCGCTGACGAGAATTAATCGGAAACCGAGGTTCGGTGCCGGGGCCGAGCGGCTAGTGTTGCCTTCGCCCGGCAGGTGCGGTCAGGGAAGGTGGCGTGCTTTGTGACTGTCCAGCAAGCAGGGGACGGGTGCCGGTGAGTACCACCAGCAAGGTCGTTGTCGGCGTGGCGGGCCTCGGCGTGAACCGGCCGCCGGACCGCGCGGCACGCTCGACCGCATCGCGCTCGTCGACAGCGCCGACCAGATCAGGCCGAGGACGTGGCTCCAGATGACCGACGAAGCAGCAGGCAGCATCCAGCAGGTCGTGGCCTGCCCGCATTGCGCGGAACCGGTGGGCGCCGCCGACCGGTTCTGCCAGGACTGCGGCGGCAGCCTGCTCGTGTGCCGTACCCCGCTCGGCGGGCCGGAAGGGCGGGTCAGCTCCACCGATTGCGTCGCCTGCGGCAGTGCCCAGCTCGATCCGGACGGATTCTGCGCCGACTGCGGAAGGGCGCAGCCTTCGGGAAGAGACCGCATGGAATACGACCTCGGCTTCGTCGCGGGCGTCAGCGACAGGGGAACGCGCAGGAGCCGCAACGAGGACTCGATGGCCTTCGCCGTCGTGAACACCCCTGATCGCCAGGAAGCCGTCGTCGCCGTCGTCTGCGACGGGGTGGCCACGTCGGAACGAGCCGACAGCGCGTCACAGGCCGCCGCCGACGCCGCGCTGACCGCCCTCGTCGAAGGTGTCCTCGACGGCATCGGCGACGAGGCGGCGACCTCGGCAGGCGTGAGCGCGGCGAGTGAGGCCGTCGCCGCGCTCGCGAGACCTGACGCGCCGGGCATCGCGCCGTCCTGTACCTACGTTTCCGTCGTCGTTGCCGACGGCACCGCGACCGTCGGCTGGGTCGGGGACAGCAGGGCCTACTGGCTCGGCAAGCCCTCCAGTCCGCTCACCGCCGACGACACCGTCGCGGCCGAGTTGATGGCGGAGGGCATGAGTGAGGTGGAGGCGTACTCGGTCTCGCAGGCGCACGCGCTGTCCCGCTGGATCGGCGCCGACGCGGCGACGGCCGCGCCGAGACTGGCCACCATCACCCCGGCTGAACCCGGCTACCTGCTGTTGTGCAGCGATGGGCTGTGGAACTACGTTCCGGAAGCGGGAACACTGCACGACCTCGTGAACACGGCCGTTTCGTCCTTCGAGCGCGGAGCGGAAGAGCGCACGGCGGGTACCGCGCCGATGACCGCGGCCGTCGAGCTGACGAGGCTGGCCATCGAACTCGGTGGCAACGACAACATCACCGTCGTCGTCGTTCCCTTCCCGCCCACCGGTGGGTGCTCCAGCCCGCCAACGAAGCCACGCTGAACCGCCACGCCCCCTTGCCGCCTCGCGCGAGTCGCCCGCCCAGGCCGTCGAGTTCCGCACTCGGGCCGTCGGCAGGCGTCAGTCGACGAGTGCTCCGCAGGAGATGTTGACCGTCGCCGCCGTCATGGTGGCCGCCTTGTCGGAGGCGACGAACGCCGCGGTATTGCCGACGTCGGCGAACGTCGCGGTGCGCCGGAGCATCGTCATGTCCTCCAGGCTCTGTTCGAGTTCGTCTCTTCCGGGGAAGTCGGCGGGCAGCGATTCGGCGATACCACCGGTTTTGAGCGTGACGACCCGGATCCCGGCGCCGCCGAACTCGACCGAGAACTGTCGCCGGAATCCCTCGACGGCGTCGAGTGCGACCGTGAGTCCTCCGATACCGGTCATGGGATTGCCGCCCGAGCCGCCGAACATGATGATGACGCCCGATCCCTGCCTGCGCATGTGCTTGACCGCCGCGCTCGCGGTCAGGAACTGTGTCCGCGTCGCGGTGACGATCGGTTGCAGGAATTCCTCGGCGCTCAGATCGTCGATCGGCCGCTGCACGTCGCCGATGTCGATGACGTTCACCGAGATGTCCACGCGCCCCTGTTGGTCGGCCACACCGTCCACGAAGGACCGCACCGACTGCTCGTCGAGCGCGTCGACGACGGCACTGGTCGCCTCGCCGCCCTTGGCGCGAATGTCGTCGGCGACGACGTCCAGAGTGGACAGTGTCCTCCCGGCGAGGAAGACGTGGGCGCCTTCCTCCGCGAACGCGCGCGCCATGGCGCTGCCGATCGAGCCCGCTCCACCATAGACGAGCGCCGTTTTGTTCTCCAGTAAGCCATTCGTGGTCATCGCAGCTCCTTCAGGTAGTCGGCGAGGCGGTTGTAGGACATGGCCATTCCGTCGGCCATGCCGGTCGCGATGGCGGCGTCCCTCGCCGCCTTCGTCGGGTAGTGCGCGGTGATCGTGATCGCGGTCGTGCCGTGTTGTTCGGCGAACTCGTAGACGTTGACGGTCTCCGGCCATTCAGGACCCCACGATTCGGTGGTCACGAATCGTTCCGGCGGGGACACCTCCCGGTAGGCGCCGTGCACTTCGAGTTCTCCGCCGGTTTCGGGGTTGTGCCAGACATAGCGCCACGAACCGCCGGGACGCAGATCGATCTCGCAGACCGGCATGAGCCAGCCGTCCGGCCCGGTCAGCCAGTGCGGTACGTGTTCCGGATTGGTCCAGACGTCCCAGACCAGCGGGCGCGGAGCGCCCACCGTTCTGGCCATGACGACTTCGGTGTCCGACGGTGTCGTGTAGTGGGTGGTGCCGAGATCATTCGCCATGATTCTCGTCCTTTGCCTGTAAATCGCGCAGATAATTGTCGAGCCGTGCGTAGGAGGCGTCCCAGAACCTGCGGTAGGGCTCCGCCCATTCGGTGACCTCCCTCAGCGGTCCCGCGTCCAGTAGACACGGCCGCCATTGGGCTTCGCGCCCTCGCGTGATGAGGCCGGCCCTTTCGAGTACCCGCAGATGTTTGGAGATCGCGGGCCCGGTCATCTCGAACGGTTCCGACAGTTCCTTCACGGTCGCGGGCCCTTCCATGAGCCGGGCGAGGATCGTCCGGCGGGTCGGATCGGCCAGTGCCGCGAAGGTGATGCTCAGTGGGTCGGTCGCCATCTGTAAAACCAATCGGTTATATAACCTGTTGGTTATCTAAACTCCGTTCGAAGGCCATGTCAACCCGGGAGGGAAACCGGACCGGTCAGATGAAGGTGTCGACGCTGTCGGGCATGAGGGCGCCCGTCGGCTGCGCGACCGCTCTGACCTCCTGGTAGAAGATCCACAAATGCCCCGCGACGGCCTGTCGTGCGGCGACGGGGTCGCGGCGGCTGATCGCGTCGACGATGTAGCCGTGGTCGTCGGATCGCTGCTTCGCTTTGGGCAGGCTCAGCGTGCGATGCCGGAACTCGGACATTTCCGGGACCAGGGGTTGATACATGCTGGTCAGTACGGTGTTGTGGGCCGCCTGGATGATGGCGTCGTGCAGGTCCTCGTCGGTCTTGACGAGCTGGCCGACCTGGTCGGTCGCGGCGATGTCGTGCGCTCTGCGCAGGGCCTGGAGCTCCGCCAGCTCCTCGTCGGTGGCGCGCACGCAGGCCAGTCCCGCTGCCGTCGTCTCAAGTCCGATCCTGACTTCGAGCAGTTCCGTCAGCGCGAACCCCTTGGCGACGCTCCACCGGACGTACTGCGTGGTCGGGTCGTCGGCGGGTGGTTCGCGTACGAACGTGCCCTTGCCCCGGATGACCTCGATGACGCCGAGGGTCGAGAGTTGCCGGAGGGCTTCGCGCAGCGAAGTGCGCCCCACCTGGAGCTGCCGGGCCAGTTCCGGCTCGGAGGGCAGCCGTTGCCCAGGCTTGAGTGAACCGTTGGCGATCGTCGCCGTGATGCGCTCGGCGATGACGTCGGGGAGGGGGCGCCGGGAGAGCGAGCCCGCCAGCCCGCTGCCAGTGCCGACCTCGTCCCATCCTGTCAGTTGACTCATGTCAGACAAGTGGCTAACCTTTCGCTCACCGTGCTACCGGAACACGACCATCGTAGCCGCACGAGCATCCGGACGAGGCGCCCGTCCGGGCCTCATGAGCCCCTCGCCGGTGAGGACTTCCGGCCAGAAAACCCGAGCACTGCCGAGCATTCGTACGTCTCAGGAGCCGATGCCGCATGCCTTCCACCACCACGCGCCACCAGCCTGTCTCCTTCGGAGTGCGGTTTCCGCCGTGCACTTCGGCACGCGAGGTCGCCGAGGCCGTGGCGCTGAGCGAACGCAAGGGATTCGACACCGCCTGGATCGCCGACTCCCAGTTGTTGTGGCGGGACGTGTTCGCCACGATGGCGCTTGCCGCCGACCGGACCGAGCACATCCGGCTCGCCTCGGCTGTCACGAACTTCGTGACCAGGCATCCCAGTGTCGTCGCCTCCGCGGCCAACACGCTGAACGAACTGGCTCCCGGCAGGGTGCTGCTCGGTGTCGGGACGGGGGACAGTTCGGTCAAACCACTCGGCATGCGCCCCAGCAGGCTCGCCGAGATGCGGGAAGCCATCTCCACCACGCGCACCCTGCTCGCGGGTGAGCAGCGCGATTTCGGAAACCGGCGGGCAAGTCTGCGGGACGCGGCGGGTGAGGTCGCCATCCACATCGCGGCGAGCGGCCCGCGATCGCTCGGTATGGCAGGCGAGGTCGCCGACGGGGTGCTCACCCTCGCCGGGATCTCACCCGAAACCGTTGCGGGGACCTGGAAATCGGTCGAGGACGGAGCCGCGAAGGCAGGCCGGGCCATGTCCGAACTGGACTTCACGGTCGGCGCCTTCTGCAAGATCACCGACGACATCGAACGTGACGCCGCGATCCTCAAACCAATCTGCCTGCACCTGGCGAGTATCGGCGCGCAGGACTATCTGCGGATCGCCGGGATCGACCTGGAACCGCCGCCCGCGATTCCCGAGGTCTACCCGGACATGGTGCACGCGGAGGACTGGGATCTCGCCGTCGAGAAGGCATCCCGCTATGTCACCGACGACATGGCGGTGCGGTTCTCGCGGGCGTTCTGCCTTTTCGGCACCGTCGAGGAGATCCTCGACCGCATCAGGGCGGCCATCGATCTCGGTGCCACCGGCTTCTATCTGCGTCACGTCGGAAACTACACGCTACCGCTGGAAGTGATCGAGACCTTCGGCGACGAGATCATCCCTCGGTTCACCACCGGCACCGTGGGGGGCATGTCGTGACCGACCCGCTGCTGAACTCCCTTGTGGACCTCGCGAGGATCCCGTCGGCCGTCCCGCTCGGCGCCGAGACACTCATCGAACCAGACGACCCGATGCTCGTCGACTACGTGCAGAACCGGCTGCGCCCCAGATTCACCGAAGCCGGCGCGCTCGACATCATCGACCTTCCGCGCAATCAGTTCGCCGTGCGGTTCGGCACCGGCGAAGGCCCCTGCCTCGCGCTCGTGGCCTACACCCCGACGCAGCACCACAATCTGATGGCCGATCCGTGGTCGGGCCGCGTCGCGACCCCGGTCGGCAACGGCATCGACGAGCCCTGTGTCTTCGGTCAGGGCGTGACCCAGAACAAAGTGCACCAGGCATCACTGCTCAGCATCGCGCGCTGGCTGGCAGCAAGCCCTGAATCGCCGAACGGCACGTTGCTGTTGTGCGTCAACAACGAGGGGCGAAGCAGCCACGACTGTTCCCTCGGGATGCTCTCCGCGCTGCCGGTGCGGCCCGACCTGCTGATCCAGTTGTTTCCCACCGGTTTCGGGGTGAGTGTCGGAAACCGGGGCAGGGCCGATCTCCGCGTGCACATCACGGGAACCGCGAGCCATTCGTCCACTCCGCCCCCAGGAGGCGGAGTCTTCGCCGCCGCGACCGCTGTGCTCAGCGCGGTCGAGCGGCTCAACGAACGAGTCCGGACCACAGTGGACCCCGAACTCGGTGCCGAACGGATCATCCCGTACCAGGTCGTGTTCGAGCCACTCGCGCCGCACACGCTTCCCTCCTCGGCCCGGCTGACCTTCGATCGGCGGCTGCTGCCGGGAACGCGGCCGGAGGCGGCCGCGGCGCAACTCGGAGAAACGGTGGCCGCGCTGGGTGATTTCGGTTGCGACATCACCGTCGAACACGGAGTCACGATGCTGCCTGCGAGATTCCCCTCCGGAAGCGCGGATCTGCTGGCTCCGCTCGACACGGCGATTCAGCGAGAACTGGGCACACCCGCCGAGCACACCTTCTACGGCGGCAGCTTCGACGCGGGCGGACCGCTCAGTCTCGGTGTGCCGACCGTCATGTTCGGTGTTCCCGAGGAAGGCGACATTCTCGGCGACGACTACGTCCGGATCGCCCACGTGCGAGCACAGGAACGGATCCTGCGCGGCACGATCACGAACTTCTTCGGCGCACCGACGCCGGAGTAGCAGAGTCCACCAGGAGGTGGCGATGAGTGCACAGACCGATTCCGCTCGGCCCGGACAGGCCCGCAAGGTCCTGCTGTCCAGCCTCGTGGGCAGCACCGTCGAGTGGTACGAGTTCTTCATCTACGGCACGGCGGCCTCGCTCGTGTTCGATCGCCTGTTCTTCCCCGATTTCGATCCGCTGGTCGGCACGCTGCTCGCGCTGTCGACGTTCGCGATCGCTTTCGTGGCGCGGCCGATCGGCGGTGTCGTCTTCGGACACTTCGGCGACCGGATAGGCCGCAAGTCGATGCTCGTGCTGACTCTGACCCTGATGGGCGGGGCCACGTTCGTCATCGGAATTCTGCCTACCTACGACCAGATCGGCGTCGCGGCGCCGATTCTGCTCGTGCTCGTCCGGCTCGTGCAGGGGTTCTCGCTCGGCGGTGAGTACAGCGGCGCGGTGCTCATGAGTGTCGAGCACGCGGAAGGGCGAAAGCGCGGGTTCTTCGGCGCCGTCGTCAACACCGGGGCCGGGTGGGGGCTGCTGCTGGCCAACCTGGTCTTCCTGATCGTCAGCCAGCTTCCCGAGGCCGCCTTCGACGCCTGGGGCTGGCGGATTCCGTTCCTGCTGAGCGCGGTCCTCGTCGGAATCGGCCTCTTCATCCGGCTCAAGCTGGGCGAGAGCCCGGAGTTCGAGAAGGTCAAGAAAGCCGACAAGGTGCGCAAGGTTCCCGTGCTGGATGTCCTGCGCAACCATCTGTCGCTGGTGGCACTGATGTGCCTCGCCTACCTGTCGGCCGGGGTCACCTTCTACATCGGCACGGTGTTCTCGCTGACCTACGGTACGAAGCAACTCGACATCGACCGCAGCCTGCTGCTGGGGCTCGTCATCGCGGTCAACGTGCTCACCATCATCGGCATCCCGTTCTTCGGCTGGCTGTCCGACCGAATAGGACGGAAACCGATTTTCCTCGCCGGGATCGTCGGCATGCTGGTGCTGCCCTACCTGTGGTTCCCGATGCTCAACTCCGGCGACACGGCGCTCATGCTGATCGGCTTCCTCGTGTTGTTCGTCCCCTACGCCGCCAACTACGGGGTCATGCCGACGTTCTTCACGCACATTTTCCCGACCGGCGTCCGCTACACCGGCATGTCCATCGGTTACACGCTGGGCACGGTGCTCGGCAGTGGCCTCGCGCCGATCATCGCGACGTTCCTGCTCGATCAGACGGGAAGCTGGCTTTCCATCGCCCTCTACATGAGCGCGGCCGGTGTGCTGTCTTTTGTGGCCGCTCTGTTCCTTCACGAACGAGCCGACACGCCCGGCCAGGTCACCGCGACCGTCGCGGCGAAGAGGTGACCGGCATGCGGTTTCTCAAGCCCGGAACGGTGGCCGAGGCATGCGCGCTCAAGACGGAGTATCCCGATGCCCTGGTGATCGCGGGCGGGACCGATGTCATGGTGGAGGTCAACTTCGGCCGAGCGGACCCCTCGGTCATGCTCGATCTCACGGGAATCGGCGAACTGGCCGAATGGCACGCCTCCGGTGACGACGTCCACATCGGAGCTGGCCTCACCTACAGCAGGATCGTCGCCGAACTGGGCGACGCGCTTCCGGCGCTGGCGTCGGCTTCGCGGACGGTGGGTTCGGTGCAGATCCGCAACAGGGCGACTCTGGCCGGAAACCTCGGCACGGCCTCGCCGGCCGGCGACGCGCTGCCCCCGCTGCTGGCCGCTGACGCCACTGTCGAGCTCGTGTCCTCCCGGGGTGCGCGGACCGTCTCCGCTACTGAATTCTGTGTCGCTCCAGGGCGGTCGGTGCTCCAGCGGGACGAGCTGATCGCGGGCGTGAGGATCGCCCGCCGCAGGGGACCACAGCACTTCGCGAAGGTCGGGCCGCGTAACGCGATGGTGATCGCCGTGGCGTCCATAGCGACCACAATGGACCCCGCGAACCGGACGGTCGCGGTCGGCTGTGGCGCGGTTGCGCCGACTCCGGTGCGCGCCAGGGCGGCCGAGGAGTTCGCGGCGGCGGCACTGGACTGGGACGGCGAAGCCGCCCTGCCGAGGGGGACGGCGGCTGAGTTCGGCGCGCTCGTCGCCGATGCCTGCTCGCCCATCGACGATGTCAGGTCGGGTGCGCGATACCGGAAGCGGGCGATCGAGGTGCTCGCGGACCGGGCGCTTCGCCGGATGTGGGACGAGCACCTGAGGAGGGTGGCATGAAGCTCTGCTGCACGGTCAATGGCGAGTGGTGTGCACTGGACGACGTTCCGGGGTCGGAGAGCCTGCTGCGTTTGCTGAGGGAACGGCTCCGGCTTCCCGGAACCAAGAACGCATGCGAACAAGGGGAATGCGGGTCGTGCACGGTGTACGTCGACGGTGAGGCCGTGTGTTCCTGCCTGGTCGCGGCGGGGCAGATCGACGGCAGTGACATCGTCACCGTGGAAGGGCTCGCCGACGGTGCCGAAGCGCATCCGGTACAGGAAGCCTTCGTCAGTGCCGGCGCCGTACAGTGCGGGTTCTGCACTCCCGGTCTCGTCGTGGCCGCGCACGCGCTGCTCGCCAAGACCCCCGATCCGACGGACGCCGAGCTAAGAGAAGCGCTCGCGGGCAACCTGTGCCGCTGCACCGGCTACGAGAAGATCTTCGACGCGGTCCGGATCGCGGCCGGAAAGACGGAGGCGACATGACCACTGTGGACAATCCGGTTCGCGACACCGTCGGCGCGCCCGTGCGGCGTGCCGACGGAACACCCAAGGTACGCGGCGAATTCGCGTTCTCATCCGACCTCGACGCGCCGGGAATGCTGTGGGGCGCCACGATACGCAGCCCGCATCCGCACGCCCGCGTGCTCGGAGTCGACGCCAGCGCCGCGACGGCGATGAAGGGCGTCCGCGGGGTACTGACGCACCACGACATCCCCGGTACCAACAGGTTCGGGCTGGAACGGCGCGATCAGCCGGTGCTGGCGGCCGACCTCGTGCGGTATGCGGGGGAGCCGGTCGCCGTCGTCGCGGCCGACGACCCCGGCACCGCGAGCAAGGCCGCGAAGGCGATCGTCGTCGAGTACGAGGTGCTGGAACCGCTCACCGATCCGGAGGCGGCGCTGCGGGGAGCCGGTCCCGTATTGCACGAGGGCGGCAACATCGTCGCGCATCGCAGGATCCGCAAGGGTTCCGGTGTTCCGGAGGCGGACGTCGTCGTCACCGGGACCTACGAGGTCGGGATGCAGGACCAGGCTTTTCTCGGTCCGGAGTCGTGTCTTGCCGTGCCGGGCGGCGACGGTGGCGTCGACCTGTTCTGCTCGACCCAATGGCTGCACATCGACCGCGATCAACTGTGTGACGTGCTCGCGCTGCCGGAGGACAAGGTGCGGCTGACGTTGTCCGGTGTCGGCGGGGCGTTCGGAGGCAGGGAAGACCTCAGCGTGCAGGCCCACGCGTGCCTGCTCGCGCTGCGGCTCGGCAGGCCGGTCAAAATGGTCTACGACAGAGAGGAATCCTTTGTCGGGCACGTGCACCGCCATCCGGCGTGGCTGGAGTACGAGCACGGCGCGACGAAGGACGGAAAGCTCGTCTATGTCAAGGCGCGCATCCTGCTCGACGGGGGCGCCTACGCGTCGACCTCGCACGCGGTGACCGGAAACGCGGGCTGTTTCGCGGCGGGACCCTACGAGGTGCCGACCGTGCACGTCGACAGTTACTCCGTCTACACCAACAACCCGCCATGCGGCGCCATGCGGGGTTTCGGTGCCGTGCAGGCATGTTTCGGCTACGAGTCGCAAATGGACAAACTGGCGGCCGCGCTGAATCTGGATCCGGTGGAGCTGCGGTTGCGCAATGCCGTGCATACCGGCAGCGCGATGGCGACAGGGCAGCGGATTCACGGTCCCGCGCCGGTGGCCGAGTTGCTGACAAGGGTCAGGGACATGCCGTTGCCGGAAGCGGAGAATTCGGATGTGCTGCGCCCTGGCGGCACGGGCAACACGACCGACGGCGAGGGCGTGCGCAGGGGCGTGGGCTATGGGGTGTCGGTGAAGAACATCTGCAAGTCGCTCGGCTACGACGACTATGGGACGGCGAGGGTCCGGCTCGCGGTGGCGGATGGCAAGGCGGCGGTGTGGGTGCACACGGCCGCCGCGGAAGTCGGGCAGGGTCTGGTGACGGTGCAGGCGCAGATCGCGCGGACCGAGCTGGGGGTCGGAGAGGTGACCGTGGTGCCGGCCGACACGGCGGTCGGCGACGCGGGCACGTCGTCGGCGTCGAGACAGACGTGGGTGTCGGGCGGGGCGGTCAAGGCGGCCTGCGACGCGGTCAGGGAAGCCGCGTTGGCGGCCGTCGCCCCCGCGTGCGGCGAACCGGCGGCCGCCCTGCGGCTCGAAGAGGGACACGTCGTCTCGGCAGCGACCGGCAGGGCGTGGCGGCTCGCCGACGTGCTGGGGGAGGTGGTGATCGACGAGACGCGCGTGTACCGGCACAGGGAGACGTTCCCGATCGATCCGGAGACCGGGCAGGGCGATGGGCACGTGGCGTTCGCGTTCGCGGCGCACAGGGCGGTGGTGGACGTCGACGTCGACCTCGGGCTGGTGCGGGTCGTGGAGATCGCGTGCGCCGAGGACGTGGGCAAGGCGATGAACCCGCCCGCCGTCGAGGGGCAGATGCACGGCGGCATCGCTCAGGGCCTCGGCCTGGCGCTGATGGAGGAGATCCAGGTCGAGGGCGGCCTGATCCGCAACCCGTCGTTCACCGACTACCTGATCCCCACCACGCTCGACATGCCCGCCGTCAAGCTGGACATCTTGGAACTTCCGCGGGACGACTCGCCGTACGGTCTGACCGGGGTGGGGGAGCCGTCGCTGCTGTCCTGCCCCGCCGCCGTGGTGGCGGCGATCCGCGATGCCACCGGCGTGGACGTCACCAGGATCCCGGTGCGGCCCGACGCGCTGGCCACCATCGTCGAGGCAGGGGAAGGCGACCCGCTATAGTCGCGGGCGCGGGGCGTGGCCGGACTGTGCCCCGAAGTGGGGCCGGTAGCTCAGTTGGTTAGAGCAGGGGACTCATAATCCCTTGGCCGCGGGTTCGAGCCCCGCCCGGCCCACTCGTTCTTGATGCAGCGTGTCCGCCGACCGCGCGGACCAGGTCGTTCCGTTGATAATTTTGCGGGAGCGACCCCCGCAGACCCCACAAACCGTGGTTGCGTCATGTGGTTCTTATGCCGACGCGTTAGGCCCACTCGATCCTGGTGCCCGCTTGTTCGGCGGGCACGCTTTCCCCGTCGGCGATCATCGTCATCTTTTCTAGGGGCGCCTCTGGCCGTGCCCCCGAAGCTGGCTCAGTGGACGTCGTCGTCCTGTCGCCGCTGGCGTAGCAGTCGGCGTGGTTGTCAGTGCCTGCTATCCGGCCAAGGAGTCGTCCTGCTGGAAGTCTCGACAATGGTCTCGCGGCCGATCTCGGCACGGTGTCGCTTAAGTGCACGGTATCTCCTCACATCGATAGGCAGATTCCCTTACCGAGCGCCAGGCACGCCGCCGGCCTACCGGAGTCATGTGTCCACATTGCACCTACCACGCCCGGCCGTCTTGCGTGTCGCGTTCGGAGTTGACCTCAACCATGGTTGAGGTGATGGAGTGAAAGCCGTCGCGGGCAATGCGTCGGTGACGGAAAGGACAGTCATGGATTCCTCGGTGCCCACTGTTGCCGGTCGGGTTGGCCCCGGCGACGTGTCTTCGCGGGTGCGCTCCCGGCTGACGTTGCCCGTCGTATTGGTCGGTGTCGCTTTGGTGGCGATGTCGATTTCGGGTACCGCGCTCGCGTTGCCGAGCATGGGCCGCGAGCTCGACGCGTCGGGATCGGCACTTAACTGGGTGGTCGCCGGTTACAACCTCGCTTTCGCGGCGATGACGCTCGTCGCCGGAGCGGCGGCTGACCGCGCGGGCCGCAGGAGGATGTTCATCATCGCGGCGGCCGTGTTCTCGGCGGGGTTCGTCGGCACGGCGCTGGCACCATCGATTCTGGTCGTCGACGTCGCGCGCATTGTCTCCGGTATCGGAGGCGCGGGAGTCATGGCGGCGGGCGGCGCTCTCTTGGCGTCGAACTATGACGGAGCCGCCCGCAACCGAGCGTTCGCGTTCATGGGAACCATGGCAGGCGTCGGCATCGCCATGGGCCCCACACTGGTCGGCGGATTGATCTCGCTCGCGGGCTGGAGGGGAAGCTTCGTCGTGTTCGCGGTTGTCGGAGCCGTCATCGCCATCGGAGCACGGCGTCTCGTGGAGTCTCGCGCCTGCGAAGCCCGGACCGACTGGATCGGAAGCGCGCTGTTCGTCGGCGCTCTGAGCGCGCTCATGTTCGCCCTCCTGGAAGCCCCTGAGATCGGCTGGGCGCACCCGGCGATCCTGTGTGCGTTCGCGGGGGGCGGGGTCGGACTCGCCGCTTTCGCCGTGACCCAACGCCGCAGCGCCGCTCCGGTGCTGGCCCCTGAGCTGGTCGCTGAG
The DNA here is from genome assembly GCF_002240355.1 of Prauserella marina. Classification (GTDB taxonomy): domain Bacteria; phylum Actinomycetota; class Actinomycetes; order Mycobacteriales; family Pseudonocardiaceae; genus Prauserella_A; species Prauserella_A marina. The sequence goes on from NZ_CP016353.1 coordinate 2,144,126, forward strand.
CGCGGGTTCATGGGCTGGTGCCTCGCGACGCTGACGACGTCTTTCGGCTTCCTCGGTGTGCTGGTGTTCCTTCCCACCTACCTTCAGGCGGTGGCCGGTCATACTCCGGCGACCGCCGGGCTGGCGATGTTGCTGCTCACGGCACCAGTGTTACTGGCCCCGGTGCTTGCCGTCAGCTTGGTCAACCGCGGTGTCTCCGCGCGACTGCTGATCATGATCGCGTTGGCTCTTGTCGTCGCGGGGAACTTCGGCCTGCTCGCGCTCGGCGCTGAGAACACGACGGCGGTGGTCGCCCTGCCGCTGTTGCTGATCGGCGTCGGCATGGGCGCCTCGTTCGGCATCACCGATGGCCAGGCCATGAGCCTCGTCCCCGCGCGACTGGTCGGCACGGCGGCAGGCTTTCTCAACACACTCCGGGGCGCGGCCGAAGCCCTCGTCATCGCGGCGTTCAGCGCCGCCCTGATCGGTGTGCTCACCGCACGCCTCGGCGACGCGAACCACGCGGCGGCCGTCGCCGCGGGCGACCTCGACCCCGCGCGAGGTCCTGGCTACGACGCCGAGATCGATGCGTTTACCGCCTCATGGCATCTCACCCAGACCGGTATCGGCATCGCCTGCCTTCTGCTGTCCGCGATCGTCGCCGTCCTGCTTTTCTCGTCTCCTCACCGCTCCCTCGGGGAGGTAGGTGACCGCGATGCCGGCCCGGCGAAATGACGTCACGTCAGGTCCTGTCCGTCACATCGACCCTTCCGAACCGCTGGCCATCGGCGAGGTGATCTCGCGTACCGGGGTATCCGCGTCCGCACTGCATTTCTACGAACGAAAGGGACTGATCTCCAGCGAACGCACCTCCGCGAACCAGCGCCTGTATCCACGACACATGTTGCGCCGGATCTCTCTCGTCCTTGTCGCCAAACGCCTTGGCATCCCTCTCACCGATGTGGCGAACATCTTCGCTGGTCTGCCGGACGATCACGCGCCTACCCACCAGGACTGGCAACGAGTGTCCCGCAGCTGGAAACGTCAGCTGGAGGAACGCCGACGGCAGCTCGAAACCCTCGAACATGAGCTCACCGGTTGTATCGGATGTGGTTGCCTGTCCATGCGAGCCTGCCTCCTGCTCAACCCCGACGATGCCCTCAGCACCCAAGGGCCGGGGCCCGTGCGCATCCAGGGGCTCGCGTCCGGTGAGCCGACCCAAGGGCAGTCAGGCGCACCGTCATCGCGATAGACCGGGCGCCGGTTCTCCTGCCGCTGTGTCACCGCGAGGCGGTGATTCCGCCGCGTCGAGGCACAGGGCGTCGGCGACCGCGCCCAGCTTCTCCCACAGGGGGGAGGTGAGCGGCCAGAAGCCGCCCGTGCGGAGGAGGAAGAGCGGCCGTCTCATATTGAGACGGCCCAGCTCTTGCGCCTGACCCCGCCCGCGTCCCGGGGTATCTTGCGGGTACGACAACGTGGTCGCCGGTGCGAGGCGGCGCGTTCGACGTGACGAGGAGTTCCTTGTGCCGGACAACGCCGAAATCGATCGAATCCAGCTGGCGAAGGAAATGGTGCTGCCCAGCGACGGAAGGCCGCTTGGCAGGCAGACCGCGCACCTGGCCGAGTCGTGGCGGCGGTCACGCACGGCGCTCGGCGCCCCCGAGAACATCACCGACGTCCCGCAGGTCAGCGAGGAACTACTGGACGCGCACCTGCTCGATCTGTTCAGGGAACCGCTGACCAGGTTCTCCGACAGCGTCGCGGGTACCGGGCTCGGCGTGCTGCTGGCCGACTCGCGCGGCCGGATCCTGCACAGGTGGTGCGGCGACCGCACCGCCGCCGCGCACCTCGACCGGATCGGCACGGTACGCGGGGCGGTGCTGTCCGAGGACAGCGTCGGTACCAACGGGGTCGGCACTGTCGCCGCCTCGGGGCGCAGCGTCCAGATCAGGGGCGGCGAACACTTCGCGGAGTTCTACCGTGACGCCGTGTGCACGGGCGCGCCCGTCCGGCATCCGATGACGGGCAGCCTGCTCGCCGTGGTGACCCTGTCCTGTGACGTCACTCCCAGGACCGACCTGCTGCGGCCACTGCTCGACAGCGTGACCCAGCGGCTCGAAGCGCAGGTGCTGGACATGCAGCAACCGGCGGCGCGCAGGGCTTTCGACACCTTCCTCGAACTCAGCAGGGTCAGGACCGAGCCGGTGGTCGTGTTCGGATCGGCGGGCCTGCTCATCCAGAATTCCCAGTCGGGGCGGCTCGTGCCGGAGGACCTGGACCGGCTCCAGGAACTGTGCGCCGAGGCGAAGGGGCCGGGCCGTCAGGTCGTCGAATTGACGACGGGACCAGCGATGGTGCACGTGACGGTCGTCGAGCCGGGCAACGCGGTCGCCGTGGTCGAGGAGCAGCACAGCCCGGCGCGGACACATACCGTGATCGCGCCACCACGCAGGTTGATCGGCCGGGATCCGGACTGGCTCGCCACCCACAGGGAGATCGAGCGGTCCCGCGCGTCGGCGACGCCGGTGATCGTGGCGGGGCGCTCCGGCGCCGGCAAGGTGTCACTGGCGCTCGGCCGTCCCGTTCAGCAGGACGCTCAGACGCGCGGACAGGTCTTCGACGCCGCCCAGCGCCACGTTCTCGGCAAGCGGGAATGGCTCGCCGAACTCGGCAGGCGGCTGGAGGCTCCCGGCGACCTCGTGGTGCGCGGAGCGCAGACCCTCGAACCCGCGCTGCTCGACGGGATGCGCACGCTGCTGGAGCAGACGCAGCGCAGCAGGCCGGTGCTCGTCACCCTCACCGCCGATGCCCGTGAAGACGCCGAGGCGTTCGGCCTGAAATACGCGGCACCGGTCGTGTGGGTTCCCGCGCTTGCCGAGCGCGTCGGCGACCTGCCCGCGCTGTGGCGGCATTTCGCGGCCTCGCCCGGCTTCTTCCCCGACCAGGAATGCCTCGAACTGCTCAAGGCATATCGCTGGCCGGGGAACCTGAAGGAACTGCGCACGGTCATCGCGCAGCTCGGCGGCGGGGACGGTGTGGTGTCGCCCGCGGACCTGCCGCCGACGATCAGGGCGGCGAGATCGCTGACGATGATCGAACAGGTCGAACTCGAAGCCATCAGGAAAGCCTTGCGTGAAGCGAACGGCAACCGGGCGAAGGCCGCGCAGATCCTCGGCGTTTCCAGGGCGACCGTCTACCGGAAGATCAAGGCGTACCGGCTGGTGAGCTGAGGGCCGTTCACTGCGCGAGATACCCGCCGTCGATGACGAGTTCCGCGCCGGTCATGAACGTGGATTCGCCGGAGGCGAGAAAGACGGCGCCGTTGGCGATTTCCTCCGGCTGTCCGGGGCGGCCCATCGGGGTCTGGCCGACGACGTAGTCGTTCACCGCGGGGTCCTGTGAGTCGGTGAGCGGCGTCGCGATGAATCCTGGATGCAGCGAGTTGACCCGGATTCCGTCCTTGGCGTGGGTGATGGCCGCGTTCTTCGACATCGTGCGCACCGCGCCCTTGGTGGCGTGGTAGGCGTGCGCGCCGGCCACGGCGGCGGTGCCCCAGATCGACGAGACGTTGATGATCGAGCCGCCGCCACCCGCGAGCATGTGCGGGATCACCGCGCGCATGCCGAGCCAGGTCCCGGTCTGATTGACCGCCACCACCTGGTTCCAGTCCTCGACGGTGAGTTCCTGAACCGGTTCGTAGGTGATGATCCCGGCATTGTTGGCCAGTACGTCGACCCGGCCGTGCCGGTCGGCGACACCACCGATCACGCGTTCCCAGTCGTCCGGATTGGACACGTCAAGCCGCTCGTATTCGAGTCCGTCGGCCGAGTAGTCGCAGGATTCCCCGCGACCGGTGGCGATGACGGTGGCTCCTTCGCGGGCGAACGCCGTGGCGATGGCCCTGCCGATGCCGCGGCCGGATCCGGTGACGACGGCGATTTTTCCTGTGAGGCGAGGCATACGTCGAGTGTTGGGCACGAGCGGGGCGGCCGAGTGTGTCACTGTGAGAGCGCGGTGTCGCATTTTGCGACGGCCCTCGCCACCGGCGCGGTGGCCGGGTCAGTCTCGTCGGTATGACGCGACCCGAACCCCGCGACCTCCTCGGCGAGATCTACGCCCAGTGGGCCGTTGAGATGGCAGCGCAGCCGGAGATGTCGACCAGGTTGCTGCGGATCCTGTTCGACGACTGGCAGCGCGCCACCGCCGAACCCGAATCCGTGACCTACCAGCACACCGAGATCGGCGGCGTGCCCGGCATCAGGGTGCGCCCGCACGACGCGAACACCTCGCGGGTCCTTGTCGTCCTGCACGGCGGCGGGTTCGCGCTCGGTTCGTCGGCGAGCCACCGCAAACTGGCGGGGCATCTGGCGAAGGCGTGTGGCGTCGAGGCGTTCGTCGCCGATTTCCGGCTGGCTCCGGAACATCCCTACCCCGCCGCCGTCGAGGATGGACTGAGCGTCGTCGACGGGCTGCTCGCCTCCGGCCACGACATCGGTGACATCACGCTGGTCGGCGACAGCGCGGGCGGAAACCTGGCGATCGCGGTGGCACTGCGGCTGATGGCGGCCGGAAGGGCGCTGCCACGCCAGGTGCTGACGATGTCCCCGTGGCTCGACATGGAGAACAGCGGCGCCACGATCGACATCAACGACGCGACCGACTTCCTCATCACGCGCGAAGGCTTACAGGCCAACATCGATCGCTACCTCAGCGGCGGCGCCAGCCCGGTCGATCCCTTCGTGAACCCGCTGCTCGCCGACCTCACCGGCTTTCCCCGCCTCTACATCTGTGCCGGAGACGTCGAATCCCTCTTCGACGACAGCGTCCGGCTGCACCGCCTTGCCCAGAAGTGCGGTGTCGACGTGACGTTCTCCGTCGGCGAAGGGCAGCAGCACGTCTACCCGTTCCTGGCCGGACGGCACGAGCGCGCCGACGCCGAGATCGCCGCGATGGCCGCCTGGTACGCGGCCGGCTACCACTCCTGATCAAGCACTGACCAGCACACTCCACGAGGACACGACATGACTCAACGATCAGCTTTCGACGCCGTGATCATCGGCGCCGGATTCTCCGGTCTCGCCCTGCTGCATCACCTGCGCGAGATCGGGCTCGACTGCGCCGTCGTCGAAGCGAGCGATGGCGTCGGCGGCACGTGGCAGGCCAACCGGTATCCCGGAGTCCGCACCGACAGCGAGTTCCACTACTACTCGTTCTCCTTCTCCAAGGAGGTTCGCGAGGAGTGGACGTGGAGCGAGCGCTACCCCGGTGGCAAGGAAGTGCTGGCATACCTCAACTTCGTCGCCGACCGGCTCGATCTGCGCAAGGACATTCAGCTCCGGTCCAGGGTCAGCTCGGCAGTCTGGGACGAGGACAGTGGAAAGTGGACGGTCGAATTGGAGGACGGCCGCACCCTCACCGGAACCTATCTGCTCAGCGGTATGGGTGTGCTGTCCCAGCCGGTCTACCCGGCGATCCCCGGCATCGAGTCGTTCACCGGCGAGTGCTATCACACCGCGGACTGGCCGCGCGAGGGCGCGGACCTGGCAGGCAAGCGGGTCGGCCTGATCGGGCTCGGCGCGTCCGGCATCCAGGTCGTGCCCGTCGTCGCCAAACAGGCCGGTGAGTTCTTCGTCTTCCAGCGCACGCCGAACTACGTCGTGGAGACCACCAACGAGCAGGTCTCGCCCGAGCAGATGCGGCACGTGCGCGAGAACTACGACGAGATCTTCGAGCAGGCGGCTGGACATCCTTTCGGCGTGGCAATGGAACCCGCCCGCTACAGCGCCTTGGAGGTCGGTGAGGACCAGCGGCGCGAGATCTTCGAAAGCAAGTGGGAGGAGGGCGGCTTCCACTTCGCCAACGAGTGTTTCACCGACCTGGCCTCCAACCACGAGGCCAGCGAACTGGCCTCGGAGTTCATCCGGGGCAAGATCCGCGAGATCGTGCGCGATCCGGACACCGCGGAACTGTTGTGTCCCAAGAACTACTCGTTCAATGGCAAGCGGGTGCCTACCGGGCACGACTACTACGCCACGTTCAACAGGGACAACGTCCACCTCGTCGACGTCAAGACCACGCCGATCACCGAGGTGACGCCGCGCGGCCTGAAAGTGGGGGAGCGCGAGTACGAACTGGACGTGCTCATCGTCGCCACCGGCTTCGACGCGATGACCGGAACGCTGACCACGATCGACATCGTCGGCCGCGACGGGATCGTGCTGCGCGACAAGTGGGACCGGGAAGGCTTGCGCACCAATCTCGGGATCTCGGTGCACGGCTTCCCGAACTTCTTCATGTCACTGGGTCCGCAGACGCCCTACTCGAACCTTCCCGTGCCCATCCAGCTCGGCGCGCAATGGCTGCAACGCCTGCTCTCCTGGGCCCGTGACAACGATGTTCCCCTGATCGAGGCGACAGCCGAGTCCGAGCAGTGGTGGGTCGAGGAATGCGAACGTGCGGGCGAGGCGACCGTCATGAGTTCCGAAGGAGAAAAGGCCGGCGCGTGGTTCCTCGGCAAGAACGTTCCGGGCAAGCCGAAAGCCTTCCAGGTCTACATGGGCGGCGGCCAGGTCTATCAGGAGTTTTGCCGTGCGGCGGAACAGGACGAGTACCGCTCGTTTCGCGCCGACCTCCAGGTGCGGGCATGACCGGCAGGCTCGCGGGAAAGACCGCGATCATCACCGGAGCCTCCTCGGGCATGGGCAGGGTCACCGCCGAGTTGTTCGCGGCCGAAGGCGCGGCGGTCGCGCTGGTCGACATCGGTGACGAGGCGGGAGAACAAGCCGCGGCGGCCATCACCGCCGACGGCGGAGAAGCCCGGTACTGGCACCTCGACGTCAGCGACGAGCGGCGGATCGAGACGGTGTTCGGCGAGGTGGTCTCGCGCTGGGGCGCGCTCGACATCCTCGTCAACTGCGCCGGGGTCATCGGCCCCGACAAACCGACGCACGAGGTGACCGAAGCGGAGTTCGACGCGTTGTTCGCCGTCGACGTCAAGGGCGTGTTCTTCTGCACCAAACACGCGGTGCGGCACATGATCGGGAACCGGAGAGGCAGCATCGTCAACTTCTCCTCGATCTACGGCCTCATCGGCAACGACGAGTTCACCACCTACCACGTCGCCAAAGGCGCGGTGACCATGCAGACCCGCCAGGACGCCGCGACGTACGGCAGGTACGGCATCCGGGTCAACTCCGTGCATCCCGGCACGGTCCGCACGCCGCTCGTCGACGGTATCGCCGCCGAATACCCGGGCGGCCTGCCCGCGTACGAGGAAATGATGACGGCCAACCAGTCGCTGCGACGCCTCGGTTTGCCCATCGACGTGGCCTATGGCGTGCTGTACCTCGCCTCCGACGAAGCGGGCTGGGTGACCGGCGTCAACCTCCCGCTGGACGGTGGCTACACCGCTCGCTGAGCATTCCAGAAAGGACACTCGATGAGTTCCACGGTGGTCCATGGCCGGGTCGTACCGACCGGCCTCTACATCGACGGCGCCTGGCGCGCCGGGGTGAAGACCTTCGATGTCACCGACCCGGCGACCGGAAAGGTCATCGCCGAGGTCGCCGACGCCACCGGCACCGAAGCGGTCGAAGCACTCGACGCGGCCGCCGCGGCACAGGACGCGTGGGCAGCGTGGGCGCCGCGCGCTCGCGCGGACCTTTTCCATGCGGCACACCGGTTGCTGACCGAACGCGCGGAGGACTTCGCGGTCGTCATGACCGCCGAAAGCGGCAAGCCGCTCGCCGAATCGCGGGCCGAGTTCGCGCTGTCCGCCGGGTTTTTCCAGTGGTACGCCGAACAAGTCGCTCATCTGCACGGCACCTACGCGCACGGTTCGCCAGGCGGGTACCGGATCGTCACGACCCACCAGCCGGTCGGCCCGAGCCTGCTCATCACGCCGTGGAACTTCCCGTTGCTGATGTCAGCGCGCAAAGCGGGCGCGGCGCTGGCGGCGGGGTGCACGGCGGTGATGAAGAGCGCGCAGGAGACACCCTTGACCGGCGCGCTGTTCGTACAGACCCTGCACGAAGCCGGATTCCCCGCAGGCGTGGTGAACCTGCTGCACACGACGACGTCCCCGGCGATCTCCGACGCCGTGATGGACGACCGGCGATTGCGCAAGATCAGTTTCACCGGCTCGACGGGGGTAGGCAGTCATCTGCTGCGCAAGGCGGCGGGCAACATCGTCAACGCCTCGATGGAACTGGGCGGTGACGGCCCGTTCGTCGTGCTCGCCGACGCCGACGTCGACCTCGCCGTGGAGCAAGCGATCGTGTGCAAGTTCCGCAACGCGGGGCAGGCGTGTGTCGCGGCCAACCGGATCATCCTGCACTCTGACGTCGCGGCCGAGTTCACCGAGAAGTTCCTGGCCCGCGCGCGGGAACTGCGGGTGGGCAACGGATTCGGCGAGGGAGTGGACGTCGGCCCGATCATCAGCGAACGGCAGCGCGACAGGGTGGTGCGGCTCGTCGGCAGGTTCCGTGACCAGGGCGCAGAGGTTCTGCTCGGCGGGGAACCGGTCGATGGTCCAGGCAGCTTCTTCGAACCGACGGTGCTGCGCGTGGACTCGCGCGACCGCGAACTGTGCGGGGAGGAACTGTTCGCCCCGCTCGCCGCGATCTACACCGTAGCGTCGGTGCGGGAGGCGGTGGAGTTCGCCAACGACAGCGACTACGGGCTCGCGGCCTATCTGTTCACTCGCGACGTTTCTCGCGCGGTGGCGATCGCCGAGAAGCTCGACTTCGGCATGGTCGGGGTCAACAGGGGCATCATGGCCGATCCGGCCGCCGCGTTCGGCGGGACCAAGGCGTCAGGGCTCGGCCGGGAGGGCGGGCACGACGGTATCTACGAATTCCTCGAACCCAAGTATCTGGCCATCACGGTCGACGAGACGGAGGCGATCGGCGCATGAGCGGCGGCAACGAACTCGGCCTGGGACTGCTCCGCCAGCCCTCGACCGTCCTGTTCGGACCTGGACAGCGCAGGCAGCTGCCCGCGCTCGTCGCCGCCCATGGCGACCGGGCGCTGTTGTGCACCGACGAGCGCATGGCGGGCGAGCCGGTCTTCCATGAACTCGCCGAGGCGATGCGGGGCAGGGGAATCGAGGTCAGCGTGTACTCGAAGGTCGAACCTGACCTGCCTCGCGGCAACCTGCTCGACGTGGCCGAGGTCCACGCGGGAGCACGATTCGACGTCGTGGTCGGCATCGGTGGCGGCAGCGTGCTCGACTTCGCCAAGCTCGCCGCGATCCTGCTTGCGCGCGGTGGCGACGTGGGCGAGCTCTACGGCGAGAACATGGTGCCAGGACCCGGTTCTCCGTTGATCACCGTGCCCACCACCGCGGGCACCGGGGCCGAGGTCACCTGTATCTCGGTGGTGTTCGACCCGGACAAGGGCATGAAGATCGGCGTGGCGAGCCCGCACCTCGAAGCAGCGGCCGCGGTGATCGACCCGGAACTGACGCTCACCTGCCCGCCCGGCCTCACCACCGCGACCGGAGCCGACGCGCTCAGTCATCTCGTCGAAGCCTTCACCGGTCGAGCGAAGAACCCGTCGCCGCGCGAGATCGAGGACCATCTCTACATTGGGAAGAACCTGCTGACCGACCTCTATTGCAGGGAAGGTCTCGCGCTGGTCAACACGTCCTTCGCGCGTGTGGTGGCCGATCCTTCCGATCTGGGGGCGCGCGCGGACACCATGCGGGCGGCCTTCAGCGCGGGAATGGCGATCAACACGGCGGGAACAGCTGGGGCGCACGCGATCCAGTCACCGATCGGGGCGCTGACCCACACCGCGCACGGGCTCGGTGTCGGTGCGCTCTTGCCGTACGTCATGCGGTTCAACCTGCCGGAACGGGTCGCCGAATTCGCCGAGATCGGCCGGATACTGGGAGTTGCAACGCAGGAGGCGAGCCCGGAAGCCCAGGCACACGAGGGGATCCGGCGGATCGAGGACCTGCTCGGCACGCTCGGTTGCCCACTGAACCTCAAGGACCTCGGCCTCGAACCACGGCACTTCGACAAGGTCGCCGAGCAGGCGTTGCTGGCGACCCGGCTGACCGCCAACAACCCCAGGGAACTCGACCACGGCAGCATTGTGGCGATTCTCGAACGCGGCTACGCCGACGACAGGTCACCGTGGACAGTGTGAGCCCCGCGAACACGGTAGCCGTGCTGGGCGCGGGATCCATCGGGGTGGCGTTCGCGATCGTGTTCTCAAGGGCGGGGTTTCCGGTCAGGGTGTGGGATCCGGACCCGGCCGCACCGGCCAGGGCGGGACACGACCTGCGTGACCGGTTGACGCGGCTGCGCCAGCACGGGTTGCTGGACGAGGAACCCGGTGTCGTCGCCGCGCGGGTCGCGTTCGTGCCGAGCGTCGCCGACGCCGTGGACGGCGCAGGTCTGGTGCAGGAATGCGCTCCGGAACGAGCCGAGGTGAAACGGGAGCTGTTCGCCAAGGTCACCACGCTCACCGGACCTGAGGTCGTGCTCGCCAGTTCGAGTTCGGCCATCCCGGCGAGTGTGCTCGCCGAGGGGCTTGCCTCGGCGGGACGGATCCTGATCGGACATCCCGGTAATCCGCCCTACCTGTTGCCCGTCATCGAGGTCGTTCCCTCGCCCGAAACGGAACAAGGCATCGTCGAGCGAGCGTCCACTGTGTACAGGGCGGCGGGTTTGCGGCCGGTCGAGCTTCGCCGCGAGGTCGAGGGATTCGTGTTCAACCGGCTCCAGGGCGCGCTGCTGAGGGAGGCGTACTGCCTGTTGCGCGACGGTGTCGCCGATGTCGAGGACATCGACAGCGTGGTGCGGCTCGGGCTCGGCCGCAGGTGGTCGGTCGTCGGCCCCTTCGAAACCGCCGACCTCAACACGCGGGGCGGGATCGGCGCGCACGCCGAGAAGATGGGTCCTTCCTACGAACGGATGGGAGCCGAGCGGGGTCAGCACGACCCGTGGACACTGGAGCTCGTGGCCCGCGCGGTGGCCCAGCGCCGCGCGATGCTGCCGCTTGCCGAATGGGACGAGCGCGTCCGGTGGCGCGACGAACGATTGATGGAACTGGAAAGGAACAACCGTGACTGACACTCTCACCGGCAAAGTCGCCTTCGTGACAGGGGGAGCGCAGGGTATCGGCGCCGCGATCAGCGCGCGGCTCGCCGAAGAGGGAGCGACGGTCGTCGTCGGCGACCTGAATACCGGCGATCCGGGGACGGTCGCGCTGGACGTCACCGACCCCGCGTCGGTCGCGGCCGCCGCGAAGACCACCGTCGAGCGCCATGGACGCGTGGACATCCTCGTCAACAACGCGGGGATCAGCAACGACACCCCGACTCTCGACCACAGCGACGAGGAGTGGCATCGCATCATCGGGGTCAACCTGACCGGAGCGTTCTTCGCCTCGCGCGAATTCGGCCGTCACCTGGAAAGCGGCGGCGCGATCGTCAACATCTCCTCGATCGCGGCATTGCTGGCCGGCCGCCCCGAACGGCACGTCGCCTACGACGTGAGCAAGGCTGGGATCATCGCGCTGACCAGGACACTCGGGGTCGAATGGGCGCCGCGCGGGATCCGCGTCAACGCCGTGGCTCCCGGCTACACCGACACCCCGATCCTGCGCAACGTCGGTTCGTCCGCGCCCGAAGTCCTCGACGAATGGCGCTCGCAGGTTCCTCAGAGCAGGCTGATCGACCCGGACGAAATCGCCTCCGTGGTCACGTATCTGGCTTCGCCCGGCGCCTCGGCGATCACCGGGCAGGTCGTCGTCGCCGACGCCGGGTACACCGCCTCGGCCTGACCTCGGTTTCACCGGCGTGCCGTGCGGTCACTCCTTCTCAAGAAAGAACGCCGTGAGGACGGGGCCGAGGTGAGCCGGATCGGCGACGTGCCCGGTGGCGGGAATCGTGACGTGCTGTCCCGAGGGCAGGCAGGCGGCAGCGGCGTCCGCCGCACTGCCGAAGTAGTCGGCGGGCAGCCCAGCCATGTGGACATCGCCCGCGATACTGGTGGTCAGCAACACCGGTTGGGTCACTCGGGCCAGCCGGTCGCGGGGTGGGGGACCGGCGCCGATGCAGGCGGCGTCGTAGCGGAGTGTCGGGGCGAGGGAGAGCAGACCCGGCCACATCGGCGTGGATTCCGCGGCTGTGATTTGTTCGCCGGAAGCGCCGGCCAGGCGCATGAACAGTCGTAGCGCACCTGCCATGTCGCCCGCGTACAGCGTGTCGGCGAGTTCGCGAGTGTAGTCGTGCCAGGCGGCGACCATGTCCTCAGTGGTCTGATAGGGCACCTCGTGGACGGCGACCCGGTTGATCGGAAGTCCGGCGGCGGTCGCTTCGAGAGCGAGCGCACCGCCGGATGAAGCTCCGAAGAGGTGGGCCGGACCGCTTCCCGTGGCTTCGATGACGGCGGCGAGATCCTCGATCTCGCGTTGTACCGCGTAAGGTGCGGTGTCGCCGCTGCCGCCGCGGCCCCGGCGGCTGTAGTTGACTACCGTGAAGCGCGAGGCCAGCCATTCGCCGAGCGGGATGTTCTCACCGCCGTCGTCCAGCCCGCCACCGACGAGCACGAGCGCCGGGCCTCGGCGACCGAGAATGTCGTAGCTGATGCGGGTCCCGTCGCGCGAGGTCGTGTAGGACATGAGTTCCCCTCGATGAGTCCTGATTCGCGACATTATGCTCGGATCCGGCGATTGAGGGAACTCCATGGCAGTGGCGGAGTTCAGCCGCGACCGTAGTAGTCGTAGGCAGCGCGGAAGTCGGCCGTGAAGCGCTTGTCGTCGCCGAGGTCGCCGAACCATTCCCGGTTTCCGAGGAACCCGGCGGGGTCGGTGCCGGCGGCCCGCGCGGCAGCGGCGAGGCGTTCGGCTTGCCTGTCGTCGAGCGGTCCTCCCTCGCTCAGGTTCCTTACCGTTCGGACGGCCCACGCGGCGAGCACGCTCGCCGACGCCGGTGCGGGCTCGCCCTCGCGGGACAGTCGCGTCGCGACGGGCACGAGGAACTTCGGCAGCCGGTCACTGGCGTCGGTGGCGATCCTGGCGAGCGTGTCGCGGATGTTCGGGTTGGCGAATCGCTCCGTGAGTTCGGTCAGGTACTGATCGAGGTCGATGCCGGGAACGGGACGCAACGTGCGGACCGCTTCGGCGAGGTAACGCCGGACGAGCCCGGTGACCTCCGGGTCCGCCATGGCCTCGTGGACGTAGGTGTGACCGCGCAGCAGCCCGGTGTGCGCGATGGCCTGGTGACTGCCGTTGAGCAGGCGGATCTTCATGAGCTCGTAAGGGGCGACGTCGGCGACGGGTTGCGCACCCGCGTCCTCCCACGGTGGCCTGCCGAGAGGGAAGTCGTCTTCGAAGACCCATTGGGTGAACGGTTCGCAGACGACGGGCCAGCCGTCTTCGATGCCGAACGTGTCGCGCACCAGCGCGCGCTCGGCGTCGGTGGTCACCGGGGTGATGCGGTCGACCATACTGTCCGGAAAGGACACCGTGTCCTCGATCCAGCCGGCGAATTCCTCGCCGTAGGCCAGCCGCGCGAACGCGACCAGCGCACGGCGGGTGACTTCGCCGTTACCGGGCACGTTGTCGCAGGAGACCACGGTGAACGGCGCGAGCCCCCTTTCGCGGCGCAGGTGCAGTCCCTCGGCGAGGATCCCGAAAACGGTACGGGGATTCCGCGCGCCCACGTCCGCGAGAATGCCGGGGTCGGCGGTATCGAATTCGCCCGTGACGTCGGAGGTGTTGTAGCCGCCCTCGGTGATGGTCAGCGACACGATGCGAATGCCGGGTGAGGCAAGGTGTTCCCGCACCCGGTCCGGTTCGGACGGTGCGTGCAGGAAGTCGACGATCGAGGCGATGCGGGTCGCGGTCCGGTGGCCGTCGCCGCCGAGTTCGACGAGCGTGTAGGTGAAGTCCTGGGCACGCAGGATCTCGCCCAGCCGCTCGTCGCGCGGGAACAGGCCGACCCCGACGATTCCCCAGTCGCGTGCCTTGCCCTGCCGCAGCAGCCGGTCGAGGTAGGCGGCCTGGTGCGACCGGTGGAAGTTCCCGACTCCGAAGTGCAGGATCCCCGCGCTGACCTCCGCTCGGTCGTACGTCGGCGTGTGCACGCCACCACTGTTCGTCATCGGTACTCCTTTGTGGTCACGCGCCGTCGGCGTGTTGCGGTGTGGGGTCAATCACGTGCTCGGGTCGGCCGGGCTTGACGTATGGTCCCCAATGTACTCATGATAAATCGATTGTTCACGAAGACTTACCCTTCGAGAGAGATATGACAAGCACCGGCTTCTTCAATCCCCTTCCACATGTCCTGGTCGCCGACGACTTCGACAGGGGAATGAGCGGATGGCTCGACCTGCGTCCGAACTTCGTCGCCCCCGGCTTCCGCGAGCATTCCGACGACATCGATCTGATCCATTGGGGACCGGCGATGCTCAGCTCGGCGACGTTCGCCTTCGGTGGCACCCATGGCTCCGCGCAGGGCACCTATTCGCTCAAAGTGTCCAGTCGGGCCTCGGCGGCGCCGCCGGACCAGCCGCCCGCCCCGGGGTCGATGGGGCTGGCGATCAAACGGCTCGCCGTCCCGCCTGGGGTCCGGCGCGTGCGGATCGAGGCGCTCGTGGCCTACAAGGCCGAACAGGACCGGCCCGGCCTCGGAGTGAACGACGTGCGGGCGTTCGGGCTCTTCGTCGACCTACAGGACGAGGTGCACCGCTACATGCCGGGCGTGCGGTATGTGAACGCCGTGGCCGGTGAACCGGTGCGGCGCTGGCAGTTCTACAGTCCTGCCGAGGTCACCGACGAACAATGGAGCTACGGGACGGACGGGTGGCACAAGGCGGGGATCGATCCACAATGGTTCGGTGCTCGCCGCGCCGACGGTTCGACCGTCGCCACGACCTGGTTCGCCGACGGCAGGCAGCATCTCATCTACAACGAGTCCGACGACAAGCTGAACTGGATGCCGCTTTCGCTTACCGTCGATCTCGAAACTCGCTCCTACGAGCGGTTCCAGGTGGGAAACCGGCTGCTGACCTTTCCCGAGGGAGCGCGTCCCACGCTGGCGCGGGCATACAACGACATCGAGGGCCTGCTGAACCCGGTGTTCTTCGTCGAGGCCGACACCGACCGGCGCGTCTCGCTTTTCGTGGACTCCGTCGTCATTTCCGCGGAGAAGAGGGAAGACTCGTGAAGAACTTCTACACCTCCGTCGTCGAGTTGCGGCAGCGCTTCGACGACGTCGTCGAGACCCATCCGTACGAGTGCGGCTGGGCGGACGAGGCCATCTTCTTCGTCGAGACGCACGACCTCGCGCCAGGGACGGCACTCACGCTCCGCGTGCAGGTGAGCCCGGACGGCATCCGGTGGCTGGACGAGGGTACCGAGCTGGAACTCACCGGCACGGCCTTCGTCCGGGTAGGACATTTCGGCGGCTTCTTACGGCTGGCGGGCACCGCCGTCGACGGCGAGGGGCAGCCGGTACCGGTCACCGTCTCCGTCCGGCTCGCACTGAAAGGATGAGCGGGAAACAATGACGTTTCGAATCAACAAGGCGACCATCGGGGCGACCGTAGGCACGGCGCTGGAATGGTACGACTTCTCCCTCTACGCGACAGCGAGCGCGGTCGTGTTCCCCGCGGTCTTCTTCCCTTCGGGTGACCCGTTTTTGGCGACGCTGGCCTCGTTCGCGACCTTCGCGGTGGGGTTCTTCGCGCGGCCCGTCGGCGGGGTGATCATCGGCATCCTCGGTGACCGGTACGGGCGCCGCCAGATGCTGTTCCTCACCCTGGTTCTGATGGGGATCTCCTCGGCGCTCATCGGATTCATCCCGAACTACGCCTCGATCGGCGTCGCGGCTCCCGTACTGCTGATCGTGTTGAGAATCCTCCAGGGGTTCGGTGCCGGTGGCGAGTACGCGGGCGCCACATTGCTGGCCGCCGAACATTCCCAGACCTCCTCGCGCGGGCTGAACGCGGCACTTCCTGGCGCAGGCAACGCCGCGGGAGCCCTGCTGGCGACCGGTGTGCTGACGTTGCTGAACACCACCATGTCACGGGAGGCGTTCCTGTCCTGGGGATGGCGGGTGGCGTTCATCGCCAGCATCCTGGTGTGCGTCGCGGGCGTCGTGATCCGCCTTCGCGTTCCGGAGAGCCCCGAGTTCGAGGGCTCCAAGGAGAAAAAGGACGTTCCGAGGGTGCCGCTTTCGGAGCTGTTCCGCTCCTCCGGCCGCAAGATCCCGTTCGCGATGCTCGCCAGTATCGGCCCCAACGTGGCCAGCTACCTTCCCTCGGTCTACGCCCTGACCTACCTGGCTTCGGTGGTCGGCGCTCCCGAATGGATCGGGCTCACCGGGATCATGATCGGCAACTTCCTCAAGCTGCTGACGATCCCGGTCGCGGGCTGGCTCTCGGACCGGTTCGGCAGACGGCCGGTGTTCCTCAGTGGAGCCATCGGCGCGGCCGTGCTCATCTACCCGTTCTTCTTCCTGCTCAACACCGGAACCCCGGTGCTGGTCTGGATCGGGCTCGTGCTCATCTTCACGCTGTGCAACGACGCGATGCTCGCCGCGCAGTCGGGCTTCATGTCCGAACTGTTCGACGTGCGCTACCGCTACACCGGTGTGACGTTCAGCAGGGAGATCACCGGCGCGCTCGTCGGCGGCACGCTGCCCTTCGTCGCCGCCGCGCTGACCGAGGTGGCGGGCGGAGCCTACTGGCTCGTCGCGCTCTACTGCCTCGTGCTGATGGCGCTGGCCGCGCTCGGCATGTTCCTGCTGCCGGAGACGCGCGCGCTCGTGGCGCCGCGAACCGCGGCCGCGCGGGAGGAGCGGTGACCGGGCAGCCGGGATAGTCCCGGCCGGGACCCGGCAGGCATAGTTGAGGCATGACGGGACGCACTTCGAAGCAACAGGGCAGGCCGCGACGGCAGAGCGGCGACGTCCGGCTCGCCGACGTCGCCGCCGCCGCGCGGGTTTCCGCTCCGCTGGCATCCCGCATTCTCAACGCCGATCCGTTGGTCAGGGCCACCCCGGAGACCAAGGCACGGGTTCTCGAAGCCGCCGAGCAACTCGGCTACGTTCCCAACATCGCCGCGAAAACCCTCCGCCAGCGGCGGACGGGCCTGCTCGGTCTCGTCGTGCACAACCTGTCCAGTCCCATCTATCTCGACCTGCTACAGGGCGCGCGCACCGAGGCCGCCGCGAACAACTACTTCCTCGTGCTCGGCGACGTCGACGAACTGCTCACCGACGAGGAGGCATACCGGATCCTCGTCAACGGCAAACGGGTCGACGGGCTGATCGTCCAGGGTGGGCACGGCGAATTCGATCAGCACATCGCGGAGATCGCCCGCGCGCTGCCGACCGTCATCGTCAACGCGCCGCCGAAGCTGACCGGCACCGTCGCCCCGCTCGTGGCTCCCGACGAGGGTGCCGCGACGAGGATGCTCACCGAGTACCTGCTGGCGCTCGGGCACACCAGGATCGGGCTCATCTCGGGGCCTTACGAGTCGCCGACGAACGTGCTCAGGACCAACGGCGTGCGCGAAGCGCTCGCCGAGGCCGGGGCGATCCTGCGCGAGGAGGACACCGTCCATCTCACGTGGTCGGCCGAGGCGGGCAGGGCCGGGCTGCGCGAGCTGGCCACCCGGTGGGACGGCCCTGGTGACCGGCCCACCGCGCTCATCGGCGGAAACTCGCTCATCGGTATCGGGATGCTCAGGGCAGCCGCCGAACTGGACATCGCGGTGCCCGCCGAGCTGTCGATCGCCGCCGTGCACGACACCTGGATCAGCGAGCATCTCGTGCCGTCGCTGACCACGGTCAGCCTGCCACTGCGGGAAATGGGCGAGACCGCCGTCCGGTTGCTCCTGTCCGAACCGCCACGAGCGCGGCAGACGATCATCTCCGACCCGCCGCCGCGACTGCACGTGCGAGCATCGACCGCCGCGCCCGGCTAGGCCGGTCACAGTATTCCGGCGATGGCCTGGTAGGAAGCCCAGAGGCCGACGCCCCCGACGACGAGCAGCGCCACGGTCTCCCACCACCGGTTGACGTATCGCCGCTGCATGTACTTCTTGCTCGTGGTCAGCACGAAGATGCCGACGATGATGACCGGTCCCGCGAGCGCGGCAAGCGCGTTGACCAGGATCGTGAGTTCTACAAAGGACGGCATGACGGGCAGGGAGAAGGTCAGCGGGAGCACCAGCAGGAAAACTCCCTGAAGCCAGCGGAAAGCCGGCTTCTTCTCGAAATCCTCACTGGCCACTTCGGACTCGGCTCCGCGGGCGCGGAAGGTGTTGGCCACCCCGTCCATCAGCAGCTTCGTCTGACCGTAGGAATACGCGGGGAACGTGGTGAAGGTGATGAAGAACAGGCCGAGCCAGAACAGAACCTGCCCTATCGGGCCGATCGTGCTGCCCAGCAGCATCGCGAGGGCGTTCACGTCGTCGAGCGCGCTGCCCGCGACACTCGTTTCCGCGGCCGTCACCCAGATCGCGAGGTTGATGACGAGGATCACGAGCATGCCGACGCCGAGGTCCACCAGCTGGATCTTGCGATGCCGTGGGGTCAGCCAGCCCTTGTCCTGTAGGAAGTAGTTGTACATCAGGTTGGTCGTCGACCCGCCGACCCCGCCGATCAGCGCGGCCACGATGACGACGCTCTCGATGCCGCCGGTCGTTTCCGGCACCTGGAAGGTCAGTCCCTCAAGGAAGTTCACCGGGTCGAACCCCTGGATCAGCGCGACGGAGCCGAAACTGCACACCAGGATGACGGCGGCGGCACGGGCGATGAACTCGAACGTCGCGTACTGCCGGTGTTTGAACAGCAGTACCAGCGTGACGCCGACGAGTGCCGCCGCGGAATAGAAGACGCCCCATTCGGAATCGCCTGGCCTGCCGATCAGATTGTAGAAGGCGGTACCGGCGCCCTTGATGATGTAGGTCGCGTACCCGAAGCCGAGGACGAACGCGCAGAGCCCCACGATGGCCGGGAGCGGCCGCCAGATCCTGGCGAACCCAGCCATGATGGAGCTGCTCGAACTGTTGTTGCACAAGACGTACTTGGCGATCGCGGAAACGAAAACGTAGCGCGCGAGCAGGGACAGAACCAGCGCCCACATCAGCGCGTAGCCGTAGTCGGCGCCGGACACCGACGACGAGACGAGGTCACCCGCGCTCATCCATGCCAGTGCCATCACGATGCCGGGTCCCAATGCGCGCAGATAGCCTCTTACACCTTGAGGTACTGGGGCCACACCGGTTTGTGTTTCAGGGGCTATCACGCTGGATCACTACTCCTCGTTGAGTGTGTTCGCCGGATATCCGCGGGTGGGTTCGAAGCGGTCAGCCCGCCTCGGTGAAGTCGGGGCGCGGGCTGTCGCCTGCCAGACGCGATTGCAGGAAGCGGGCCCAGGTCGACACGTGCTCGCGCATGGCGCGTTCGGCGAGATCGGCATCGCCGTCACTGATGGCGGTGGCGATGGCGAGGTGCTCTTCGGCCGCTCGCCGCGACCAAGCTGGTGACGCGTGCCCGTAGGCGAGGCGACGGCACAGCCGCACGCGATCGTGGATGGTCGCGAGCAGTTCGATGACGGAGGCGTTCCTGCTGCCTCTGGCGATGGCCTCGTGGAACTCGTTGCCCAGTTCGGCCGCCTCCGTGGGGTCCATGTCGATCGATCCGTCGGCGAGGCCGGTGAACTTCTCCATGAAGGGGGCGAGGTAGGTTTCGCCGACCCGTTCGGCGGCCAGCCGTGCCGCCATTCCCTCCAGTGCTTCGCGTGCCTGGTAAAGGCTTTGCATGTTCTCGGCGCTGAACTCGCGCACGTGCGCGCCGCGCTGGGCGATGATCGAGACGAGGCCGTCGCGTTCGAGTTGCCGCAGCGCCTCGCGGACCGGTACCCGGCTCACCGCGAGTTCGTCGGCGACCACGCGTTCCGGAATGGGGTCGCCAGGCTGGTAGCGGCCGCTCAAGATCCGTGCTCGCAGCTCCTGGCGGATCGCCTCGTATTTGCGCGTACCGCCGTTGTCGTCGCGTTCCCGCGAGGTCATCGCGCCCTCCACCAAGGGTGGTATACCAACATCGTCGTATGGTATACCAGTAGGCGGTTGAGTCAACCCCGGTGCCGACTCGGTGGGGGAGCGGTTCGCGAGTATCCATTTCGGACAGACGTCGGCTCTATCGGCTACAGAGAGAGGAACCATGGAACATCTTGGTGACTACGACACCATCGTCGTAGGTGCGGGAGTAACCGGAATCGTCGCCTCCGTCGCCGCGGCCCGCGCCGGAGCCCGCGTATTGCTCGTGGAAAGCAGCGGAATACTGGGGGGCCTGATCACCGGTGGCAGGCTCACCAAGCCGACCGGCATCGTGCAACCAGGCGTGTATCTCGAATTGATCGAGCGCGCCGCGGCATACGGCGGCGCCGATCCCAATGTCCAAGCCTCCCACTGGGGCACCTACAGCGGGGTTTTCGACACCGAGGTGATGCAGCGGGTCATCATCGAGACCATCGAGGAGGCCGGAGTCGAGGTCCTGCTCTTCGCCCACGTCACCGGTGCGATCAAGGAGGGCGACCGGGTTCGCGGGATCGAACTGCACACCAAGGCCGGACCACAGTTGGCCACCGCGACGACGGTGATCGACGCGAGCGGCGACGGTGACCTCGCCGCGCTGGCGGGGGTCGATTTCATGTACGGCCGCCCGGAAGACGGGCACGTGCAGCCGATGACGAGCTACTTCCGGATCCTGAACGTCCGGTTCTCCGAACTGGCTCAGGATTGCCGTGACCATCCCGCCGACATGCGCGAGCTGGTGATCCCCGACGGCGCCGACCAGAACAACGACGACTACGTGCTCAAGTTCTACATGGCGGGCTTCGAGCAGCGCATCGCCGACGCCCGAGCGGACGGGTTCGACTGGATCATTCCCAAGACTCACCTGCACATGAAAGCCGGGCTGCTGCCTGGCGAGCTCAATGTGAACGCGACCAGGGTCCAGGGCAACGCGCTCGATCCGTGGACCCGCACCAAGGCTGCCATCGAGGTGCGCAAGCAAGCCTATTGCGCGTTCGACTTCCTGCGGAAATACGTGCGCGGCATGGAATCGGCGATCTTCCTCGATGTCGCGCCGGTTCTCGGTGTTCGCGAAACCCGTCGCATCGAGGGCGACTACGTGCTCACCGAAAACGACGTGCGCTCGGAAGCCCGGTTCGCCGACGCCATCGGATTGTCCAACGCCCCACTGGACATTCACGAGCCGGGCGGTGAGGGCGGCGCCATGATCGGCGTCAACAGCGGATACGGAATTCCCTATCGCTGCCTGCTGCCTCGTGGTGTCGAGGGCTTGCTGATCGCGGGCCGCTGCCTTTCCGTCGACTCCGGCGCGTTCGCCTCGACCCGTAACACGCCCGCGTGCGCGATCACGGCGCAAGCGGCCGGAATCGCCGCCGCCGAATGCGCGCGCAGGAACATCACCCCACGGGAACTACCCGCCGACATCGTCCAAAAAGCACTGTCCGAGATCGGGACCTCGCTCGGCGACGGCGCCTGACAGGGGAAGCGCTAGGCGCTCAGCTCTTCCGCCTTGGCGCGGATGAGCTGAGCGACGATGTTCGCCGCCCTTGAGGGCCGCGTGTGCTTGCGGCGGGTGAGGCAGATCCGCACGGGCGCAGCGTCGCGCAGCGGAATCCACACCAGACCCGGGATGTCGGCAGAGGTCTCGAACTTGGCGAGGACGCCGAGACCCGCGCTCTCTGCGACCATCACCTTGAGGCTGCGTGCCGACATCGCCTCGACGACGATGTCGGGATTGCTCACCTGCTGGTGCAGCAACTCCCACAGCGTGGTGCCGTTGCGCATGGTGACGATCGGCCAGGTCTCCAGGTCGCGCCAGTACAGGTGCTCGCGCCCGGCGAGCGGGTGATCGCCGGGCGCGTAGATTCCCATCGGTGCCGAGACGAGCGGCACGCGCCGCAGGCCAGGCGCGGCGGGACTCACCGGAACGGTCACGACCGCGAAATCCAGTTCGCCGTCGAGCACGGCGCGCTCGACCTCGGCTGAACCCCCTTCGCGCACGGTGAACCGCAGGCCCGCGTGCCGCTCGCGCAGCCTGCCCACGACCGGCGCGACGATGGTCTCCGCTGTCACCGAGACCGCCCCGATCCGGACTTTGCCGTGATAGGCGCCGTCGGCGGCCATGGCCGATTCGCGCAGCTCCTCCTCGGCCGCGACGAGCCGTCGTAGCGGTTCGAGCAGTGCCTGGCCCGCCGCCGTCGGCCGCACGCCGTGCTTGCCGCGCGTCAGCAGCACCACGTCGAGTTCTTCTTCCAGCGCGGCGATCTGCTGGCCGACGCTCGGCTGGCTGACCTCGCAGCGGGCCGCCGCGGCCCGCAGCGACCCGGTCTCGATGGCGGCCAGGAAATACCGCACTCGCTCAACCCGCACCGGACAAACATAAAGGCAAAACCTTTCACCCGTAAGTTCCGATCACTTCTTCCTTCCCGCTCACGGGTCAGGACATGCTGTGCCGACTGGAAAAGGCTTCCCGAGGTGAAAGGAATACCTGGTGACCGTTGGCCCACTGAGCGGGGTGCGGGTGCTGGACGTGTCGACGATCCTGGCAGGCCCGCTGGCGTCCTCGCTGCTCGGCGAATTCGGCGCCGAGGTGATCAAGATCGAGCAGCCGGGGGAGGGCGACCCGGCGCGACGCTATCCGCCGCTGGCCGACGACGGCGTCTCCGAGGCGTGGGCGATGCTGGGCCGTACCAAGCGAAGCGTCACGATCGATCTGCACGCGCCCGAGGCGGCGGCGCTGGTCGGAAAGCTCGCCGCGACCGCCGAGGTCGTGGTGACCAACTTCCGTCCCGCGACGCTGCGCCGGTTTCGCATCGACTTCGACGACCTGCGTGCCTACCGGCCGGATCTGGTGATGGTGCACGTGAGCGCGTTCGGCCGCACCGGCCCCTACGCCGACCGGCCCGGTTTCGCCCGCGTGGCCGAGGCGTTCGCCGGACTGACCTACCGCACCGGCGATCCGGAACGGCCCCCGGTGTTCGCGGGCTATCCGGTCGCCGACGGCGTCACCGGCATCTACGCGGCGTTCGCGGCGATGCTCGCGCTGCGGCAGCGGGACCACACCGGTGAAGCGCAACTGGCCGACATTCCCCTCTACGAGCCGTTGTTGCGCATGATGGAGGACTTCGTCGTCGAGTACGGCGTGACCGGCCGAAGTCGTGAACGGCAGGGCAACCGGAATCCGCACATCAGCCCGAACAGCCTCTACCGCACCCGCGACGGCCGCTGGCTCGCCCTGCCCGCCTCGACCGAGCAGATGTGGCGGCGCCTGGTCGCGGTCATGGCCGCACCGGATCTCGCCGTGCACGACACCATGACCGCGCGGCTGGAGAACAGGGACGAGATCGAGTCAAGGGTCGCCGAGTTCGTCGCCGCGCACGATCTGGAGCCGTTGATGGCCCTGCTCGTCGAGGCGGGAGTGGCCGCGGGGCCGGTGAATTCGGCTTCCGACATCGTGGCCGACCCGCACATCAGGGCGCGTGGCTCGGTGGTCGAACTCGCTCGCGGCGAGGGTGAGCCCCGGCTGCCGATGCAGGCGCCGGCGGGCCGGTTCTCCGGTTTCGAGGCCACGATCGGCGGCCGCGCGCCTGGGCTCGGTGAGCACACCGCCGAGGTGCTGCGCGAAGCCGGTGGGCTGACCGGCCCTGAGATCGAGAAGCTGCGCCAACGCGGTGTGATCTGAGCAGAAGGAGCCGCACATGACTATGGCAGTCGTGTCGATCATCGTCCTGGTCGCCCTCTTCGCGGCTACCCTGATACCCGCGTTCGATCTCGGACTGGGTGCGCTGGCCGCGGCTTTCGTCGTGGGCCTCGCGGCGGGGGTGCCCGCCGACGAGGTGACCGGGTTCTTCCCAGCCGACTTCTTCGTCCTCATCGTCGGGGTCACCGCCCTGTTCGCCGTTGCCCACCTGAACGGGACCCTCGACTGGCTGCTCGGGCTGTTGCTGCGGCTGGTCGGCGGCAGGCTGGCGCTGGTGCCTTTGGTGCCGTTCGTGATCGGCGCCGTGCTGACCGCGGTCGGCACCCTGCCCGCGGCCGCGACCGCCATCGTCGCCCCGATCGCGCTGGGACTGGCCGCGCGGTACGGCATCTCGCCGCTCGTGGCGGCGGTTCTCGGCATCACCGGCATCATCAGCGGGCTGCTCTCGCCGCTGGCCGTCTACGGGGTGACCGCTCGCGAGCTCAGCGCGAAGTTCGGCATCGAGCTTCCCGGTTCGGCGCCGGTGGCCTTTCTGCTCGGCGGGTTGCTGACCGGGCTCGTCGTTTCTCTGGTGTGCTTGCTCATCGGCTTGCGCACCGGTGCCGTTCCTCGTGGCAGGGTCGCGGGGGACCCGCCGCCGGAGAGCGGTACCGCGCCGGTGCCGGCGACGAAGAGCGCAAGGGTGCTCACCGTGCTCTGCCTGCTCGCCGTGGTCGTGCTCTCGGTCGGGTTCGAGATGAACATCGGCTATCTCGGCATCACCGGGGCTCTCGTCCTGCAATTGGTGCTGCGGCTGGAGCCGGGCGCGGTGGTGGCGAAGATCCCATGGTCGGTGGTCCTGTTGATCGGCGGCCTGCTCACCTATGTCGGCCTGATGCAGCACCTCGGCGCTTTCGAGCAGATCTCCGACCTGCTGCGGGTCGAAGGTTCAGCGGCACTGAGCCTGCTCGTGCTGTGCTACATCGCCGGCATCACGTCGTTCGCCGCCAGTTCCATCGCGGTGTTCGTGACGGCCATGCCGCTGCTGCCGCCGCTGGTGGAGGCCGGTGTCTCCCCGGTGGGCGGAGTGCTGGCCATCGCGCTGGCCTCGGTGCTGGTCGACATCAATCCGCTCGGCATCACCGGAGGACTGATCCTCGGCGCGGCCGAACCCTCGGCGAGGCCACGGTTGTTCCGGCAGTTGCTCACCTATGGACTGATCTCGATCGCCGTCG
Source organism: Prauserella marina (assembly GCF_002240355.1). Lineage (GTDB taxonomy): Bacteria > Actinomycetota > Actinomycetes > Mycobacteriales > Pseudonocardiaceae > Prauserella_A > Prauserella_A marina. Next base: position 2,169,080 of record NZ_CP016353.1, read on the forward strand.
CGCCAGCGCTCGCGTGGCTGGCGTTCAGCTTCTGGTGAGCAGGTCCGTGAGCAGTTCCTGGACTTTTCGGTCGATGTCGTCCCTGATCGGGCGGATCTGTTCGGCGGTGAGTCCGGCCGGGTCCTCCAGTCGCCAGTCGAGGTAGCGCTTGCCGGGGTAGACGGGGCAGGCGTCGCCGCAGCCCATGGTGATCACGACGTCGGCCGCGCGCACCGCGTCGGTGGTCAGTGGTTTCGGGAACGCCGTGGTCAGGTCGATGCCGATTTCTCCCATGACCTCGATGACCGCGGGGTTGATGTCGTCGGCGGGGGCGGAGCCAGCGGAGCGCACGACGACCCGGCCCTCGGCGTGATGGTCGAGCAGGGCCGCTGCCATTTGTGAGCGGCCCGCGTTGTGCACGCACACGAACAGCACTTCCGGTGTGGTCATCAGGAAACCTTCCTCGCGGCGGCCCTGCGGCGCAGGGCAAGAGAGACGTAGACGAGGGCGACGAGTACCGGGACCTCGATCAGCGGGCCGACGACCCCGGCCAGTGCCTGTCCGCTGGTGGCACCGAAAGTGGCGATCGCGACGGCGATGGCGAGCTCGAAGTTGTTGCCCGCCGCGGTGAACGCGAGCGTGGTGGTCCGCTCGTCGCTGAGTTCGAGCGCGCGGCCCAGCGCGTAGGAACCTGCCCACATGAGGCCGAAGTAGGTCAGCAGTGGCAGCGCGATCCGCGCTACGTCGAGTGGGCGGCCGACGATCTGCTCGCCCTGCAACGCGAACAGGACCACGATGGTGAACAGCAACCCGTACAGCGCGATCGGTCCGATCCGGGGCAGGAACGTGGTTTCGTACCATGTGCGGCCTCGCGCGCGTTCCCCGATGCGGCGCGTGAGATATCCGGCCAGCAGCGGGATTCCGAGGAAGATCAGCACGCTCTTGGTGATCTGCCAGCCCGACACCGACAACGTCGTGGTGTCCAGTCCGAGCCAGCCCGGCAGCACCGAAAGGTAGAACCAGCCCAACAGGCCGAAGGCGATGACCTGGAACACCGAGTTGAGCGCGACGAGTACGGCGGCGGCCTCGCGGTCGCCGAGGGCGAGGTCGTTCCAGATGATGACCATCGCGATGCAGCGGGCGAGCCCGACGATGATCAAGCCGGTGCGGTACTCGGGCAGATCCGGAAGCATCAGCCACGCCAGCGCGAACATCAGTGCCGGTCCCAGGACCCAGTTGAGGACCAGAGAGGACCACAGCAGGCGCCGGTCGCCGGTGACCGTACCGAGCCGGTCGTAGCGGACCTTCGCCAGCGGCGGGTACATCATCACCAGTAGCCCGAGCGCGATCGGCAGCGAGATCCCGTCCACGCTCACCGCGTTCAGCGCCGTGCTCAGGCCGGGGATCGACCGACCCGCGAGCAGGCCGACCGCCATGGCCGCGGCGATCCACACCGGAAGGAACCGGTCCAGCTTCGAGAGCTGCCTGGCGACGGTGGTGGTCACGCCGGCACGTTCTGCTCGCCGGGTACCAGCACGGCCGAGAGGCGGGCCAGCACCTCGGGGTGCACGCGGTAGTAGACCCAGGTGCCCCTGCGCTCGCCGGTGATCAGCCCGGACTGCCGCAGCACCTTGAGGTGGTGCGAGATCGTGGGGCCGCTCAGGTCGAAAGCGTCGGTCAGATCGCAGACGCACGCCTCGCCACCGGAGTGCGAGGCGATCAGCGACAGCAACCGAAGCCGGACCGGGTCCGCCATCGCCTTGAACAAACCCGAGAGCTCGGCGGCCTGCTCGGCTGACAGTGGTTCCCTGGCCAGCGGGGAGCAGCACGCGTCGATCGCGGTCAGCGGGAGTTGCTTCGGCATGCCGCCTATATTGACATTCATCTATCTAGAAGGCAATCTAAGTCTCGTTCGCTGTTTAGATGAATATCTATCCAAGGAGGATGTCAATGTCTCGTGTGCAGATCGCCCTGCGAGTGGGGGACCTGGCCGCATCGATCGACTTCTATACGAAGCTGTTCGGGGTCGAGCCCTCGAAGCTGCGGCCCGGCTATGCCAACTTCGCCATCGAGGATCCCGCGCTCAAGCTGGTGCTGATTGAGGGCGAGCCGGGGCAGGCCACCGTCATGGATCACCTCGGCGTCGAGGTCGGCTCCACCGGTGAGGTCGAGGCGGCCACCCAGCGGCTCACCGGTGAAGGACTGGACACCCTCACCGAGGACGACACCACCTGCTGCTATGCCGTGCAGGACAAGGTGTGGGTGCACGGTCCTGGCCAAGAGCCATGGGAGGTCTACACCGTCAAGGCCGATTCCCAGGACTATGGCACCGATAGTGCCGCTCCGGCCGCGTGCTGCACCCCGGAGGCAAAGGCGGGTTAGCCATCGGGCAGGGCAAGGCAGAGCGCGTCCAGCGCGGCGGTGAATCCGTGCTCTGGTGGCGTCGCATAGCCGATGACCACGCCGTCGCGTGGTGGCATCGTGCTGGCGGGGTGGCGATAGGGGCCAAGCCCGTCGAGCGCGATGCCGAGTCGTCGCGCGGCGCGTAGCGCGGTTTCCTCGGTGCCGGGCGGGAGTTCGAGGACAGCGTGCAGTCCCGCCGCGATACCGCTGACACCGATGTGCGGTGCGCGCTCGGCGAGTGTGCCGACGAGCTGTTCCCTGCGCCGCCGGTAGCTTCGCCGCATCCGGCGCAGGTGCTTGTCGTAGCCGCCGCTGGCGAGGAAGTCGGCGAGCGTGAGCTGATCGACGACGCCGGACCACAGCTCCCGCTCTCCCTTGGCCCGCAACACATCGCCGACGAGCGCGGGCGGCAGCACCAGCCAGCCCAGCCGCAGCGCGGGGGAGAGGCTTTTGCTCGTCGAACCGAGATAGACGACATGGCCGGGGTCGAGGCCCTGCACCGCGCCGACCGGCTCCCGGTCGTAGCGGAACTCGCCGTCGTAGTCGTCCTCAAGAACCAGCCCGCCGGTCGCGCGGGCCCAGTCGATGACCTCCGCGCGCCGTCGCGGGTGCAACGGGCCGCCGGTGGGGTACTGGTGTGCCGGGGTGAGCAGGACCGAGGTCGCTCCCGTGCCGGGCAGTTCATCGACCCTGGCGCCGTGCGAGTCGATCGTCAGGGCGACGGTGGAGGCCCCCGCGTCGTTCAGGATCGACCGGTGGAAGGCCAGCCCGTAGGACTCCGTCGCGATCGGACCTCCGAGCACCTTGGCCAGCAGCCTCAGCCCGTGCGCGAAGCCCGAGCACACCACGATCCGGTCGGCCTCGGTACGCACACCCCGTGCCCGCGCGAGGTATTCCGCCAGCGCCTGCCGCAGTTCGGGCCTGCCGCGCGGGTCACCGGCCCCGAACGCGTCGTTCGGGGCGGCCGTGAGCGCGCGGCGGGCTGAGGAAAGCCAAGCGGCACGCGGAAAAGCGGCGGCATCCGGAGAGCTGGGAAGCAGGTCGTGGACTGCTTTCCGGGGCGCCGGTCGACGCGCGCGCCGGGTGGTGTCGGGTTCCGGCGGGGTCGCGCGCCGCGCGACCCTGGTGCCGGATCCCTGGCGGGAGGTCAGCCAGCCCTCCTCGGCGAGCTCGGCATAGGCGGCGGCGACGGTGTTGCGCGCGATGCCCAGGTCGAGGGCGAGGCCGCGGTAGGACGGCAGCCGGGTATCGGGAGCGAGGCGGCCGGAGCGGATGGCTTCGCGCAGCGCGTGCATGAGGCGCGCGCGAATGCTTCCCTCACCGCTGAGCTCAAGGTGGAGGTCCGTGCCCTGCTCGTCCAATTGACCCATCCATTCAGTGCTGGAATGAACCATGGTTGGGGTCATTTTCGCCCATAGTGTCGAGCCATGACAACCTTCCAGGTGCCTGAGCGCATGAACTTCTCCGCTGTCGCCCCCAAGATCCTCAAGGCCGTGCTGGCCCTCGACTCGGCCGCGAGGCAGGGCCTCGACCCGGTACTCGTCGAGCTGGTCCAGATCCGTGCCTCGCAACTCAACCGCTGCGCGTACTGCATCGACTACCACAGCACCGACGCCCGCGAGGCGGGTGAGACGGAGGAACGGATCTACCAGCTCAGCGCGTGGCAGGAAGCCGGTGTCTACACCCTGCGGGAGCGGGCGGCCCTCGCGCTGACCGAACACGTCACGCTGCTGCCAGGCGGTGTTCCCGACGAGGTCTACGACAGGGCCGCCGAGCACTTCGACGAGGCCGAACTCGCGCGGCTCATCGCCGTGATCTTCACCGTCAATACCTGGAACCGCATGAACGTCACCACCCGCAAGACACCGGGAACGCCGTAGCGGCACCGGCACCGACGGTCCATTTCGGATGGTCATCGTTTTCTCAGAGAGGCAGCCGTGAGCACGCTCGACACATCCTTGCCCGCCACCGGCGGGCACTCGCCGGTCAAGGGCTGGCTCGCCATCCTGGCGGTGACCCTCGGCATCTTCGCGCTGATGACCTCGGAGCTGCTGCCGGTAGGACTGCTCACGCCGGTCGGTTCCGCGCTCGGTGTTTCGGAGGGCACCGCCGGATTGATGGTGACGATTCCCGGGCTCGTGGCAGCTGTGTCGGCTCCGCTGGTCACCGTGGCCACCGGCCGCGTGGACCGGCGGGTCGTGCTGGCTGTCCTCATCGGACTCGTCGGAGCGGCCAACCTCGTCTCCAGTGTCGCCACGAGCTTCGCCCTTGTGCTGGTCGCGCGTTTCCTCGTCGGCATCAGCGTCGGCGGATTCTGGTCGCTTGCCGGTGGTATCGCGCTGCGGCTGGTGCCGCCCAAGCACGTTCCCCGCGCCACGGCGGTGATTTTCGGCGGCGTCGAGACCGCGTCGGTCCTCGGCGTTCCGGCGGGCACGTTCCTCGGCGACCTCAGCGGCTGGCGGACGGCGTTTGCCGCCGTCGGCGTTCTCGGCCTGATCTCGCTCGCCTGTGTCGTATTACTGGTGCCGAAGCTGCCAGCCAGGAGGACGATCGGTTTCGTGGACCTGCGCGACCTGTTCACGGGCAACCGCGGGGTGCGAAAGGGAATCACCGTGACGTTTCTCGTCATCACCGGCCATTTCCTCGCCTACACGTTCCTCAGACCGATACTGGGTGAGGCCGGGGTCGAGGCCAAGGCGACCGGCGCGCTGCTGCTGGCCTTCGGTGTCGCCGGAATCTGTGGCAACTTCCTCGCCGGTGCGCTGATCGGCAACCGGCTTCGCCTGACCGTCACGGGTATCGGAGTGCTGCTCGGCACGGCCATGGTCCTGCTCGCCGTCGTGGAACTCACCACGTTCACCGCGGGCGCGATTCTCGTACTGTGGGGTCTCGGCTACGGAGCGGTGCCGGTCACCGTCCAGACCTGGATCATCAAGGCGGCGGGAGAGTCGACGGAGGCCGCGTCGTCGCTGAACACGGCCGCGTTCAATCTCTCCATCGCGCTGGGCGCGCTAGCGGGTGGCCTTGCGATCAACCACGTCGCCACCACCAGTGTGCTCTGGATCGGTGCCGCGCTCGTGATGCTCGTCCTGCCGGTCGTACGGTCCGGCGCGAGAGCGTGAGCCGCGAGGCATGGCGTCTCGTACTCTGCGCGGCGGCCGGGTAGTCGTCTGGCGTTTCTCCCGTTTGTGTTGGGCGGTGCCGGTATCGGGTCATGTTCCAGGGTCACTACAAGATCGGGGTGATTATTCCCTTGCGGCTGCTCGTGATCGCGCTGGTGGTTCGCAAACGACATCGGAAGCAGGCCGAGGCTCAGGATGCCGTCGCGCGGCCGCCGTATCGCTAGGCCGGCTCCTGGCAGGATTGTCCGAAGTGGACCGGGTGTACTGGGAGGGTTTCCCAGGCTGAGACGTGCGCTGTAGCGAGTCTTGGTGAGGTGCTGGGCTGCGCCACCCGCAGGGAAGACGCGCTGGCTGGCAACGCGTGCGATGTGTTCAGACCACACCCGGGTCGCCTTGGAACGCCTCCACGTGGCTGTGGTGCGGTGACTGCGGATCTCGCTGGGCCGAGTGCGGATCTCGCCGACCTGAGTGCGGATCTCGGGGGCCTGAACGGGGGACTCGCGAGCACGAGCGCGGGACTCGCGGAGTCAGGCCGTGGTGGCCTGGTCCCACTCGCGCGGGGAAGACGCCACACGGATGCACCGTTGACCCGGGTGCTCCGGGCGGGCAACACCCCGCTCACGCGGGGGAAGACACCGTCCATGGTGATCTCGACGCGTTCTACGCCCGGAACCCCCGCACGCGCGGGGAAGACCTGGAGAAGGACCCGGCGCAGGCCGAGCGCTTCGGAACACCCCCGCTCGCGCGGGGAAGACCATCCGGCGGAAGTACGCCGTCAGGATCGACCTGGAACACCCCCGCTCGCGCGGGGAAGACCCTGTCCTTCGGAGTAGCCGCCGAACAGGAGGCGGAACACCCCCGCTCGCGCGGGGAAGACGATATCAAGTTGCCGCGTAAGGCGACTCCGGAGGGAACACCCCCGCTCGCGCGGGGAAGACGGTTGGATGTGCGTGAGGTCGCGGCGTGACGCGGGAACACCCCCGCTCGCGCGGGGAAGACCCGGGTAGCAAACTCCATGCCGGGATTGTGACCGGAACACCCCCGCTCGCGCGGGGAAGACAGGTAGATCGCAAGAGGGTCCAACCCGAAGTACGGAACACCCCCGCTCGCGCGGGGAAGACGGGGCTTTTCTGGCTGTGCTGCACGGCATGCGGCGGAACACCCCCGCTCGCGCGGGGAAGACCCCGGCACTGACTAGCCTCCGTCGCGGCAGCGAGGAACACCCCCGCTCGCGCGGGGAAGACATGAAGATGGCCGTCCTCAAGGTCGTCTCCGAGGGAACACCCCCGCTCGCGCGGGGAAGACTATGGGTTGATGATCGCGCGACACCGTGATCCCGGAACACCCCCGCTCGCGCGGGGAAGACGCTGGATCAACACAGCGGTGTTGATGGTCGTGGGGAACACCCCCGCTCGCGCGGGGAAGACACTTCCTGACCAGCGACTTTACCTCGCCCTGAATCGATTATGTGTGACTGAGTTGATCTTCCTTGGGGTATGGCCGACGTCAATGCGACCGTGCCCAGACGACATCGCCCCTCCTGCTCGGGCCATCCCTGCCGGGCAACGGTCCCAGCCGAGTCAACGCCCGAATTTCCGGCGCCGGGCGGCGGTGCTCCAGCCGGTCGGACGTGGGGCCGGACTCTGGTCCACATCGGACGTGGTGTTGGGCCGGAGCATGAGGTTGACGCCCTCGAAATCCACTGGTTCCCAATTATGGTGGTGGACGGAAAAGGCGAGACCTTGCTCGTTGTTGGCGGAATACACCATGATCGCGCGTCCGCTCTTGACCATGTCGACGACGCGGACCCACACGAGTTCACGGACCCGCGCGTTGATCGTGCCGACAAAGACACCGGGCGAAATTTCCAGCAGCCACCGCGTGAGGTGCCCACGCAGGCCGGTGGGACACGCGGCGACGACGATGACGGTCATAGGTCGGGTACTTCCGGATAGGACACTCCGCCCTCGACCTCTCCGTCATCGTAATCCCACAGCATGACGACATCCGGCCCGTCCAGCGCATCTGGGCCGTACTCGACCGGCTCCTCGTCCTCGCCCCGCAGGAGGTCCTTGACATCGCTGACGCAACGTTCGAGGAACGCGTGCCGCCTCAGGTAATCGCGAACGGCCCTGCGCGTTTCCGCCCCGACGTCCATGGGCTGCGCCGTCGCTATGTCGAACGCGATCGGGATGGCGATATCGGCTTTGTAGAGATCGGCGATGTCGAACACAAAGGACCGAACATGTCCGGTGTGGACGAACCCGAGACCAGGTGCGCATCCCAACGCGACTATCGCCGCGTGGACAACACCGTAGAGACTCGTGTTGGCTGCTGAAAGTGCTTGATTGACAACGGTTCCGCTGTCAAAATCGGCGCTGTCATAGTCGCGTCGCGTCCATTCGATCCCGGTGCGATTCGCATTCTCCCGGTAAATGCGCCGCACCCGAGCGCCTTCTTTACCTCGGAGTTGTTGCATACTCAAGCCGGTCGTGTCGTCGTCGGGAAAGCGCATCGCATACATCCGCCTGGCCACGTGAAGCCGGGATTGCCGGTCGGACACCAACGCGGCCTGTGCTTCGAGCAGCCGGGAGGAACGGGCCAGCGAACGACCGTGGGCGTAATAGCGGACACCATGCTCGCCCACCCAGACAGCCGTGGAACCGCTCTCGGCGAGCAGGACCATGGCCTGCTGGCTCACGGTGGTACCGGGCCCGAGCAACAGTGCGCCGAGTGTCGCCGCCGGTATGTGAACCGTTCCGCGGGCGTCGTGGGCGGTAATGGCGTTCGCGTCGCGATGGACGACGCTGTGTTCGAGATAGATGAAGGTCAGCCGATCTTCCGCTCGGGTGAGCTGAGAAAGCGGGACAGGCTTCGCGCCGGGAATATCGGGCACGGCTATCTCGCCGCGGCGAGAGTGAGCAAGCCGCAACCGTAGCCTTTCGCGGGGCCGATTCCGTTTATGAGGGCGAATCGGAGCGCGGCGGGATCAGTGACTTCCAGCGTCCCCTCGAACACGACCGTCGCGATGGTGACCGTTTGCCCGCTCCTGGTGAACTTCCACGTGTGCCTGCCTTGGACGGCGACGTCGGGTTCCTTGCTTTTGCCTTCCACGACGGCGAATCCGTGTTTCTGGACACGGTCGAGCAGCCATTGCGTCTGCTGGGCGACGGTGACGTGGCCGAAACGCTGCGATCGGCTCGCTGTTTCGGATCTTCGGCGGGACTGAGCAGGATTGGCGGTGAGCCGGAACGTCCAGCGTTGCCCCGGCGCGAGGCGAGTCAGTAAAGGATCGTAGTCGCGAGTTTCCCATTCTCGGATGCGCGGCCAGCCGGTTTCCTCGACGAGGTGGGTGAGGTCGGGGCGATGAGGACTGACCATGTACAGCAGCGTCTGATGAGGACGACTGTCCAATCTCCATAGAATTCGTCCGTCCTCAGCAGACTGGGTCAGTTCGCTGGGAAACGACGACAACACGGCGGCATGCAACCGCTGAGGTGAGGAAAGCAACCAACGGGTGCCGCGGCGAGCGGTGTTGAATTCGTATCGAGTGAGGTGGCTCATGTGACATCTTCTGGCAGTAAGTCCATCGGTTCGTGGGCGTAGTCGGGGTTGGTAACGCCAGCGACGCTGTCGGGGAGTACCGACCGCCAGTCATGCTTGCGGTGACGGGGATCGAAGCTCGCCGGGTCGTCGCGGACAAGGATGCTGCCGTCCGTGCCCGCCTCGCAGTCGATCACGGTTTCCAGCGTCACCAGGGAGTCTCGCCTGGCTTTCCGCACCCGGGAGGTGGCCTGCCACGGCTCATTTCTGAAGACCTCGGCGATGGTCCCCTCGCGAATAGCCAGGACGAGGGGGCCTGTCGGCGGACACGAGCGTCGGCCGAGGAACAAGGGGAACGCCGGGCGCCGCAGGGATTCGTTCAGTCCGTCCAGTAGCTCGGGTTCGCCCTCGATCGCGACAAGAAACACCGCGTCCGCAAGGTAGAAACGATATGACAGCGGCATGGATTCCGACCTGTCGACGCTCTGCGCGGTCTGGAAGTCGCGTTCGATCTGCCCCGCCTGCTCGATCCGGACACCAAGCCGCAACTGCCGGAGATCGGCGATGGACTCGGTGCGGCGACGCCCTTCGGCCGCCGCGAGCAAACCGATGATGCCGCTCTTGCTGGGGACGCGGTCGGTGTTGCGGCGCGAGAAGCGGCTGCCGGTGCCCCAGGATTGCAGGGGCGCGGCCAGCCGCAGCAGCAAGACCGTCATGATGTTCCCAGTCGCTCGGCGACGAGTTCGCTCAGCGCGGTCGTCGCGGACTCGAAGGACGTACGCGACGCCAGCCCGGTCAGCACCTCCGCGCGTTCACCGATGCCGACACTCCAGCCCGCGACCGGTGTCTCGTCATACGCGGCGTGAAGGTCGGTCCCGTAGCCGACCAGCCGGGTGAGGGCGCTGCCGATCCGCCCTGAGGATTCCCGCTCGTCGACGACCTCCTCGAACGCGCCGACAAGGTTCATCGACTGCGTGTCGCGGACGAGGATCAGCACGGCATCGGGCAGAGTGCGGTTGGCGAAGGTGTTCTGCTTGCCGGTAGGCATGCTCGTGACGAACGAGCGTGCGAACGCCACCACGGCCCGGCGAGTGGCCTCGACGTCGCCAAGGTTGTCCCGCAATCGATCGACGTCGACCGTGGCGTAGCGGTAGAGAGTGGACGAGTTGAATTCCACCGTGCCGATCATGCCCGCACCGGCATCCTCTTCCTCATCGGCGCGCTTGTGGTCGTCCACGGCGGTGTAGTAGTCGTACTCGTTGCTCACCTCGTGAACACTGAGCGCGTGCGCGACCTGGGCGGCGGCGTCGACGTTGAGGTCGGCGTCGTCGGCGACCATCCGCCCGAACAGCGCGATATCCACGGAGTGCTGCCGGTCCGCCCGTGCTTTGGCATCCTGTTTGGATACTGTGCCGTCGCCGTTGTGTGCGGCATCGACGGCGAGTTCGGCGAGGGCTTCGATCTGGTTGTTGCTGAGGAACAGCAGGTAACCCGCCTCTTGAGGGGCGTCTTTCTTGCGGGCAGCCTTGAGTTTGATTCCCGCTTTGCTCAATACCTCGGTCGCCAGTTCTTCGGCCTGGTCGACGAGGTCGGTGTCCTGCTTCTGGATGCTTTCGGTGAGCAATTCGACGACCCGCTTGGTGCGCATGCCGAGTTCGCTCAAGTCCAGAAAGGACGAGAAGTCGTCGCGGGTGGCACGTTTCCACGCCTGGCTGGAGACTCTCGCCCGGCGTTTTCCACCGTATACAGCCGTTTTCGGACTTCCGGTGTCGTCGCGGTTGATGTTGCTCGGTGGGACGGTCTGGATGACGTGAATGTCTACAATAGTGCGATTCATGAGTTCTCCGGGGTGGTGTCGGTGGTGTCGGTGCGAGGCTTGGCGTCGCGTCGGCGCATGATGTAGAACTCGCGGCTCCAGACCATCCTCACCTGGTCCTCGCCGCGCAGTTGCCAGCGCACAAGTTTCTCGGCAAGCAACCCGTAGTCCAGCGGAACGCTCTCTCCGCGCAAAAGCTGGATGATTCCGCGAAGGTGGTGCACGAGTTCGCCGAGGCTGTCGGAGGTGCTGAAAGCCTGGAACCTGGTGATAACGGGGTGCCGGTCAGGAAAGGTGTGGTCGGCGATGAGCATGCGAATCGAGCGGCCGAGTTCGTACTGTGGACCTTCGTGGTGCATGGCTTTGTTCTGGGCCTGCTGGTGTAGCGCGTAAAGGGTGAGGCTGTGGTGCGCGGCGAACTCGCCGACCGTGGGTTGATCGCGATTCACCTCGTGCTCGCGGACCAGTTGGTCGTCGAGGGTGTAGGTGAGGATGTCGCCGATTTCACCGGGAGGTTTTCCGACGCCACGGCGAAGCCGTGCCAACGCGGCCACCGCTTCGGGGCGGTCGCGCAGCGCCTCGCGTTGCAGTCCTTTGACGCGCTTATTGACCACGTCCCTGGTGATGCTGCCGATCCAGGGCTTGTTCGGTCGCACCTGGGTCATGAGGAACTCCCTTGCGGTCCACGGTCGAAGGCCATCGGTATTGCCTTGCTCAGTGCCAGATAGAACCAGGACTGGGCGTGCGCGGCGGTCACGAGCCGTCCGCCGACCTGACGGCCGGTGATGGCGACTGCGGGAGCACGCGCCAGGATGTCGTCGCCGAGAGGGTCGATCTCCTGTTTCACGTTGTGGTGCCATTCCCGCTGAGCTTGCGTCGGGTCGGTTTTCGGGCCAAGTCCAGGAATCCACTTGCGGAAGGCGATATCGAGTTGCCCGTAGGCCAGCTCTGTCGCGCGGTCCCTGTCGGACACGTCCGAGGGATTGGCCCCGGAAGGTTTCGGTGGCGATTTTCCCGCGGCCTGTGCGACGTTGAGCGCCAACTGCCCGAGCGCTCGTGCGGCTTGCTCCGCGGCCGAAACACACGACAGTACGGTGCCGACGAGTTCGACGGCATCCTGGCGCAACAGGACCGCATGGAGCGAGAGGGCGTCGTCGACGATGTCTTCGGTCACCGCGTCTTTGCTGCCGTACTTCATGCCGACGGTGCGCAGCCGCAGTGGGAAGTCACCGGGCAGTGCGCCTTCGAGCGTCAAACCGCTCACCCAGTCCAGCACAACGGCAGTCAGCCCGGACGCCGCCGTCGCGTTCTGGACGCTGTTCTCGAACGCGGCGGGAAGCAGGGATTGCAGACCGCGCCAGATAGCTCGCGAAGGGTCATGCTGACGTGGCATGTAGACCTGAGGCAAGCGGTGCTGTTTCTCCTGCGCGGCGCTGCGCCGCCACGCGGTCAGCGGCTCGTCGTTGTGCCTGTTCTTGGTGTCGATCGCCTCGCCGTTGCAGATCAGGACACTGGTGACCTTGCCGTTGTCGGGGACGAGGCGGATTCTGCGCGCCTGCCAGGTGTAGAGATCCAGTGGTCCGCTCGGGTCGCGTGTGCCGCCCGGAAGGGCGACAGGGCGTTCCCATGCGGGCAGGTCATCGCCTGGTGAACGGGCGGTGTCGCCGAAGTCCGAGGCGATCAGGTTCAACAGCAGTGTATCGCGCAATGTCGCGCCTTCGACGAGCACGCTGCCGACCCGTCCCGCCCATCCGGTTCCGATCGGGTATCCGCGCCCGCCTTTGGTGCGTGGATCGTCGACCGGCCCGGTCTTGATGCCGGACGGATCGAACGCTTGGCAGTGCACCACCCAGCGGGCGGCCTCGGCGAACGACAGCGACAGATCGCTGCCCAGCCGAGTGGTGAAGAATGGATGTCCATTGGGGACGTCCGCGATGAGCTTGCTCAGTTCAGCGGTTTCACCTTTGGCTGTCCGCAATCCGGCAACCTGGAAGAACGGGGTCTCGGGATGGAAGAGGGCGAACCGGTCTCGATGCGAGTCGAGGTAGTCCTCGATCCGCGCGTGGGGAAGTTCCTTGCCGGACCAGAGCTGTTCCCAGTGATCGAGGTCGCGGGGTCCGCCGACCGCGCGGTGCAGCACGGCCAGCAATAGCCGGAGTAAGGCGACGTCCTGGGTCGCCAGGTCACCGGAGATCGCGACGAGGTCGTGTGCTTTTCCGAACACCTCGCGCAACGACAGTTCCACGGTCTCGCCGGAGATGGTGCGCACGGGTAGCCACGGTTCAGTCAGCAGGTCGAACGGGTGACTGTCAGATCCGGTCATGGAGCAGTCCCTTGTGGAGGTCGTAGGTGAGCAGGAAAGTCTGGTCGCCCGCACGGATCCCGGTCTGCCGGTTGTCGTCCAGGGCCAGGATGAGCTGCCCCGCCAACATGGGTGTCGCGCGGAAGCTGTCGGGATGTGCGTCGTGTTCGAGCGCGGCGATCACGGCGTCGATGACCCCGGGGTGAGACAGGGCGAGCGGCAGCCGCAGGGTGCAGGCCGCGACCACGCGGGCATCTCGGCTGGGCACGGGCTCGTCCAGAGGCAGCTGAATACCCGCGCCCCGTTCGAGCCAGTCAGCGGTGCGCAGTCCGCCATCGTGGTCGCGTTGCACCACAAGGACTTCGAGTGATTCCGCGCCATCCCGAACCTGCGCCAACCCTTGTTGGCTTTCGCCGTCTCCCACTCCGGCCCGCAGCCATCCGACGAGGCTCCTCTCGGGTGAATCCGGGTCACCGAGCAAGTACGTCGCCGCACGGTTCACGCGTTCGACGGCGTCGGCCGAGGCACGCTTGGCGGCATCGGCCATTTCCGGTTGCCAGCTGGCCGGGCCGAGAGGAGTGTCCGCGTATGCGTCACGCACGAGACTGGGAATGTCTGTCGGCAAGGTGACCGTGCTGCGGTCGGTGAACAACGCGGCCGACCGCAGTAACGGATGCTCGCGATACACGCGGCGCGACCCCGTGACCGCCCGCACTGGGAACGCTGCCCAGTCCTCGACTCCGGTGATCGCGCAGCGCGGAAAGCGCACACCCGGTGGCCGGTCGCGGAGGTGCCGGTGGAGGCGGCCCATCCGCTGTAGTACCAGGTCCGCGGGCGCCAGGTCGGTCACGAGCAGATCGAAGTCGACGTCCAGTGACTGTTCCAGGACTTGTGAGGCGACCACGATGTGAGTCGAGGGCCTGGAATTGTCCCGAGTGGACGGTCCAAATCGGTGGACGAGGTCCTTGTCGATCCGGGACCGGTCGCAGGCAAGGAAACGCGAGTGGTTCACCGTGATCGCGTTTTCGCCGAACTCGGCGGCCAGCCGGTCCGCGGTTTCCTGAACCCGGGTAACGGTGTTGCGCACCACGGCCGCGCAACCGCCGTCGGCGAGGTGCGTGCGCAGGTAGGCCACGAGTGTGTCGAGGTCGTCCGGTAGCCGGTCGAGGGTGACCTCCGGCCCGGCGTCCGCGTGGACGGTACGGACTTCGCCGCGTGAACTGAGGACGGCCGGATAGCCCACGTCGGACTCGTCCGGTATCACGGCGCTGGTGCCGCTGCCTTCGCCGTAGGCGTGGAGTAATTCGGCCCTGCGGGCCGGAGGCAGCGTCGCCGACAACAGCACCACCGGAACGCCGTAGGTTCCCAGCCAGTGCAGGATGCGGTGCAGGTATTGCGACATGTAGACGTCGTAGGCGTGGACTTCGTCGATCACCACGACCTTTCCGGCCAAGGCAAGGTGCCGCAGCATTACGTGGCGGCTTTTCAGCCCGCCCACCAGAATCTGATCGATCGTGCACACCGCGAAGGAGGCGAGAAGCCCTTTCTTCCGTCCACGGAGCCATTCATGCACGACGACGTTCTCGTCGTTGCTTTCGCCGACGTCGGCGAACCGGCCACGGCGCATCAGTCCGGCGTACTCGTCGTTCAACGACGCCTTGCCGTGCGCCAGCACCAGCGAGATGGCTGTTGAATCGTTGCTGGGCAAAGCTTTTATCCACTCACGGACCCGCGAGAACATCGCGTCCGTCGTAGCCTGGGTCGGTAATGCGATCAGCACGCCACCAGCACCGGAGGTGTGTGCCAGCTCCTCCGCCGCGACCAGCGCCGCTTCGGTCTTGCCAACTCCCATTGGCGCTTCGACGATCACCATTCCTGCACCGCGTATCGCCCGCGCGACCTCCGTCATCGCGACCTGGACGGGGCGTGCGTGAGAAACTTGCGGAAAGCGAGTACGGAACAAGTCCTGGATATCCGGACACGGAGCGACGGGAAGCCACCGAGGTGGCAGATCCAACTGTTCCCATGCTTTTTCGACCCGAGCGGCGGTGGTTTTCCGGTCAGGAAGCCATGGTTGGCGATCGGCCGTGGAAATGGGTTCGAACGGGAAGAAATCCTCGTTTGAGGCTATCCAGTCCGCCATGATGACGACTGCGGTCAGCAATACGAGACTGGATTTGGACATGCGCGACTCGGATAGTGAGGTGAGAAGTGACGGCTCGCATACGACACCGGTCATGTGACGCAGAATTGCACGGCGCGCATCTTGCCAAGCTGTGTCGCCCGCCAAATCTGGACGCCGGGTGACGAGACTCAGCTGTGTTGGTTCTGGAGCCACGCCGTGGTGACTACCTACGACTGATGCCAATTGATTCGCCAGGCCGCGACTGGGAAGACCTATTTCGTGTGTCAGCCAATCCCGTACCGCGAGGTGTCCCACGAGTCCATGTGACACCTTTGAGCGGTCAGAATCCTTTGCCTGCAATGGATTCATCGCGAGTCCGTGCCGGGTCATCCTGTTTGTCAGTTCCGGGACCTGAACCGCGAAAGCCGGGCTCGCCTTGCCGACGTCGTGTATTCCGGCAAGCCAAACGACGAGAGTCGAAGCGGTGACCGGTGACCCTTCAAGGTCGCGTTCGAGGAATGACCTCGTCTGATGAGGAAGCCATTCGTCGACGATGAGGCGAGCTACGCCGGCACTGTCTTCCAGGTGCTGTATCAGCGGCAACCATCGTTCGACAATTCCGTTCTGGTCGCGCGTTGTCTTCCCCCAGGGCGACAACCAGGCAATACCGTTCGACATGCGTCCCTCAGTGGATGGTGTCGAGCAATTCGGTTTTCGGGATCTGATGCGGGTATATCTCACCAGAAGGAACAGGTGTTACTCGGTTCTTCCGTGGTGACCAAAGCGTGATGTAGTCATTTCTGACCAGTCCGAGGCGTATCCGGTGATTTCTTGTGGTGTCGCAGTAGTGCTGTCGGATGATAACGAATTTCGGGAGCGTGCTGGTTTATTTCTAAGGGTGATTGGGTAGGGAAATTGCGGTCGGCCGGGCCTTGGGGAGAGATGCTTACAGCGCTGGAGGTGATGGAGGCGGCGCGGGCGCGCGAGGAAGACAGAACGTGGGTGAGTAACGGGACTTGAACCCGGACCGCCCCGCGGGTGTGGGGAAGACCTGCTCGTCGTCGACCAGGCGAAGTACTTCAACGGACCACCCCCGCGTGTGCGGGGAAGACTCAAATTGCCGTAACGGCGGGACCCGTGCTGCCAGGACCACCCCCGCGTGTGCGGGGAAGACTGGAGCGGTGGCGCGGCGTCGGACTGAGGGCGCGGACCACCCCGCGTGTGCGGGGAAGACTCGGAGGGCACCGGCGCGTTGATCTCGGCAACGGGACCACCCCCGCGTGTGCGGGGAAGACGACCGCGAATACGTGCGCGGGCTCATGGCCGAGGGACCACCCCCGCGTGTGCGGGGAAGACTACATCAAGGGAATCAACACCTGGAAGAACCAGGGACCACCCCCGCGTGTGCGGGGAAGACTACGAAACCCAACAGAAACTGCTGTTCCTGTGGGGACCACCCCCGCGTGTGCGGGGAAGACGATCGTCGATGGTGTCCGGTCGGTCGTAGAGACGGACCACCCCCGCGTGTGCGGGGAAGACCCGCTGCCGAAGGTGCTCGTGTACTGGGAGTACGGACCACCCCCGCGTGTGCGGGGAAGACGTGTCCCGAACCACTACCGCGCGTCCTATGTGGGGACCACCCCCGCGTGTGCGGGGAAGACGATCCTGGGGCCGACCGGCTCGCCTTGCTCCAGGGACCACCCCCGCGTGTGCGGGGAAGACACTTCTTGACCTGCGAGTATACAGAGCCTGAATCGATTAATTTTGGGAAGAGACAACACCTCGTCGACTTGGCTGCCTGGTGCATCGGTCGCACCACGTTGCCCGGAACCGGGCTCCTCGCGAGCGAATTACACCCGTGAACGAACAACCCGGTCGCCTTCCCCATCTGGATAGGCCAGGATTCGGCCATGAACGAGGATCCGAGAACTCATCCGCCCCGTGAGGGTGACGAACGCGCTTCCCTGACGGGTTTCCTGGATTTCCAGCGCCAGACCCTTGCCGTCAAGTGCGCGGGGCTGAACGCGGAACAACTGAGGCGTAAGACCGTCCCGCCGTCCGATATGTCGCTGATCGGCCTCGTGCGGCACATGGCCGAGATCGAGCGGGGTTGGTTCGAGAAGGTCATGAACGGCGAGCAGCTTGACACCTATTGGGGGATGCGTCCCGACGGCGACTACGCCGAGTTCGATGTCGACGACGCCGAGCCGGACGAGGCGTTCGCCGTCTGGAACAAGGCGTGCGCGCGATCGAGCGAGATCGTGGCCGCGATCGAGTCGCTCGATACCGTCCGCCACCACGGCGATCTCGGCTACTCGCTTCGCTGGGTGCTCATTCACATGATCGAGGAATACGCCCGGCACAACGGGCACGCCGATCTGCTGCGCGAGCGTATCGACGGCGAAACGGGGGAGTGAGGGTGCCGGGATGCCCCGGTGTCCACAATGGTTCGCGAGCACATCGCGACGTCCGGCCGAAACAGGCCGAAAGCCTCTTGCCTCGTCGGGAGGAACACCGTCCGATGGGTACAGGTGACCGCATGGACGGCAAGTGCGGGCAACGTTCACCGGGAGACACGGATTTCCGTGAATCCCCACGGTCGCGTGGACGGGCGGCGAAGTGAGGGTGACATGGCGCGGGCTTCGCGAGACACGGCGACGAGAGAGTCGGGCAGCGGGCGGCGCCGTGCGTCCGGCATCTACGGCGCGATCGTCGCAGCGGCTGTTCTGACGGCGGCCGGGGAAGCGTTGTCCACCGCGGCGCTCGCGGTCGCCGTCGTCGCCACCTTGCTGGTGTATTGGCTTGCCGAGGAGTACGCGGTGTTGCTCGGCCAGCACGCCGAGGCGGGGAAACTGCCCAGTGCCGGGCGAATTCGCGCCGAGCTGGCCGCGACCTGGCCGATGGTGACGGCCTCCTACGGGCCGCTGGTGGCTTTGCTGCTGGCCTGGCTCGCCGGTGCCTCGCCGGTCACGGCCGCGAACGTCGGTCTCGTGGCCGCGGTACTGCTGCTGGTTTTTCACGCCTGGTCGGCGGGAATGGCCGCGCGGTTGCGGGGAGTTCCGCTGATCGCCGTCACCACGGTCGCGGCTCTGCTCGGCGTGCTCATGGTGGTATTGAAGAACTTCGTACTGTTGCATTTGCACTGATTCCGCTCGCCGCTGAGTGACCGGCGACCGGGGCCGTCCTGTTCGCGGTCGGCGCGCTCGCGAAGAGGTCGGGACCAAGTACCCTGTTGGCTGGCGGCGGAATCCGTAGCGTCGGGCTCATGTCCGAACGGGCGGGAGCCGGAACGGCGGTGCTGGTACCGCTGGCGCTGGCGCAGTTCATTTGCAGTTTCGCGGGCTCCGCGATGAACGTGATGATCAACGACATCAGTACCGACCTCGACACCTCGGTGCACGGGGTCCAACTGGTGATCACCGCTTTCCTGCTCGTCATGGCAGCGCTGATGATTCCGGGCGGGAAGCTGACCGATCTTCTCGGCAGGAAGCGGTGTTTCGTCGCGGGACTCGCGCTCTACGGGGCCGGGGCGTTGCTCAGCGCGCTCGCGCCGGGAATCGTCGTGCTTTTTCTCGGCAACTCGATACTCGAAGGGATCGGCACCGCGCTGCTGATCCCGCCGGTTTACATTCTCACCACGTTGCTGTTCACCGATCTCGCGTCGAGGGCCAAAGCCTTCGGGGCCATCATGGCGATGGGCGGCGTCGGCGCCGCGGCAGGGCCGTTGATCGGCGGGCTCATCACGTCGGGGATCGGCTGGCGTGCCACGTTCGGCTTCCAGGTGCTGATCATCATCGTGATCATCGTGCTCGGGCGCAAGATCACCGACCCACTCCCCGCGGAAACCGGGCGTTCCTTCGACGTCGGCGGTACGGTGTTGTCGGCCGTCGGCCTGGTCACGCTGGTGCTAGGAATTCTCGCGGCCGACAACAACATCTGGCTCACCCTGGCTTTGCTGGCGGCCGGGTCGCTCGTGCTCGCGGGGTTCTTTGCCAGGGTGCGGGTGAGGGAGCACGCCGGAAAGGCGGTATTGGTCTCGACCAGTATGTTCAAGAACAAGGTCGTCAATCTCGGCCTCGTCACCCAGAATCTGCAATGGCTGATGCTGCTGGGTTCCTCGTTCGTGGTGGCGACCTATCTACAGGTCGTGCGGCATTACAACGCGATCGAGACCGGAGTGATCTTCACTCCGGCCACCATCGGCCTGCTCGGGTCGTCGCTGCTGGCCGAACGGTTGGCGAAACGAAGGGAACAGCGCAGCTTGATCATGGCCGGTTTCGTGCTGACGGTCGCCGGTATGGGGCTGCTGCTGGCATTCGCGGGCCTGTTCACATCACCGTGGCCGTTCGCGCCGGGGTTGTTCTTCATCGGGCTCGGCCTCGGACTGATGTTGACGCCGTCGGTCAACGTGGTGCAGTCGGGGTTCGGGGATGAACAGCAGGGCGAGATCTCCGGGGTCTCGCGCTGCGTGTCCAACCTCGGTTCCTCACTGGGCACGGCCATCGCCGGGACGATCCTGGTTTCCGGACTGACCTCGCACAGCTACGCCGCGGCGATGATCGTGCTGGCGGTGGCCGGAGTGGGCGGGCTCGGTGCCGCCGCTTTCCTGCCCCGCGAGCGAGCCGTGGCCGCTGGCCCCGCGTGATTCCGCAGCTGATTCACCACTGCTCGACCTTGACTTCCTTGCCGTGGACGACAACGGCCCAGATCACGAGTATGTCGAGCGCGATGACGATCGTGCACCACACGGGGTTGGCCGCGAGGAAGGCCATCTGGGCAACCGCGTTGACGGCGGCCAGCCCCACCGCGACGACCCTGGCCCACATCGCGCCGGTGAACAGGCACAACCCCGCCGTGACCGCCGCCGCGCCGAGGCCGAGCTGCACCCAGCCCCAGCCGGTGATGTCGAAGACCAGCAGCCCGGACGGGCCTACCACGTAGTACTGGTCGTTGAGCAGCGCGACGAGCCCCTGAATGACATTGAACATCCCGAGCAGGATCATCATCGCGCCCGCGAACCAGATCCAGTTCACCCACGATGTGCGGGTGATGGGCAATTCCCGTGCTGGCTGGGGTCGCTGGTTCGCGGTGGCCGGGCCGGTGCGGTTGCCGGTGTCGTGATGCGTGTGCTGAGTCATGATTTCTCCCTTCTCCGGATTGCGCGCTCACCGTCCTGCGTCGCCGCCGCCGCCACCGCTCCGCCCGTGCGGGGTGAGTCTGTTAGTCCGTGTCTGACAATTCCGTTGCCCTGCCGCGCGAGGCCAGCGCGGCGTCAGAGGATCATCAGCCACGGCCTAGTCGCGCAGCGTGATCTCACGGCCGTGCGCTACGAGTGCGTAGATCACGATGACGTCGATGGCGACCACGATCGCCGTCCCGGCGGTCGAGGCGGAAGAGAACAGCAGGTGCGTCACGGCGCTGGCGGCGGCGAACACGACGCCGCCGACCCGTGCCGCTGAGTTGCCCGAAAGCACGCCGACGCCGGTGAGTACGGCGACGGCGCCCAGCCCCGCTTGCAGCCAGCCCCAGGCCGGATAGCCCAGTCGGGCCACCAGCCCCGGCGAACCGGTGTCGGAGTAGGCGCTGTCGAACACGGCGACCAGACCTTCGATCGCGTGGAATGACCCCAGCAGCACCAGCATCATGCCGCAGAAGGCCACCCAGCCGGTCCATCCGGTCGCCCGCTGTGGTTTCGCGTTGTCGCTCATGACTGGTTCCTCCCCGGGGAATCGCAGCGGAAGAACCGGTAGCCGTCCTCATCCGGTGCGGATGAACGCGCCGTCTCACCATCGGCGGGTGATGGCAGGACACCGCCCCCACGGTGAGGGTCGCCGACGGACACCACGAGCGGGTCCGCCGACGAAGGAGGCATGTGATGGGGACGCTGACGGTGTGGAAGTTCGACTCCGCGAGCGGGGCAGAGCAAGCGTTGCACCTGCTGACCAGGCTCCAGAAGGAACAGTTGATCAGGATCAATGACGCCGCCTACGTCTCCTGGCCCGAGGGCAGGAAGAAGCCCAAGACCAAGGACCTCGGCAAGCTCACCGGAAGCGGCGCGCTCGGAGGGGGTTTCTGGGGATTCCTGTTCGGACTGCTGTTTTTCGTGCCTCTGCTCGGCACGGCGGTGGGCGCCGCCTTCGGTGCGCTCGCCGGTTCGCTGGCCCACGCCGGAATCGACGAGGACTTCGTCGCCGAGGTCAGACGGCAGGTCGTTCCTGGAACATCGGCGCTGTTCGTGGTGAGCAGCGAGGCCGTGGCCGACCGGGTGCTGGGCTCGTTCAGGGAGACCGGCGCCTCGCTGATCACCACGAACCTCTCGCACGAGCAGGAAGAGCGGCTGCGGCAGGCGTTCGCCGAGGCCGAAGACGAGTCGCAAGTGGTGTGAGGGCCGGTGCGAGAACGGTCATCCGGACGGTGGCGGCCGGTGCTGTCACGGCGACCGTCCGGACGGCCGCCGTAACAGGACACGCACGAGCCCGGCCACCGTACGCGGAACACCCGGACCGCTTCCATCGGTGGGTGCGGCGGACGTGGCACGCGCACCCGCAACGCCGAGGGAAGGCTGATGAACCGCAGCGGAGGAGGCAGCCGCAGTTCCTCGCCGTCGATCCCGACGTCGACAAGCGCCTGTCCGGAGTCGACGATGAACTCGGGGGTCAGCCAGGACCGGTAACCGTGAAAGTCGCGGAGCCGCCCGGTCAGCTCTGCCGAAACCAGCGCGGGTACGTCGACGGCCCTGTCGACACTGATCGTCACGACACCGAGCGTGCCCGCGTCGAGCCGTTCCCTGCTGCCGAATCCGGTCAGGTGTTCGAGGCGGTACGCGCCGTTGGACACCACGACGATGTCGGCTGGTGGTCCCTCCACCGGCCCGGGGCCGGTGAACCGCAGATCGGCGGAAGCGGCCTTGGGGCCGAGCAGATCGGGCAGTGTCCTTGCGACCGTCGCGAACTTCGCCTCCCGGTATCCGGGAGACCGCACGAGCGCCGCGTAGACGCCGAGCGAGGCGTTGTTGACGAACACCCTTCCGTTGACTGCCGCGAGGTCGACCCGTCGTTCGATCGCCGGGCCGAAGGCGTCGAGCGCGGTGGGCATGTCGTCCCTGTCGAGGCCGAGATCGAGCGCGAAGTGGTTGCGGGTGCCCGCCGGGACACACACGAACGCGACGCCGTGCTCACGGGCGACGTCGGCGACGATCGCCTGTGAACCGTCGCCCCCTGCCATGCCCAGTACGTCCGCGCCTTCCGCGACGGCACGTTCGGCCAGCGCGCGCACGTCGTCCCCCGCGCTCATGACGACGGTCGCGACACCCCGTTCCCTTGCCGTGGTGTCGAGCCGGAACCGTTCCACCTTGCCTCCGCCCGAGCGGGGATTGAGCAACAGCACACCTCGCGCGGCCGGTGGAACGCGTGCCCCGGGAGATGCCGAGCCGACTTCGCCCGCGAGCGCGACCCTCGCCGCCGCGGTGGACAGGAGGCACAGGCCGATCACCACCATCAGCACGAGGTAGGTGCGCGGTCCCGGCAGCGCGAGCAATGACAACAGAGTCACCACAGCGACCGAGCAGGCGAGCAGCCTGCGGGCGCCCCTGTTCACGAGCGCGGCCCAGCTGCCGCTCACGGCCACGGCGAGAAGGACCACCGCGAGCACCACCCGCACCGGACTGTCGGCGATGAAGGCGATCGTGACACCAAGCGCCGCCAGAGCGGTGGCGATCGCCACCGCCGCGTTCACTACGCGCCACACCGAAGGGCGGGCCGTACCGGCATGAGCTGACACGGTGCGCATGGTCGCGGCGCCGAGGCGAGCCGACGTCACCCCGCCAGGATGAACCGGCCTCACCCCCGGCAGGGGAGGTGATCGGTCGCGCCCGGGGGTAATCCTGCGCCGATGAGCGTGCGAACCGGTACGGCCGTCGTGGCGCGGAGCGCGTCCCGCGCGGAACGAGCCGCCGAAGGAAGGGCCGCGAGAGCGGAGACCCCGAGGTCGAGTCACGCGGCCTTCGAGCGAGGGCTGGGCAGGACACCTCTCGAACTGCTGGCTGCGCAGGATCGCGCGAGGGTTCCCTCACTCGCCGGAATCCGGTATGAGCGCATGGCGGCCTCCCCGTTCGCCTACTTCCGGGGCGCCGCCCTTCCCATGGCCCACGACCTCGCCCTGACCCCGGCCACCGGATTCACCGTCCAGGCGTGCGGCGACGCGCACCTCGCGAACTTCGGTCTCTTCGCCTCGCCCGAGCGCAGGCTCGTCTTCGACATCAACGACTTCGACGAGACCGCGAAGGGGCCATGGGAGTGGGACGTCAAGCGGCTCGCGGCGAGCGTGGAGATCGCGGGGCGTGGCAACGGGTTCTCCACGGCCGAACGGACGAGGGCCGTGCTCGCCACGGTGGGTGCCTACCGACAGGCGATGCGCGATTTCGCGGGCCGCACGGCCCTGGAGGTGTGGTACGCCATCGCCGAGGTGGACGCGGTGCGGGCACTCGCGGCCCCGAAGCTGAGCGCGGCGGGCAAGAAGCGGCTCGACCGCACGGTGGTCAAAGCCAGGTCCCACGACCAGCTCGGATCGCTCGCCAGATTCACGACGGCCGAGGGCGGCTCCCTCCGGATCGAACCTGATCCCCCTCGGGTCGTTCCCGTCGAAGGGCAGGCGGAGGACGGGGGTGACGCTGCCTTCGCGCGGATCGAAAGGGTGCTTGCCGCCTACCGCGAGACGCTGGAACCGGAGCGCAGGGTACTGCTCGACCGGTATTCGCTGGTGGACGTCGCGCGGATGGTCGTCGGCGTCGGCAGTGTCGGGACCAGGTGCTGGATGCTGTTGTTGCTCGGGCACGACGAAGCGGACCCGCTTTTCCTGCAGGCCAAGGAAGCGGGGCCGTCGGTGCTGGAACAGTTCACCGGCCGCGGCGAATACTCCAATCACGGGCAACGGGTGATCGTCGGACAGCGGCTGATGCAGGCGGTCAGCGACATTTTCCTCGGCTGGGTCGCCGTGACCGGGTTCGACGGAAAGGACAGGGACTTCTACATCAGGCAATTGCGTGACGGCAAGGGTTCCGTGCCCGTGGAGAGCATGGTCCCTGACGGCTTGCTCGCCTATGGGCGGTTGTGCGGCTGGACCCTGGCCAGGGCACACGCCAGGTCGGGTGACGCCGTCGCCATCGCCGCCTACCTCGGTTCGGGTCCCGTTTTCGACTGCGCGGTGCGCGAATTCGCCTCGGCGTGCGCCGAGATGAACGACCACGACCATGCCGCGTTGTGCCGCGCGGCCGGGTCCGGCACCATCCGCGAGGGGCATTGACATGACGACCACCGAACAACTGTTGTTGCCGCGCGAGGACGCCGATCCGGTGATCGCCGACGTGGTCATCGGCGTGGCCGACGTGCTCGCCGAGAGCGCGGGCCGCCTCGTGCTGGTCCTCCGGCCCCTCACCGGAGGACTACTGGCACCGGAACGCTGGCCCCGCTTCGTCAGGGAGCTCGCGGGGCGCGGTGTCCGCAGGCGGCGTCAGGTCGGCGAAGCGGCGCTTCGCGGCTACCGGTTCGTCACGCCCGTTCTCGTCACCGACGCACTCGACCGCCTCGACCTCCCCGGCATCGTGCGCGAGGTACTCGCCGAGATCGACCTTCCCGAGATCATCCGCACGTCGACCGGATCCGTCGCATCGGAAAGTGTGCGGGACGTCCGGATCAGGCTGGTGGCCGCGGACGACGCGGTATCGCGCCGGTTCGGCGGCCGGAGGGACACCGCGGCGCGGGGACATGACGAGTGAACGACGGGCGCACCGGCAATCCTGGCTGAGCGGCCTCCCCCAGGAGGCACGGGCTTTTCAAGGAAAAAGGGCGGGCTTCGTGAGCCGGGGAGTGGCCGCGATCGTCGACGGTCTGGTCGTCGTGGTGTTGCTGGGGATGCTCTACCTCGCCTTCGCCGCGCTGGGATTCCTGATCGACCCCACCGGGTTCGCGTTCCCCGTCCCCGGCAGGGAAGCGCTGGTGCTGGCCTGGTTCGTGCTCGCGGTGCTCTACCTTTCCGTGTGCTGGGCCGGAACCGCGCGTACCGTGGGCGATCAGCTGCTGGGACTGCGGGTGCTCGGCGCGCGCGGATTTCGGCTGCGCTGGGGCCAAGCCTGTGTCAGGGCGCTGGCGTGTGTGCTGTTTCCCTGGGGCCTGCTGTGGATCCTTGCCGGTCGGCACCGCCGTTCCTTGCAGGATCTGCTCCTGCGCACCGTGGTGATCTACGACTGGGGCCCCCGCCTTCCCCGCACGTCACCCGCAACTCGTGAGGCGAAGGACGACGGCGAGCGCAAGGCTCGCCCGGACGGGGAGGGCAACGAGGACGAGGAAGAGGGTGAGGACTCGTGACCGGTGTCTTGTCGCGGTCCGGACGTGGCGCGCTCGCCCGTGTCGCAGCCATCGCGGCCATCGCGGCCGTTTCCGCGGGGTGTGCGCAGGACGAAGGTGGTGGCACGCGGACGCCACCCAGTTCCGCGTCCACGTCGGCGACCTCGGCCACGACGAGCCCGCCCTCCTCCGGCCCAGTGGAGCAGGAGTGCGCGGCACTGCTCACCAGCGGCCGGGATCTCCTCGACACGGTTACCCGGTTCGCGGGGGGACAGGCGACCGGCGACGAGGTCAGGGCAGCGGCCACGGACCTCCGCACCGCGATCGACAGGGCGAGCGGGGTGATCGGAGCCGAGGCCGGAGCGGCGCTGAACACGGCAAAGACCGCGCTGGGGGAGCTGGAGACCGCGCTGACGGCCCAGCCTCCCGACCTGCAAAGTGCGCGTGCCGCCGGTGGCGAGGCGCTCACGGGCGTGCGAGACGCGGCGACCCTGTGTGAGTCCGGCCAGTCCACGACTTCGCGGTGAGGGCCTCAGCGGCTCGCCTCGGTTGCGCCGGGTGAATCGCCTGGCGCCGATTCCCGGGGTGGCCTGCCGATGAACTGCACCACGGCGAGGCAGCCGAGCAGGACGATGCTGATGACCAGCACCGTCACCCCGCTCGGCCGGTCGAGGAAGACGAACACCGCCACCGCGATCGCGACCAGAGCCACCCGCAACGGGGTCTGGTGCCGGTAGACCCAGATCGCGGCCGGTCCAGCGGGGCCCCTTCCCGACCGTAGCCGTCCGATGAACGAGCCCGTTCCCGCCCGCACACCCCGTGCCGTCGCCGAAGGCCCCGCCAGGAACGCGCCGAGCGCCAGCACGACGCCGACCGCGAACAGGGTGCGCAGCCCGTCCCGCAGGAATCGCACCAGAAGATCGAAGGATTCGCCTGCCGCGATGGTCGCGGGTGGTGGGACGGCACCGGTGAGGACACTCCTCGTGACGAGCAACCCGCCCGCGAGCACGAGCATGCTCAGCGCGATGCCCGCTCCGGCGCCCACGAGCGCCCGCCGGTGCCCCCGCGCGACGTACACCCCGAGGGCTAGTACCAGAACGGTGATCCACGGCAGCCAGGCCGCCAGGCTGTCGAACGCCGAATAGGCGCGCCTCGCCTTGTCGAGGGAAGAGGCGTCGGCGATCGCGATCGTCGGGTGCACCTCGGGGATCCGGCCCGCCACGGTGAGGCCCGCCGCGACGAGCCGCTCCTTGGCCGCGGTGGCGAACGGCGCCAGATCCAGTTCCACCGTGCCCCCGGACACGACGACCGCGTCGCTCTCCCCTGAGAGCACCGCGTGCGCCTGCTCGTGTGCGACGCGAATCGTCCGCTCCCACAGTTCGGCGATTCCGGGCCTGCTGAGCAGACCGGCGACCCGCTCGTGCACGAAATCACGGACGCCGGCGGCCAGTGGCCCGGTGAGACCGTCGAGTGCCGTGGTGACGGCAGGGGGAACACCCCGCTCGGCCAGCGCGCCGACCGCGTTCGCCGCGAGCCCCTCGACGTCGATGCGGGCGAACACCGCGTCCGTCACACGGTCGGTCACGACGGCCCGCACGGCCGGCTCCCGAATCAACGGGGCCGCCGTCGCGACGAACCGGTCGGTGTCGGCGACCTGGCTGTGGGTCCACACCGCGAGCAGCGAAACCGGAACGAGCAGGCAGCCGAGGAACAGCAGTGTTCCCGCGCCTGCCGACCTCAGCCAGCGCAGGGGAGCCGAGCGCCGCGAACGCAGCAGGGCCAGCTCGGCGCGCAAATCGGCGAGCTCGGCGCGTTCGGCTGGCGTGAAGGGCAGGTCGCCGCTGTCGGCAGTGCCCGTGTGCCGTGGGTCCATATCCCTCACCCGGAATCCGTTGGAACGAAAAGGAAACCGGTGCACGGGCCCGGCGCGAGGTCTGGAATTTCCCGACAATGCCCGCATCCTGTGCCGAGTCGACCTCCGCGCCACTGCCTTCGCTCACGGTTTCGGGCTCACGGTGGCCGCCCGCGCCGGGGTGAAGCCTCGCCTCGCGGGGGTGAGATGAGCCCGGTCACTGGAACGCGTGCCGGTTGCCGCTCACAATGAGGGAAACCCGGGGAGGGGTGATGCCGGAGGCCGCCGAACGGATGCCGCGCAGGCGAGTGCCGAATACCAAGATCACGGTGCCGGACCTGCCGGCACACATGGTGTCGAGACCGAGGTTGCTGCCGGTGCTCGATCGGGCCGGTGATGTCCCGGTCACCACGGTGTGTGCTCCCGCGGGTTCTGGCAAGACTCTGTTCCTGGCCGAATGGGCACACCGGCGAAACGGTCCCGGTGTGTGCTGGGTGTCGCTCGACGCCGACGACAACGACGGTCGGCGCCTGTGGTCGGCGTTGCTCGATGCGCTGGAGACCCACCCGCCGATCGGCTCGGCCGGCAGGCTCGCCGCGATCGAGGTTCCCACCGGGCCCAGCGAGATTCCCGCTTTCCTCGCCGAAGTGGACGACGCGCTCGTCGGCGAGCCGGTCGTGCTGGTCCTCGACGGAATCCACGAGTTATCCGATCCTGTGGTCCTCAATGGACTCCAGTCGTTCGTGCGGTATCAGCCGCCCGGATTGCGCCTGATCCTGTCGAGCAGGCTGGACCCTCCGCTGTCACTGGCGAGGTTGCGGCTGGCCGACCAGCTCTTCGAGATCAAGGCAGGGCAGTTGCGGTTCACCGAGGCTGACGCCGAAGCGCTGTTCGCGCTCGCGGGAGCCGAAGTGCCCCCGGAAACCCTGACCCGTCTGGTGGAGGAAACCGAGGGCTGGGCGGTCGGCTTGAGGATCGCGGTGGACGCCGTGGTGCGCGAGGGGGGAGCCGAGGAAGTGCTCGCGGGCCACGACAAGGTACTGCGGCGGTACCTCGACGACGAATTACTGTCTACATTGGATTCCGAGCTTCGCGAATTCCTGTTCGCCATCGCGGTCGCCGGTTCCGTCTCCGTCGAACTGGCCATCGCGCTGTCCTGCCGGAAGGACGCGGCGGCCGCGCTGGACGAACTGCGGGATCGGACCATGATCCTCACGCGAGAGGAATCCGGTGAGTACCGGCTTCCTTCCCTGCTGCGGTCCTGTCTGCTCGCCGACCTCGGACGCAGGAACCCCGACACGCTCACCGCCCTGCACTCCCGCGCGTCGGAGTGGTTCCTGGCGAGAGACCTTCCCGCTCCGGCGCTCGAACACGCCGTCAAGGCGGGAGATCCGGCGCGATTACGGCGAATACTGCGCGCGTCCGCGGTCCGGCTGTTCGTCGAGGGCGCCCACCGGATACTGCGGAGGGCGCTGAGCACACTCGACGACAACACCCTCGCCAAGGATCCGCTTCTCACGCTCGTGCTGGCCGCACTGCACCTGGAACTGGCCGAGACCGGGACGGCCGGCCTGCACCTGACGAGGGCCGAGGCGAACTGGCCTCCCGAGGCGTCGGCCGAACTCACGGCCATGCGGGCGTTCGTCCTTTCCCGGCTCGCCCAGATCGGCGGCGAACCGGATGCCGGCGCGGCGGACAGGGGCATGGCGGGAGAACCGGCGTTGCGGTTGCTGGCCGTCGCGCAGCGGGCCGCCGTGACGCAAGAGGACGGCGCCCGCGAACGCCTCGAGGTCACGCTCGCCGAGGCCGGGTCCTCCGGACAGGACTACGTGGCTCTCCGGTGCCTGACCTCGCTGGCCCGGATCGCTGAGCGGGAAGCGGACTACCGCGCGATGGACCGGATCGCTCACGCGGTGGAAACGCGGACGCGACACGAGGGCGGAACGGTCGAGCGGGTCGCTGGTTCCGTGCTCCTGGCCTACACCGCCTTGCTGAGCGCCGACCCCGCCGAAGCCGTATCTCGGGCCGGTGACGCCGAACAGGACACCAAGCGTTGGCCGTCAGGAGGGAACGCGGCGCTGCCGCTGGCCGCCGCAGTGCTGCGGGGCGCCGCCGTTTTCGAACTGGGGGACTGGTACGAGGGCTTGCGGCGCCTCGGCGAGGCGAGGTCGGCCATGACGGGGCGCGCGCTTCCCCCGGAATGCGTGGCGTTGTGCGCGGTGCTCGAACACCGCGCGGCCTTGCTGCTGGGCGCGGGCGAACTGGCCCGCGCCGTGTTGCGGTGGAGCCAGCGGGAAAGGGTCGAGGAGGGCGAGTTGCTGCTCATGACGGCCGCCGCGCGGTTGGCGCTCGGCAAACCGAAACTCGCGGCCCGCTCACTCGACCCGCTGCTCACCGGCAAGGTTCCAACGGCACTCGGCTGGTCGCGGATCGAAGGAACGCTTGTTGGTGCTCGCGCCGCGTTGGCACAGGGAGAACGGGATCGGGAACAGCGCCTGCTGGAACGCGCGTTGGCCCTCAGCGAGGAGACCGGAACCTGGTTCCCGCTCGTCTTCGCGCCCTCCGAGGTCATCGACACCCTCACGGCACTGCTCGGAAGGCCGGGTGACGCGGGACGGGTGCTCGACCGCAGGCGGCGAATCAACCGGCCTCCGTTGCCGACCGCGCTCACCGACCGCGAGCGCAGTGTGTTGCGCTTGTTGCCCACTTTGCGTTCCATCGAGGAAATCGCCGCCGACCTGACGGTCTCACCGAACACCGTCAAGACGCATGTTCGCGGTATCTACGCGAAACTGGCCGTGAGCAAGCGCAGGGATGCCGTCGCGGTCGCGATCCGGCAGGGACTGCTCTCGCCGAGGAGCGACGGAACGCTCGATTGACCCGGGTCTCTCAGCACCACGGGAAAGGTGCCTTTTGGCTCTAGGGCCCACTCTCCCGCGTTCCTAGCCTCGATGAATGGCGGCAACATCGCTGACTGGCAGGGTGCGTTCTCGATGGCAGGCACCACGCGCCAAGGTCGTTCCACCACGGGTTCCCGACTATTTCGTGCGGCGCCCCGGTTTGCGGGACCGGCTCGACGGCGCCATGGCCCCGGCGGGTGTGACGCTCGTGTGCGCCCCACCGGGATACGGGAAGACACTGTTACTCGCCGACTGGGTCGAGGCGACGGGAACACATGACAAGGCGTGGCTCACGCTCGATCCGGGAGATTTGTCGGCCGAGGGCTTCCTCAGCGCCGTGCTGTGCGCGGTCCGCGAATGCCCCGTCGTGCCAGGGGACAGCAAGATCCACGACCTTGCCGTGCGGGGCGCTCGCGACCCGGCGACGGTGCTGGCCAGTCTCGTCGACGCGATCGGGGTGCTGAGGACGAGGCTGCACCTCGTTCTCGATGACGTGCAGGTCCTTTCCGGACGGGAGACGTTCAGGACGCTGGCCGGTCTGGTCCGTGATCAGCCGAGAAATCTCCGCCTCGTTCTGGTGTCGTCGTCGGAGCCACCGCTGCCGTTCGCGCGGTTGAGGGTCGAGGGGCGGCTGTCCGAACTCGATGGGGCCGACCTCCGGTTCTCCGCGGACGAGGTGCCTTCCCTGCTGCGTCTGGCCGGTGTCGACCTGACCGAACGGCAGACCCGCAGGCTGGTGGAGCTGA
The DNA here is from genome assembly GCF_002240355.1 of Prauserella marina. Classification (GTDB taxonomy): domain Bacteria; phylum Actinomycetota; class Actinomycetes; order Mycobacteriales; family Pseudonocardiaceae; genus Prauserella_A; species Prauserella_A marina. The sequence goes on from NZ_CP016353.1 coordinate 2,200,208, forward strand.
CCGACGGCTGGGCCGCCGGTCTGCGACTGGCCGCGAGGTCGCTGCGCGACGCACCGGACCCCGACCGGTTTCTCGATGAGTACGCGAGTCTGGACCGGACCATCGCCGATTTCCTCATCGGCGAAGTGCTTTCCCGCTTGCCGCGGAAAGCGAGCAGGCTTCTGCGGTTGCTGAGCGTGTGCGAGAACGCGACACCCGCGCTCGCGGCGACGCTGTCCGGCGAGGCCGGCGCTGGAGAGGTGCTGGCCGGGCTCGAACGCGAGAACTCACTGGTGACCGTGCACGGAAAGGACCGTCGCTGGTACCGGATCCACCCGCTCCTGCGTTCCTACCTGAACGCCGACCTGAACAGGTCGAGTCCCGAACTCGTGCCCGTGCTGCACAAGCTGGTCGCCGCCTCACTCGCGGAGGAGGGACACAACCAGGAGGCGCTGCGGCACGCGTGCCGCAGCGGTGACGGGCAGGCAGTCGTCTCCTTGCTGAGGTCGACGGCGATCGACCTGCTCCTGCTCGGCGAACCGGATCTGGTGCTGGAGGGAGTGGCCGCCGCGGGCTCGGCCTTCGCCCACGCCGATCCGTGGCTGATCCTGTTCTCGGCGTTGTCCTGGTTGCAGAAGGGCGAATTCACCGAAGCGGAGCGGGCGCTGGCCCTCGCCCGCGGCAGGTGGCCTGCCGCCGCGGGCCCGGCGCTCGTCGAGTTCCAGCGTCTCATCGTGTCGGCTCACGCCTGCGCGCTCGGCAAGCTCCCTCGCGCCGCGCCCCTCGTTCACTGGGGCGGTGGAGAAGGGTCGGCAGCCCTGGCCGCCTGGAACAGCGTCGATCGTGCCGTGCGGCTGGCCGCCGATGGCGAGCGGAGCGAGGCGCTGCGGGAGCTGCGGATCGCCGACTATCTCGCCGAGGAGAACGGCCTCACCTATCTGTCACTGCACGCCAAGGTCGCGCTGTCCTTCGTCGAGGTGGCCGGAGGGGACTATCCCGCGATGGAGCTGGCCTGTGAGCAAGCGCTTGCGCTCGCCGCGCGCGGCGGCTGGCGGCGCTCACCGTGGGTGCCGCTGTGCCGGGTCCTGCTCGGCCTGGCCAGGCTCGTGCACCTCGACCCGGCTGGAGCGCTGAGGGCGGTCGAGGGAACGGCTTCCTCGACGTGGCCGATGGTGAGGTTCGCGGGCGAACTGGTCGCCGCGACCGCCGGTTTCGACAGGGGAGAGCGGGCTGTCGGGCTCGACCGGCTGCACGCCGCGAGAAGGGAACTCGGGGACCGGCCTCTCGACGCGGCACTGGTGGCCATGGCGGCACTCACCGAGCACAAGTGCGCACTCGACCTGAGCCGGTTCCCGCTCGCCCGCGAGGTCGCCGGCTGGGCGGCGGGCCGGCTCGGTGCCGGAAGGGAAAGCCACCTGATCGAGGCGAGAACCGCGTTCGCGCACGGCGATCTGGACGAGGCCGTACGGTCGCTGCGCCTGTTGCGGGAATGCGAGCCACCCGCTTTGGTGCCGACGACCGACGTCGAGGCCAGCCTGCTCGAATCCACGATCGCGCTCGCGGTCCATCGCAGGACGCTGGCGAGGCAAGCGCTCGACACCGCGCTCCGGCTGGCGGAGCCGGCCGAGGTGCTGCGTCCCTTCGCCTTCGTCGATCAGGGCGTGCGCCGCCTGCTCGTCGAGCAGCTCGGTGGATTCGGCAGCACCAACGGCTTCGCGGGCAAGGTCAGGACGGTACTGACCGGATTCACCGAGGAGCGGGCGGAGACGGCGAGGCTGACCACGAGGGAACTCGCGGTACTGCACAGCCTGACCTCCTCGCGCCAGCTCGACGAGATCGCCTCGCAGCTCAGCGTTTCGGTGAACACCGTCAAGACCCACGTGAGGGCGATCTACGCCAAGCTGGGAGTGAACAGTCGCAGGCAGGCCGTCGTCGCGGCGCGCGAGCGAGGACTCGACTGAGCCCGGCCGGGCCCTCATCCGGTGCGGGTGGTGCCCGCCGGGGGAGACACGCGTGAGCATCGGCGCATGAGCTTGCTCCGCACCGGCCAGGACGGCGCCGGGTATCGCCCCGCCCACGCCGCGGATCTGCACATCACGGCGTGGGCCCTGACGAGAGAGGGCTGTTTCGCGCAGGTCCTCGCGGCGCTCACCGACAGCTGGGTGCGGCCCCGGCCGAGGACGGCGACCGCGACGGCTCAGCACGAGGTGCGGGCCGGCACCGACGACGAGCTGCTCGCCGGGGTTCTCGGCTGCGTCATCGCTCGTATCCGGTCACTGGGGCAGGTGCCGGTGTCGACCAGGGTGAACGTGATTCCCGGCGGGCTGCGGGTGACCAGCGCGGTGGCCGACCTCTCGGCGATCGTGTCGTCGGGGCCGATTCCGAAACGGGTGTCGGCGCCGCATTGCCGTTGCACCCGGGGTGACCGGATGTGGTGCTGCACCGCGCGAATCGATCTGTGACGACGCCATGTCGGCAGGAATCCGTCGTGGACGGCAGCCCGGTGACCGGCTCACCCCTGACGGACGATGCGCCGGAACCGTTACCCCAGGGGCAATGGCTCCACGGGGGTGGTCGGCGCGCGAGCGAACCGGAGGATGGCATGACGGACAAGACGGCGGCATCGGGAGCGAGCATCGCCGACCACGGGATCGTCGGCGATCTGCAGACGGCGGCACTCGTCAGCACGCGAGGGTCGATCGACTGGTTCTGCTGCCCGCGATTCGATTCCCCGAGCGTCTTCGGCGCGTTGCTGGATGAGGACGGCGGGCACTTCGGCATCCGGCCCGCGGGCGGTGAGTACACCACCAGACAGGCTTATCATCCCGACTCCGCCGTGCTGATCACTCGTTTCTTCACCGAGAGTGGAGTCGGCGAGGTCGTCGACTTCATGCCCCCGCTCACCGGGGCCGCCACGAGTGGCCACCGGATCGTGCGCATGCTCCGCTGTGTCAGGGGAACGTTGCGCTTCCTGGTCGAGGTCGCTCCTCGCTTCGACTACGGCCGCCAGCGGCACGAGGCAGGGCGCGCCGGAGCCGGAGTGCTGTTTTCCGCGGGCGGCTCGACGATCGCGCTGCATCCGGTCCGCGAACCGGGCGAGGAGTACCTTGCCGCCACCGAGGTGACCGGCGGTGACGTACGCGTCGACATCGAACTGACCGCTGGACAGGTCCGCGGTGTCGTGCTCGAATCCGATCCCGACGGCCCGCCGCGCGAGATCAGGCCAGCCGAGATCGGCGCGCTCTTCGATCGGACCGTCGGCTTCTGGCGCTCTTGGCTGGCCGGGTCCACCTACCGCGGCCGGTGGCGCGAGGCGGTGACCAGATCGGCGATCACGCTCAAGCTGATGACCTACGCCCCGACCGGCGGCATCGTGGCCGCCCCGACGATGGCGCTACCCGAGCAAATCGGTGGTGAACGCAACTGGGACTACCGCTACACCTGGGTGCGGGACGCGTCCTTCTCGGTCGGCGCGCTGCTCGGACTAGGGCTGTTGGACGAGGCACGGTCCTTCGGCGCGTGGCTCGGCGACAGGGTGCGGGAGCGAGCAGGCGGCCCCTCCGGCCCGCTCAAGATCATGTACCGGGTGGACGGCACGTCCGAGCTGAAGGAGGAGGCGCTGCCGCACTGGTCCGGTTACCGTGCGTCCCGCCCCGTGCGGGTGGGTAACGACGCCGCCGATCAGTTGCAGCTCGACATCTACGGGGAGGCGCTTGACAGCGTCTTCATCGCCGACCGGGCGGGGATCGGGCTGCCGTTGCGGGGCTGGGCCGCCATCGCCGACGTACTGGACTGGGTGAGCAGGAACTGGCAGCAGGACGAGGAGGGGATCTGGGAGACGAGGGGAGGCCGCAGGCCCTTCACCTACGGCAGGCTGATGTGCTGGACCGCCCTCGACCGAGGGATCCGGCTGGCCACCGAGCACGGCCGTCCGGCCGAACTCGCGCGATGGACGAGAGAACGCGACCGGATCCACGAGGAGATCCAGGAAAAAGGCTGGCATCCCGCGCGGCACGCGTTCGTCCAGCACTATCACACCGACGTCGTCGACTCGGCGTTGTTGCGGATGCCCAAGGTCGGCTTCGTTGCCCCGCGCGATCCACAATGGCTGTCCACATTGGACGTCATGAAGCAGGATCTGGTCACCGACAGCCTGGTGTACCGCTACGACCCGGCTGCCTCACCGGACGGGCTGCGTGGCGAGGAGGGAACCTTCTCGTTGTGTACCTTCGCCTACGCCGAAGCGCTGGCCAGGTCGGGGCGGCTGGAACAGGCGTGGCTCGTGTTCTCGAAGATGCTCACCTACGCCAACCACGTCGGCCTCTACTCCGAGGAGATCGCGCTGACGGGAGAGCAGGTCGGCAACTTCCCGCAGGCATTCACCCACCTGGCTCTCGTCGACGCCGCGCTCGCGCTCGACCGCGCACTGGACGCGGCCGGCTGAGGGAAGGGCGGCGTTCGGCGAGCACGGCGTTGAGCACGTGACCGAGCACCACGAACCTGGCCAACAGCGTCAGCCACACGAGCAACGCCGCCGCGACCCCCAGCGTCCCGTACAACTCGGAAGCGCGGCTGAGCTTCGCCGGAAGCACGTAGGCCGCGACGAGCCGCAGGACTTCCAGACCGGCGACGAAGACGAGCGCGCCTGGCAGAACCTCCGCGAAGGAGGCGGCGGTTCCGGTGCGCATCAACAACACGGCCAGCGGCACGAGCACCGCCAGCACGCACAGCGATGCCACCGGAACGGGAAGTCCGGCGGCCGAGTGGAGCAACGGCCCGGCGACGCAGGCGACGGTGAAACCCAGCATCACCGCCGTGTACCTGGCCGATCTGCGCAGCAACAGCCGTCCCGAATCGCTCTCCGCTCCCGGCCTGATGCGCTCGTTCATGCCGTCGAAGGTCCGGCTCAGCGCGACACCGGCGAGACACAGCGATGCGGCGCCGAGCACGGCGAGCACATACCGGCTCTGCTGAGCTTGGATACCGATCTGCTCGAACACACTGCCGGTGACCGGGCCGAGGCCGGTCCTGCGGACCAATTCCCTGTTGTGCCCAGCCCCGAAGCCAAGCAAGGCGACGACCAGCAGCGCGCACGGCAACAGCCACAAGAAGAGCCGGAAGGCCAGCGCGGCTGCCAGCAGCCTGCCGGAACTCCGCCGGTCCCGCTGGGCCACCTCGATCGCGACGGCGACCGGAGGGTGCCGTTCGGCCGCGTTCAGGAGCGCCGCCCGCAAGCGCAGGCGCTGTGTCCGGATGATCACCCGCACGCGGGTCACCGCAGCGGCCCGGCCCCGTCATGCCGGTGTTCGCGACTCGCTCTCCGGCGTGAGCACGGCCAGGATGATCAGCACGTCCAGTGCGATGACGATGATGCTCCACAACGGGCTCGCCGCGACGAACACGAGCTGTGCCAGTGCGTTGAACCCGGCCAGAAGCACCGCGACCACCTTGGCCCACTCGGCGCCGAGGAACAACGCCACTCCGGTGGCCGCCGCGAAGACGCCGACGCCGAGGTGGATCCAGGACCACGCGGTGATGTCGAAGACGAGCGTCCCCATGGGGCCGGTCACGTAGTAGCCGGAGCGGAAGAGCCCGACCAGGCCGATGACGGCGTTGAACACGCCGGCCAGCGCGAGCAGGGTGCCCGCGGCCAGCAGTCGGCCCGATGCGGCCAGCCGGATGCCACCGGCCCGGGTTCCCGTGTGCTCGGGCGAGGCTGACGCGCGCATGACAGGCCCCTCTCAGCCGAGTGCTTCGGTCAGCACCCTGCTCCGGGGGAACGAGAGTCACGTCGCCCGTGGGGGGTGAGCCGGGCCGGTCAGATCCGGTTGCGGGCGATGAGCTGTGCCGCGATCACGTTGCGCTGGATCTCGTTGGTGCCCTCACCGACGATCATCAGCGGCGCGTCGCGGAAGTAGCGCTCGACGTCGAATTCCTTGGAGTAGCCGTAACCGCCGTGCACTCTGATCGCGTCGAGCGCCACCTGCATCGCGGTCTCCGAGGCGAACAGTTTCGCCATCCCGGCTTCCATGTCCGCTCGTTCGCCCGCGTCGAGCCGTTCGGCCGCGTCGAGGGTCAGCAGCCTCGCCGCCCGCATCTTGGTCGCCATGTCCGCGAGCAGGTTGCCGACCGACTGGTGTTTCCAGATCGGCTTGCCGAAGGACTCCCTTTCCTGCGCGTAGGCGCACGCGGCGTCCAGCGCCGCCTGCCCGACACCCAGCGCGCGAGCGGCGACCTGTACGCGGCCGACCTCCAGCCCGCGCATCATCTGCGCCCAGCCTTCGTTCGGCCGCCCTCCGAGTACGCCCTCGGCCGGTACCCTCCTGCCTTCGAAGATCAGCTCACACGCCTCGATGCCGCGATAGCCGAGTTTCGGCAGCTTCTTGGAGACGGTGAGCCCATCGCCCGGCTCGGCGAGCAGGACGCTCATGCCGTGGTGAGCGGGTTCGGCCTCGCTGTCCGTCACGCACAGCAGCCCGATCAGCCCGGAATGCGCCGCGTTCGAGATCCAGGTCTTCGACCCGGTGACCGACCAGCCACCATCCTCCGGCACCGCACGGGTTCGCATCGCTTGCAGGTCGCTTCCGCCGCCCGGCTCGGTCAGCGCCATCGTGGCACGCAACGTGCCGTCGGCCATCCTCGGCAGGTAGTGCTCGCGCTGCCACGGCGTGCCGAACGTCTTGATCAGATAGGTGATGACGGAATGTCCGCCGATCGCCCCGGCGAGGCTCATCCAGCCGCGGGCCAGTTCCTCGGTGACCCGCGCGAAACACGCGGTGCTGACGTCGATTCCGCCGTACTCGGCCGGGGTGAGGAGACCGAAGAAGCCGAGCGTCTTCATCTCGTCGATGAACTCGGCTGGATAGATGTCGTCCTCTTCGAATTCGCGCACGCGTGGACGCACGCGTTCGTCGACGAATTCCGACACCAACGCGACGATCCGTTCCTCGTCCTCGCCGAGTCTCATTGCCGGTCCTTTCCGTGCTGCCGCCGCGCGTCGCGCACCAGTGTCCCGCCGACGATGAGCCGCTGGATCTCACTCGTGCCCTCGTAGAGTCGCAGCAATCGCACGTCGCGGTAGATCCGTTCGACCGGCACATCCCTCATGTACCCGGTGCCGCCGTGGATCTGCACCGCGAGATCGGCGACCTTTCCCGCCATCTCGGTGCAGAACAGCTTCGCAGCCGAAGGTCCTTTCCTCGTGTCCTCGCCGGTGACGTAGCGCAGCGCGGTCTCGCGCACCAGTGCTCTCCCGGCCATGACGCCGGTGTGCTGGTCGGCGAGCATGGCCTGCACGAGCTGGAATTCGCCGATGGGCGTGCCGCCCTGGGTGGCGGAAGCGGCGTAGGCAACGGATTCGTCCAGCGCGCGTTGCGCGGTGCCGACCGCGAGCGCGGCGATGTGCACTCGTCCCCGCGCCAGCGACGTCATCGCGGCGGCGTAACCGGTGTCCTCGTCGCCGCCGACCAGTGCGGACGCGGCGACTCTGACCCCGGAGAAGGTGACGTCGGCCGTCCACGCGCCCTCCTGGCCCATTTTCCGGTCCCTGGCACCGACGCCGACACCGGGCGTGCCGGCCGGGACGAGGAAGACCGCGATGCCCGTTCCGGAGGCGTCGGCCGGTCTGGTGCGGGCGAAGACGATGAACAGGTCGGCGACCGGGGCGTTGGTGATGAACCGCTTCTGGCCGTCGAGAATCCAGCCGTCGCCGTCCCTGCGAGCCGTGGTGCGCAGCCCTGCCGGATTGGAGCCCGCACCGGGTTCGGTCAGCGCGAACGACGCCACCACCTCGCCGGAGGCGATGCGCTCCAGCCACTCGCCCTTTTGTTCCGCGGTGCCGAAGTTGACCAGCACCTGGCCCGCGATGCCGTTGTTGGTGCCGAACATCGACCGCAGCGCCAGCGACGTATAACCAAGCTCCATGGCCAGTTCGACGTCCTGGGTCAGGTCCAGGCCGAGCCCGCCCCACTCCGCTGGGATCGCGTAGCCGAACAGGCCCATCGCGGCCGCCTGCTCGCGCAGTTCGCGCGGAATGGCGTCGGTGTCGGCGATCTCCCGTTCGCGCGGTAGGACCGCCGACCTGACGAAGTCGCGGACGACGGCGAGAATGGCGCCGAAGTCCTCGTGGCTCACCTCGGGAGTGTGTCCCTTGCCGGCCGGCGATGTCAGCATGTGCAGTGTTCTACCAGATTTTGCACCTCCCGCGGATTGCCGACAAGCCACGCGCCGAGTTCTGTGGTTGGTTCATCAGCTCCAAGTGGAATCAGCGCTGTTCGTCGTGCCGGGTCGCTCCGTGGTGGCGTCGGAGGACAGAGCCGCGACGGCGGGGGACTTGGACTCGTATCGGACTACTGTTGCTCGCAACTGGGCGGCATAAAGATAGATGTCCTCGGCGGAGAGAACCGGTACACGGGTCTCGACCTTGTTCTCGTCGAAGACGCCGAGATACTTTTTGAACGATTGAACCAAAGTCGGGCGATCGGTTTTCTGTTGTTGTTGTCGAGCAGGACTCCGAAATACGTTTTCGTATCTCGGGCTACGATCCTGGATGGCGCTACGTCGCCACATGCAATCGCCTTGACTATGCGATAGCCTTCCAGCTCTTCCTCTGTTGTGGTTATTCGTTCCGTGTTTTCATTTGCTTCTGGCTCGACGGGAGAGTCATTATTCCTGGTATCAGTCGGCGCCTTTTGTTCCGGTGCTGTGCCGCTGGAGACGCTGACATAAGCGTCGGGTCCGCCGAGAGCGTTCTTCAAGCGATCATTGACCTGTTCGTTCAAGAACTGGCCCATGGCTTTTTCGACCAGGGGGAGAAACTGGTCTCGAACCCGCTGGGTGAACGAGCCGTCGTAGACGCGGTTCGTCAGGAGTCGGACCCACTCTTCTTCTGGTTTTCTGAACTGTGCCGCCAGGATACGTTTGAGTTGCCCGATGTACTTGAGTTCCCCTGCGGCGCTGATCACGGAATCGAGGTTGAACGAATCCTTGGCCAGCTTCGCCAGTTCGGGAAGGAGGGTCGCATCGATATCGGAAAGATCCAGTACGAGAAACGGCTTGGCGTCCATCCGGTTTGGTGCGTCCAAGTCGGTGTAGAATTCGTACGCCTCACCATTGGTGAGGATTGCGATCCTGGCGTTCGTGGCCGCGAAGTATCGGAATAGCTGCGATGCATGTTCGATCCGAAGCGGGTCGTTTATTTTCTTGACCTCGACCAGTACTTGGACCTGTCCGTCGTGCGCGATCGCGTAGTCAATTTTCTCCCCCTTCTTGGTTCCTACGTCTGCCGTGAACTCTGGAATCACTTCGGAAGGATTGAATACGTCGTAGCCCAATACTGTGCTGATGAAGGGCATGACAAAGGCGTTCTTAGTCGCTTCCTCGGTTTCTATTTCAGCCTTGTGTTTTCGGATCTTCATCGCCAGTGCCTGGGCGCGTTCTGCGATCTCCATGTCCCGTCCTTCTTGGCCGCAAGGCCGCGAGCTTGTGGGGTAGGGCCCTTCCCGGTTTGCTCTCAGATCGGGGTTGTCCGACATATTGTTACGCGGGTGAAGACTCGGCTCCGTCGGTGGCGCTAACCGCGTGGCCGGCTCAGCGAAGGTATGCGACGGTCCAGCACCGTCGCGAAGTGACTGTTGTGCCTGACCTGTTGAAAGACCACGGTGAACTCGTTTTGGGATCAATCCGATCGGCTCGGCAGCCGGATAAGTTGCAGTCCGAGGCGCGTGCTGATGTGGACCGCGCTTGTCGATGGTGGTATAGCGGCCTTCGGAAGTCACTGTGGGGCAGTTGACGGTCGCCTTGATCATCCACAGTGGACATATTGATTCCCGTGGGACCGAAAGTTTCTCGGTACCACGGGAATCTCGCTATGGTCAGACGATGGCGCCGCAGCTTCGCGGGTCGGTGTCCAGTCGCGGGTCGTCGCCGGGAATGGCTTCGTACTCGAAGCGCTGCACTTCCCTCGCCACCCCGTCCTCGACGTGGTAACGGATGCGGGTTCCGTCGAAGAGTGGAACCTCGCCCGAGGAGTCGACGAGCCGTGCGTTCAATGCCTCCAGGTCGCGGTCGCCGGTGTCCGGGTAGTCGAAGCAGTTGTAGCCCGATCTCGCGGCGGCACCCCCGCCTTCGTAGACCTGCAACCGGGAACCGTCGGGGTTGGCGACCGGGAAGATCTTGCCCCTGGCCGGGTCGTAGTACCAGGCGTTGAAGGTGACCGTGTTGGCGCCGACGTACTCGGCGACCATGATCTCGTGTGTTCCGTCGCTGTTCACGTCGACCGGACGCGGTTGCTGCAACGGATAGCTCGCGTCGCCCTCGATGGTGACCTCCACCGGTCCCCCCGCAAGCGCGAAGGTCAGCGTCTGGCTTGTCGGCGACACCTCGGTCAGGGTGACGTCGTCGAGGCTGCCATCACCGTCCACATCAGCCTGTACGGTGTGCGATTCGTACTCGTCCGCGACGGCGGTGGCCGCGGTGGTGGCCGTCAGTGCCACGCCGAGCACTCCGACGGCGCCCGCCGCGAGAAGCCTTGTCATGGAGCCGGACATGGTGTTCCCCCAATCCACGGGCGCCGCGTCGCGCCCGCCTTTCGATTGCCGTACATGGGGATAACGTCCTTTTCGGCGCCGGGGTTGTCCGTGGTTCGTACCTCATGGGGAAGTCACCCGTTGGAGACCGACGATGTGCGCTCCGACCAGCGAGGGCGTCTCGCGGTGACCGGAGCCCGGTTCACTATCCGGCGCTCACCTTGTGTTTGCCCGCGTCACCGCCGGGTTCGTCGGCGGGCGGCTCTTCGAGGTCGATACTGCTGCGCAGCATGGTCGGCTTGAGCGCGACCGCCGCCGCGACGCCCAGCAGCGCGATCACCGCCGAGATCAGGAAGATGTGCCCCGTGGCGTCGCCGTAGGCATTGCGCACGATGCCTTCGATCTCAGGCGGCAGTTGTTCGAGGTTCAGGTTGCTCGTGCTCCCCATCGCCGTCGAAGGGAGCCCGGCCGCTTCAAGCCCTTCCCGGACGCTGGCCAGGACCCGGTTGGCGAGAACGGCGCCCAGCACCGAGACTCCCACCGTGCCGCCGAGTGAACGGAAGAACGTGATCGACGCGCTCGCCGCGCCGATGTCCTTGAGCGCCACGGTGTTCTGCACGGCGAGCACGAGGTTCTGCATCGACATGCCGACCCCGACGCCCACCAGCACGATCCCTGCCGACACGATGATCATCGAGGTGGAGTTGTCGACGGTAGCCAGCACGGCGAAGCCCGCGACGAGCACGATGGTTCCCGCCACGATGTAGGGCTTGATCTTGCCTGTCCTGCTGATGATCTGGCCGACCACGGTCGAGGACACCAGCACACCCGCCATCATCGGGATCATGAGCAGCCCAGCCTCCGTGGGGCTGTAGCCCCGGCCGACCTGGAAGTACTGCCCGAGGAACACGGCTCCGCCGAACATCGCCATCCCGACGGCGAGGCTGGCGAGAATGGCCAGCGCCGGGGTGCGCCTGCGGATGATGTCCAGCGGCACGACGGGCTCGACGGTGCGTGATTCCCACCAGACGGCGACCACCAGCAGCACGATTCCGGGACCGGCCATGGCGGCGGTCTGCCAGGACAGCCAGGCGAATGAGTTGTCCACGAACGACACCCAGATCAGCAGAATGCTGACGCCCAGTGCGATCAGCGTGGCGCCGACGTAGTCGATGCTGACCTTGCCGTGGCGGGTGACCTGCAAATGCAGGGTGCGGTGCAGCACGACGAGCGCCACGAGGGCGAACGGAATCCCGACGAAGAAACACCAGCGCCAGCCGAGCAGCGAACTGTCGGCGATGAGCCCGCCAAGCAGCGGCCCGCTGACCGTCGCCAGCGCCATCACGCCGCCGAGCAGGCCGTTGTACCGGCCGCGCTCCCTCGGCGGGATCATCGCGGCGATCACGACCTGCACGAGCGCCTGTAAACCACCCACGCCGAGCCCCTGGAAAGCCCTCGCGGCGATGAGCTGACCGGCGTCCTGGGCGAAACCCGAAATGAGCGATCCGGCCACGAAAATACCGATGGCGATCTCCACCAGCAGTTTCTTGCTGTAGAGGTCGGCGAGCTTGCCCCAGATCGGGGTTGTCGCCGTCGCGGCGAGCAGGGTGGCGGTGACCACCCAGGTGTATTGCGTCTGACTGCCGTTGAGCGAGCCGATGATCTTGGGCAGCGCGGTCGAGACGATGGTCGAACTGATCATCGCCACGAACAGGACGAGCAGCAGGCCGCTCAGCGCCTTGAGCACCTGAGGCCGCGCCATCGGCTCCGCACCGGCGGTCAGGGTGTTCGGGGAACTCACGCAGCCTCCAGGCTGTCGTTCATCGGGCAGGGGACAGGCAGGAATGTTTGCCACTTGCAACTATTCCGCGAAGTCGCTCAATGTGCAAGTTTTCCCGATGAGAAATTTTTCTCGGAGTGTCGTACGATCACCGGGGTGAACACGGTGCAGGGACTTCGTGAGCGGAAGAAGATCGCGACCAGGGAGGCATTGCACGAGGCCGCGCTGAAGCTGGCCATGGAACACGGCTTCGACCGGCTGACCGTGGAGGCCATCGCCGACGCCGCGACCGTCTCGCGGCGCACCTTCTCGAACTACTTCGCCAGTAAGGAAGAGGCCCTGCTCTACGGCGACGGGGCGAGGATGGCCGCGATGCTGGAGGCAGTGCGGGCCCGGCCAGCCGCCGAGTCACCGTGGACGGCGCTCACCGCCAGCATGCGCACGCTGTTTCCGGAGCGGGGACCCGACGAGGACTGGGTGGCCAGGGCCAGATTCATCCGCTCCCATCCTTCGTTGCTGGTCCAGCAACTGGCGACCTTCTCCTCGTTCGAGAAGGAACTGGCAGCCGAACTGGCCGCCCGGCTGCCTGAGGAGCAAAGATCCGCCACCAGGCCCCGGTTGATCGCCGGCTGCTTTTTCACCGCCATCAGGGTCGCCACGGTCGCCTGGCTCGACCAGCCGCAGGGCACCTCGTTGCAGGACATCGCCGAGCGGGCACTCGCCGAGGCGGCCGGTCCCTTCGCCTGAGGTGGTACCCGCCCCGTGCGGTTACCGTGCACTCATGCCTCGCTTCAACCGCATCGACTACGTGATCTGGTACGTGGAGTCACTGTCGCGCTCCGTCGCGTTCTACACCGAGGTGCTCGGGCTGGACGTGCGGATCGACGGTGACGGCTACGTCGAGTTCGCCATGGACAACACCAAGTTCGCCCTGTTCGAACGTGCCAAACTGCCCGAACTGATCGGCGGCGAAGGCGGAACGGCACCGGCGGGCGAGATCGGCTTCATCGTCGATGACGTCGACGCCGAGGCCGGGCGCCTTCGCGCGGCCGGTGTGCCGATCCTGACCGGACCGATCGACCGGCCGTGGCGCGAGCGCACGCTGCACATCGCCGATCCGGACGGCAACATCGTCGAGTTCGCGCAGAAACTGTGACCGGCGTGCCGGAGCCGCCCGAGAACCATCCCGACCGGTTGCGATGGAACGAGCGTTACCGCGCGCACGACGGTGGGTTCGAACCGCACCCGTTGTCCTCGGCCGCGGCCGTGGAGGGACTGCCGGAGGGGCCGGTGCTCGAACTCGCCTGCGGGCGCTCCGGTTCGGCGCTCGCGCTCGCCGCGAAGGGACGGATGGTCGTCGCCGTCGATGTGTCCGATGTGGCTATGGCGGATCTCAGAAAACGAGCTCAGGACAAGGGAGTTGCCGAACTGGTCCACTGTGTACTCGCCGATGCCTCGGAATACCGGCCGGCTGACGACTTCGCGCTCGTGCTGGCGACGCGATACTGGGATCCCTCCGCGTTCACGATCGCGGTGGGCGCGGTGAAACCGGGAGGACTGCTGGGCTGGGAAGCGCTTGCCGTCCCTGGCGAGCACGAGGGCGCACTCCCACCGTGGCACATCAGGCACGGCGACCTCGCCGCGCTGGTGCCGGAAGGCTGGACGGTGCTCGCCGAGGAACTGATCCGGCAGGGGCACCGGCGGTTCAGCAGAGTGCTCGCACGGAAAGCCGGGCCGCCGTGACCGTGTTCTTCTCCACGTCGCGTGCCATGGCGCGCACCGCGTCGCGGAAAGCGTTGACCGAACCGGTGTTCTCGCCTGCCCGCCACAGCAGCCGGTAAGCAGCACTCGGCGCGTCGCGCAGCGGAAGGTAGACGATGCCCGGCCGGGGGTAGTACGTGGCGGTGTGCGCCGGGGTGATGATCGCGCCCTGCGCCGCCGACACCAGCGTCAGTGCTTCTTGCAGGTTGGCGACCGAGGGCCCGCGCTCGATGCGCCGTCCGCCGGGTGTTCGCGCGGGAACCCTGTCCTCAAGCCAGTAGGAGGGAACGTCGCCTTCGATGGAAAGCAGCGTGATCTCGGCAAGATCGTCGAGCACGAGACTGTCCTTGATGGACAACGGATGGCAGGCGGGCAGCGCGAGCATCCTGTCCTCTTCGAACAACGGCTCTCCTCCCGAGAGATCGTCCTCATGGGAGGAGAAGTCGACCAGCTGCACGTCGAACTGCCCGTTGCGCAGCTCACCGTAGGGACTGGCCAGCGGGACCTCGCAGAACTCGATCGCGAGGTCGGGATGCGTCGCGCGCAGCGCGTCGGCTGCCCGCACGACGATCTCGCCCGCGAGCGGGTTGGCGAACCCGACGTGCAGCGCGCCGAGCGCTCGCCGCGCGTGCTCGGCCGCCTTCGCGAGCGCCGACTCGATAGCCAGGTGGTGCTGCTCGGTCTCGGCCCGCAACTGTTTGCCGAGCGTGGTCATGGCGACCCGCCTGCTTGTCCTGACGAACAGCGCGGCGCCGACCCGCCGTTCCAGTCGCTGGATGAGCTGGCTGACCCTCGCCCTCGACAGGTGCATGCGCTCGGCGGTGCGGCCGAAGTGCAGCTCGTCGGCGAGCACGAGAAAGCACTCAAGCTCGTCGCGTTCCATCGGATCCCCTGCTCTCGATCGGTAAGCCCGACTGAACGAACGTTGTGATCTTCGGCGTTGTTCCCGCAGGTCGTCCGGAACGAGGGTGGTGGGAGAACGATATTTCTCCGACCTGCGAGGACTTGGTGGGCTTGATGAGTGAGTGGGGCAGCAGACGGTGGGGAGTGCTGCTCGTGCTGTGTGGCGCGATCTTCCTCGAAGGTATCGACATCGCCATGCTCAACGTGGCGTTGCCGGTGATCAGGGCTGACCTGGGGCTGGCGACCGGCGAGTTGCAGTGGGTGGTGAGCGCGTACGTGCTCGGCTACGGCGGGTTCATGCTGCTCGGCGGGAGGGCGGCCGACCTGCTTGGCAGGCGTGAGGTCTTCCTGTGGGCACTGGTGGTGTTCCTCGTGTTCTCCGGGCTCGGCGGGCTCGCGACCGAGAGCTGGATGCTGATCGCGGCACGATTCGTGACCGGTGTCGCCGCGGCGTTCATGACTCCGGCCGGGCTCTCGATCATCACGACGACCTTCGAACAGGGACCGCAGCGCAACAAGGCACTGCTGGTGTATTCGGGGATCGCGGCGGGCGGATTCACGCTCGGCCTGGTCATCGGCGGCCTGCTGACGTCGCTGGGCTGGCGCTGGGTCTTCTTCGCCCCGGTCGGGCTGTCCGCGGTGATTCTGGCTTTCGCCGTCCCGCTGATCCCACGATCGGTGCGTGAGCGGCGCGCGGGTCTGCGGTTCGACGTGGCGGGTGCGGTGACCGTAACGGGGGCGATCGTGCTCGTCGTACTCGGCGTCGAACGGTCGGCGCACGTGCCGGTGTCCGTGACGGCGGCGACTCTCGCGGCGGGCCTGGCGCTGCTCGCCGTCTTCGTGGTGATCGAGAAACGGGCGAAGACCCCGCTCGTGCGGCTGGGCATCTTCGCCAACGCCGCGCTCGTGCGGGCGGGCCTGACGATGTCCCTGCTGGCGGCGGGATTCTTCGGCTTCCAGTTCATCGTCGTTCTCTACCTACAGGAACTGAGGGGCTGGTCGACGCTGGAGACCAGTCTGGCGATGCTTCTGCTCGGGGTGGACGTGCTGCTGTCACCGACGGTGGTGCCCAAACTCGTGGCCAGGTTCGGCACCACCCGCGTCATCTTCGGCGGCATGCTGCTGGCCGCCGCGTCCTACGTGTTGTTCCTCCCGGTCGCGCCGGACTGGACCTACTCCGCGATGATTCCCAGCCTGCTGCTGCTCGGGGTCGCCTTCGCGCTGGCGTACGGGCCTGCCACGATCGCGGCGACCGACGAGGTCGACGAACGGGAACAGGGGCTCGCGGGTGGTCTGCTCTACACGAGCTTCCAGTTCGGCGCCGCGCTGGGGTTGTCGGCCGCCGCGGCCGTCAACGTGGCGAACACGCGTTCCGGCACCGCCGCCTTTCTGATGGAGGGCTACCGGATGGCGCTGCTCGTGCCGGTCGGTCTCGGCCTCGCCGGGATCGTCGTCGCCGCTGCCGGATTGTTCGGGAATCGCCGGAAAAAGGCGACCGGTTCAGCTGCTGAAAAGCTGGTTCCCGTCGACTGAGTTCAAAAAAATCACGAACATCGAGATCGATTTCTCGGGCTTTCAGCTGGCATTTGTTCCGCGCTTTACCGGCTTCACCCGTTGGGCGGTGTCCGGTCGGGACGACGGTGGTTATCTGGTATTACGGCACCCGGATTCACCGGTACGCACGCATATTCAGGGGAGTAGCCACATGTCGAGTGATTTTGATGCCAGCGTGAAACTGCTCTACGCGGTCGACGTCGGAACATTCTTTACGATCGACGACGTCACATTGAACGATCCTTTCGATGTCATCATGAACATCGAGATTGGCAGGGACTTGAACCAGAATGTCACCAGATTCGACGCGAGGGTGGGTATTCGCAATCTCACCCAGTCGGTCAACGTGGCGACGGCGAACCAGGGCGGGTCGCTGACTCCTTCGGACACCGATCCGTTCTTGCAGGAATTGCGGATCAACATCCCCGCGGGCTGGGGAGCGAAGGCCGCCGTTGGCGATGTATTGCAAGCGGTCGCCTCGTACAAGGTGACGGCGGGGTCGAACTTCGACTTCTCGACCGCGGAAAGCCTGCCCTTCGTCGTGTCGTGACTGAGGATCGGTCGATCCTGGCCGGTTTCCCGGACATCCGTGGCCGGGGAACCGGCCGCGTCCACGCGTGGGCGCGGCGAGGGGGTCAGCGGGCCTCGGGGTCCTCGATACCGTGCTGGCGTAGCCAGTCGAGCCAGACCTGAGTCGGTTCGCCCCGAGGGACGGGCCGTGCCATTTCGGTGCGCATCACGATGTCCAGCGCGCCCTTTTCGCTACCCGAGTGGCTGGCGCCGGTGTCGCCCTGGTTGAGCACGAGCTGGTCGAACTCGGGGTCCCACCGCACGATGAAGTGCCTGCCGCATTCGGGGCACAGCCACTCCTGGGTATCGGCGCGGTCGGCCCGCTGAAGGGCCATGACGTGGTGTTCGGCAACGGGATCCATCATGCCGTTCTCCGTCCTCGGCGCCGTGCGGCGCGCGGGTACCCGCCGGGGCATCCGCCCGGCGTGGCTCCAGTGTCCATCGCGCGGCCAGTGATGGACAGAAGCACGCCCGGTCTGTCCCGGGAGCCGGATTTCGCTGCGCGGGTGGCCTGCCATCGGTCTGTCCATAATGGATCACTCAGCGATGGTTGAAGCCGGGGCCGCTCGCTCGTAATCTGTGGGGACAGCGTCCGCTGACGGGGGAGAGGCCGAGGATGACCGATGCGGGTGCCCACGTCGCCGACCTGCTGCAACGGTGGGAGCAGCGATCTCCCGGCCGGGTGGCTCTGCGGTTCGGTGAGCAGAGCTGGTCATGGCGCGACCTCTCGGCGAGGGTACGCCGCAACGCCGCCGCCCAGCGCGCGGCGGGCCTGGCCGAGGGCGATCGCGTCGCCTTTCTCGACAAGAACCACCCCGCCTGCCTGGAAACCACGCTGGCCTGCGCCTACGCTGGCACGGTCAACGCGGTGGTCAACGCGCGGCTCGCACCGGACGAGCTGAGCTACGTACTCAACGACTCGGCCGCGAAGGTGCTCTTCGTCGGCGCCGAACTACTTCCCGCGCTCGAAGGGATCCGTGACGAGCTGAAGACGGTGGAGCGGGTCATCGTCGTCGGCGGAGCCGAGACCGACGAGTACGAGGCGTTCCTCGCCGGTGCGGGCGAGCCGGACGGCACCGAACGCGCCGACGCCACCCTCGACGACTGTTTTCTCCAGCTCTACACCTCGGGAACGACGGGTTATCCGAAAGGCGCGATGCTGACCCACCGTTGCCTGCTCGCTCACTCCGAAGCAGCCGCGAAGGGCTTCGGGTTCACCGCCGACTCGGTCAATCTCGTTGCCATGCCGTTGTTCCACGTCGGGGGCACGAGCTGGGCACTGGCCGGGATGTCGGTCGGCTGCGAGACGGTGCTCGTGCGGGACGTCGTTCCCGCCGACGTGCTGGCCACGATCGCGGCCCATCGCGTGACGCACGCCTTCTTCGTGCCGGCCGTCATCGGGTTCCTGCTGCGCGTTCCCGGCGTGCGGGAGGCCGACGTCTCCACGCTGCGCTGCCTCGGCTACGGCGGATCGCCGATGCCCGCCGCGGTGCTGAGCCAGGCCATGGACGTCTTCGACGTCGACTTCTACCAGGTCTACGGGATGACCGAGGCCGCGGGCGTGTTCTGCATTCTCGGGCCGGACGACCACAGGGCCGCCGACCATCCCGAATGGCGCTCGTCGGTGGGAAGGCCCGTCGACGGGGTCGAGATGCGGGTCGTGGATCCGGTGTCGGGCACCGTGCTCGGCGACGGTGAGCTCGGTGAGTTCCAGATCCGGGGCGAGCAGGTCATGGCGGGGTACTGGGGGCGGGCCGAGGACACCGCGGCCACCATCGCCGACGGCTGGCTGCGCACCGGCGACGCCGGGCGCAGGGACGAGCACGGCTATTTCTCCATCGAGGACAGGGTCAAGGACATGATCATCTCGGGTGGGGAGAACATCTACCCCGCCGAGGTGGAGCGGGTGCTCGCCGAGTTTCCCGGTATCGCCGAGGTGGCGGTGATCGGCGTCCCCGACGCCACCTGGGGTGAGCAGGTCAAGGCCGTCGTCGTGCCCTCGGCGGCCGCGCCGGACCCGGACGATGCGATCGCGTTTTGCAGGGACAGGCTCGCCGGATACAAGTGTCCGTCCACAGTGGATGTCGTTGCCGAGCTTCCCCGCAACGCGACGGGGAAAATACTCAAGCGCACGCTGCGCGAACCCTACTGGGAGGGAAGGCAACGTGCGCTGTGAGCTGAGCCGGTCAGGGAGTTGCCCTGCGCAGGGTCAGGAAACCGATACCGGCCAGAATCACGGCCAGTACGAACGGGTAGCCCGCGAACAGGCTCATCGGTGACTGGTCGGCGAAGAACCTGCCGACGGCGGGCCACCACTGCTGCCAGGTAGCCAGAATCCCCAGGATGGCGGCGACCGCGCCGGTGCCGATGGTGAGAGCGTAGACACCGGGCTGGCCCCACCGCTTGAACACGATGCCGACGTAGACACCGATGAAGGACATGAACAGGAACGGCACCGTGTAGATGAGGAACTGGAGCAGCGGATTGTCGTTGACCATGAACGGAACGCCGAAGAACTTCAGGTCCATTCCCCAGCCGCCGGTCGCCCGCTCCAGCAGCAGCATCAGGTACATCAGGATGCCGTAGCCGATCGCCTGCCCGACGATGAGCACTGATGTCGCCGCGTAGAAGGTGCGGCGGGTGACGCTCAGGCCAAGCGCGAACGTGAAGATCTGGGTCATCGTGATGATGTGCGAGACGAGCAAGGTGATGTAGATGGACATTATCGCGCCCGTGACCATGCTACCGGGTTCGGCAGTGTCGCTGATCACCCCGAAGATCGCGAGGTTCGTCGCGAAGGCGATCGCGAGAACGAGCAACGGGTTCCCGATCACCATCGGCGCGTTGACGAGCTGGATGCGGACGACATTCCACACGCGACTCATGATTTCTCCCCGTTTCCATTGGTCGCGCCGACGAGCTGGCGCCCGCCCGCTGCTTGCTGAGTCGTGCGAACGACGAGTTCCTGGAGGGACACCGGTTCGAACTCCAGTCCGGTCGGCGACTGTCCCGTGTGGACGTTCTCCAGTGTCACCCTGAGGAAGCCGCCGAGCTGTTCCCTGTGCAGTTCCCTGTGCCCCTTGGCGAATTCCTCGACGGCCGACACCGGCCCGGTGACGGTGACCGCCCTCGACCGCAGCAGGTCGGAGTCCTCGTCGAGCAGCACCCTGCCCTGGTCGATCAGCACCACGTGCTCGATGAGGTCGCTGACCTCGTCGATCAGGTGCGTCGAAAGCACGATCGTGCGCGGGTTCTCGGCGTAGTCGGCGAGCAGCCGGTCGTAGAACACCTGCCTGGCCACCGCGTCCAGCCCGAGATAGGGCTCGTCGAAGAAGGTGAGCGGCGCGCGGGCCGCCAGCCCGATGATGACCCCGATCGCGGAGAGCTGTCCCCTGGAAAGCTTTTTGATCCTGCGCTTGATCGGGAGCGCGAATTCGGCGATCAGTTCGTCGGCGAAAGGCTGATCCCAGCCGGGGTACAGCAGCCTGGCAGCGGCGAACGCGTGCCGGGGCGTGAAGTTGTCAGGGTATTTCTGCGATTCCTTGATGAAGCAGACTTTCCTGAGCGTGTGGTCGTTCTCGTACGGTGCCTCGCCGAAGACCTCGGCCGTCCCCGACGTCTGAAAACCCTGACCGGTCAGTATCGACATGATCGTGGTCTTGCCTGCCCCGTTGCGGCCGAGCAGCCCGTGGATCCGGTTGTCTTCGAGGTCGAGGCTGACGTCGTCGAGTGCGGTGAAGTTGCCGTACCGCTTGGTCACGTTGCGCAGTCGAACGGCGGTCATGCGTCGTCCCTCCAGACGTCGATCATCTTCTTGAGGTCTTCGGCATCCATCCCCAGTTTGCGTGCTTCTGTGAGCAGCGGAGCGATGAACGCCTGTCCGAAGGCTTGCTTGCGGCGTTCCAAGAGCAGATTTCGCGCTCCTTGCACCACGAACATTCCGATTCCCCTTTGTTTGTAAAGCACCCCATCGGCCACCAGCCGATTAACCCCGTTCGCCGCGGTCGCCGGGTTGATCCGGTGAAACGCGGCAAGCTCGTTGGTGGACGGCACCCGGCTTTCCTCAGGCAACGCGCCGTCGATGATCGAGTTCTCGATCTGCTCGGCGATCTGGAGGAAAAGCGGCCGGCCGTCATCTCTCATGTCGGCGGACACTACCATGGTGCACTGGTTCATTACTCATGTAGTGAACCATGACGGTAGGCGACGTGGTTTGTCAAGTCCGGTACTCGACGACCTACCTGGCGAAGGGCGCGCGAAAGCCCCTGGTCAGGGCTATGTGCCGGGTGAAAGGAGTCCAGAAGGATGTCTGGTGACGAGCCTCATGCCCGGTTCGGTCGTGCCGGGAATCGACGGCTGAGGTTCGTGAACCGCGTGGATTTCGGTGGGAAACCCGCCTGGCTTCACGCCTGGCCGCGCAGCCTCCCGCGCAGCGTGGCCACCTCGGAAGCGGTGAATCCGTTCCGGTCGAGCCAGCAGTGCACGCCGTCGTAGCGAAGGTCGATCTGGTCGAGGAACTGCGCCATCGTCTCGGGAAGGGGCCGATGACCGTCGATCGGGATGCGCGCGACGTCCTCGGCGTAGGTCCGCGACGCACTCAGCCGTTTGATGATGGCCTCGATGCGCTCACCTGACGCGGCGTAGTCGGCCACGATGTGCTCGCGCAGCGCCCCCGCCACGGTCAGCGCGAACGCGACGACGACCCCGGTGCGGTCCTTGCCTGCCGCGCAGTGCACGAGGGCGGGGCCCTTCGCCGAGGCGATGGCCCGCAGCGCGCCGACGATGCTCTCCGGCCGTTGCTCGACGTAGCCGAGGTAGGCGCCGCACGTCCGGTCTCCCTGATGCTGTGCCTGTTCCTCGCGCCGCCTGGCCAGCAGCGCGTCCGGCGTGTCCCATGCCCGCTCCGGTACGAGCGAGTGGTGGACGTGCTCGACACTGGCCACCCTGGTCAGCGGGGCTGGACCTTCCGAGGTGATTTCGCCGAGGGTCCGCAGATCCACCACTGTGGTGAGCTTGACGGTGTCGACGAGGTAGGACACGTCGGAAGGGGAGAGGTTTTGCAGGTTGTCGGCCCTGAGCAGCCTTCCCGCCGTGGTGCTCCCGCCATCGCCGGTCGGGATGCCGCCGACGTCCCTGATGTTGACCGCGCCTTCGAGTTCAAGCCACATCACGCCGTCGAGACTCGCAGAAGCGGAGACCTCGTGGGCGTCGTTACGCCGGATGTCACAGTGCGGACCGAAACCGCTCACAGCGGCGTGACGAGCAGCCTGCCTGCCGCGAGATCCGCCCTGAGTTCGGTCTTGAGCACCTTGCCGCTGGGATTGCGGGGCAGCGCTGGCACGATCGCCATGCGTCTCGGCCGCTTGTAACCGGCCAGCTTGTCGCGGCACCACTCGGCGAGACCGGCCGCGTCCGGCGGATCATCGGGCACCTTCGCCGAAATGACCGCGAGCGGGGTTTCTCCCCATCGTTCGTCGGGCACGCCGATCAGCGCCACCTCGCCGATCCGGGGGTGCGCGGCGAGCACGTTCTCCACCTCGGCGCAGTAGATGTTCTCGCCACCCGAGATGATCATGTCTTTCTTGCGGTCGACGACGAAGTAGTACCCGTCCTCGTCTTCACGCACGAGGTCACCGGAGTGGAACCAGCCACCCCGGAAGGCTTCCTCGGTCTCCTTCGGCTTGTTCCAGTACTCCTTCATCACCATCGGGCTGCGGTAGACGATCTCGCCGACCTCGCCCCGTTGCACGTCGTTCATGTCGTCGTCGACGACCCTGACCTCGACGTTGAGCATGGGTGTGCCGACCGAGCCGATCTTGCGAATCGAGTCCTCACCGCGCAGCAGCGTCGTGCACGGGCTGCATTCGGTCTGCCCGAACGCGGTGGTGACCTCCGCCTGCGGGAACGCGTCGATCATGGTGCGCAGCAACGTCGTCGAAGCGGGCGCGGCGCCCCACGACAGCGTGCGCAGTGCCGAGAGATCGCGCTCGGCGATACCGGGAACCGACACGATGGCCTGCCATTGCGCGGGAACGAAGAACACCGAGGAAACCCGCTCGCGTTCGAGCAGCTCGACGGTCGCGGCCGGATCGAACTGCCCCGACGGCAGCAGTACGGTGCGCCCGCCGAGCAGCAGATTGGGCAGCATGCCCGAAAGTCCCGCGATGTGGAAGAGCGGGGCCGCGGCGAGCCACACCCTGTTCTCGGTCATGGCTCCGAGGTGCGTCATGTTGCTGAACGCGTGCATGAGCAGGTTGAAATGGCTCAGTACGGCGCCTTTCGGCCTGCCCGTCGTTCCCGAGGTGTACATGATGAACGCCGCGTCGTGTTCGTCGACCCGTCGTTCTCCGAACACCGGCGCGGCAGACGAGAGTGCCTGTTCGTAGTCCTCGGCGTCGCCGCGTTCGGCGCCTTCGCCGAAGATCAAGCACACCGGTGCGCCTTCGAGTTGTTCGCTCGCTTTGGCGATCGTGCCCGCGAACGGCGCCTGCACGATGATCACGCCGACGCCGCTGTCGCCAAGGGTGTAGGCGATCTCGTCGGCGACGAGCCGGAAGTTGACCGGAACGCAGATGGCGCCGAGCCGGGTCGTCGCGAAGTAGGTCTCGATCACCTCAAGGCTGTTGAGGCCGAGTACGGCGACCCGGTCGCCGCGGCCGATTCCTCGCTCCCGCAACGCGTTCGCCAGCCTGGACACTCGTTCGTCAAGGTAGCGATAGGTCAGGGAAACGCCGGCGAAGGTGTAGGCGACGTCGTCGCCGACGGTGCGGGCGTGCCGGGCGAGCTGGTCGCCCATGGTCATTCCCCTGCCGAGCAGGAGAGGCGTTTCGCGAGCTGGTGTGGACATCGGCAACCTCGGCGATGCTCGGGGGTCTCGGGAGTGACGCAACCACATGCTGGCCTGCCCGAGCGGTTACAGTCAACCCTGACTGTTTGTGGCGTCGCCGGTGAACAGCAGCGTCCTCGCCACCGACTTCCACACCGCGACGTGCCGATCGCGCGCCGGTGACCTGCGCTCGAAGGCATACGGCAACGCCGCGCCGCGCATGCTGGTGAACAACAATTCCCGTAGCTCGTCATAGCGGGGATGGGCACACACGGCAGGGCCCCAGATGCGGTCGGCCACGCCGCGGATCGCGTCGCGCAACTGCCGTTCGGCCGGGCGCAGCGCCGCCGCCAATGCCGGGTTGGTGCGCGCCGCGGTCCACAATTCCACCGCCGCCCAGAAGAATGGCTCGTGGAAAGTCGTCCACAACAACTCGATGCAGCGCTCGACCCGGACCGGGCCTTCCGGCTCGTCGGTGAGCGCCTCGGCGACCCTGCGCTCGGTGTGCGCGAGCCGGGTCGTCGCCAGGTGCTGTGCCGCCGCGACGAGCAGGCCGTCCCTGGAAGGGAAATGGTGCAGCAGCCTGCCCCTCGACACCCCGGCCTTCGCCTGGATCGCCAGCGTCGAAGCACCCGCGTAGCCGTGCTCGACAAGGCAGTCCACGGCGGCGTCCAGGATCAGCGCGCGACTGTCCTGCGTGCGCTCCCTGCGGCTGCGCGCCGCCTGTTGTCCCGCTCCCGCCATGGGCTCAGGGTAGCGACCCGCCGCAGAGCGGGCGGAAAACAGTCGGCATTGACTGGATTGTGCCGGGCTGCCAGTCTTCGAAGGACACCGCCGGTTCGAGGAGGAACCAGCATGTACCCGGACACCCACGCCGCCGTGCACCCCGATCGTCCCGCGGTGGTGCTCGCCGAATCCGGTGCAGTACTCGGCTACCGCGCGCTCGCCGAGCAATCCGCGAGGCTGGCCAACGTCTTCCGGGCGGAAGGACTCCGCAAGGGCGACACCGTGGCATTGCTGACCGACAACGCGCTGCCCGCCTACGAGGTGTACTGGGCCGCGGTGCGCTCGGGGCTGTATCTCGCCGCCGTCAACAGTCACCTCGGCCCCGACGAGGCCGCCTACATCGTCGCCGACTCGGGAGCCAAGGCGCTCGTCGTCTCCGCCGCGATCGGCGAACTCGCGACCGAGGTCGCCCGGCGCGTCAGGGTGCCCGTCCGGCTGGCCTTCGGCGGGCAGGTGGAGGGCTTCGACGACTACGCGAAAGTGGTGGCGAACGCGTCTGCCTCCGTGCCCGAGGATCAGCCAGCGGGCGCCGATCTGTTGTACTCGTCGGGAACCACCGGCCGTCCCAAAGGGATCAAGGTGGCGCTGCCCAGTCACCAGATCGACGAACCCGGCAACATCCTGCTTCCCTTGCTACAGGCCAAGTACGGCTTCTCGGCGGGGATGGTCTACCTGTCGCCCGCGCCCGTCTACCACGCGGCGCCGTTGCGGTTCGGCGCCTGCGTACACGCCGTCGGTGGCACGCTCGTGATGATGGAGCGCTTCGAAGCCGAGGCGGCCCTGCGGGCGATCGAACGCTACCGCGTCACCCACAGCCAATGGGTTCCCACGATGTTCGTCAGGATGCTCAAACTGCCGGAATCCGGCCGCTCCCGCTACGACCTCTCCAGCCACCAGGTCGCCGTGCACGCGGCGGCCCCGTGCCCCGTCGAGGTCAAGCACGAGATGATGAGCTGGTGGGGACCGATCCTGCACGAGTACTACAGCTCGACCGAGGGCGCCGGGATGACCTTCATCGGCCCCGAGGAATGGCTCGGCAAACCCGGTTCCGTCGGCAGGGAAGGACTTGGCGTGGTCCGGATCTGCGCTGAGGACGGAAGTGTACTTCCGGCGGGCAGTACCGGCACCGTCTACTTCGAACGCGACGAACCGGCCTTCGAGTACCACAACGACGAACCGAAGACCCGCTCCGCGCGGCACCCCGGTCACCCGAACTGGGCGACCAACGGCGACATCGGCAGACTCGACGACGACGGCTACCTCTATCTCACCGACAGGGCGGCCTTCACCATCATCTCCGGCGGAGTGAACATCTATCCACAAGAGACGGAGAACGTGCTCGCTCTGCATCCCGCCGTACACGACGTCGCCGTCATCGGAGTCCCCGACGCCGAACTGGGCGAGGTCGCGAAAGCATTGGTGCAGCCGGAATCCACGGCTGAACCGGGACCCGAGCTGGCCGAGGAGCTGCTTGCCCACGTGCGCGCCAGGATCGCCCACTACAAGGCACCCCGGTCCGTCGATTTCGTCACCGACCTTCCCCGTACGCCGACGGGAAAGTTGCTCAAGCACGAACTGCGCGCCCGTTACCGGGACACCGCGCCGGACCAGCGGGGGTAGGAAATGGACTTCCGGAACGACGTGCGAACCTGGCTCGCCGAGTACGCGCCACCCGGTGGCGTGGCTCAGGACGATCCGGTCGCGATGGGCAAAGCGTTCCAGGCCGCCCTGTACGACGCGGGTTTCGCGGGGATCACCTGGCCAGCCGAATACGGTGGCGCTGGACTTTCCTCGGCTGAGCAACAGATATTCGACGAAGAGGCTGCCTCCAGCGACCTGCCGACCGGAATCTTCCTGATCGGCCTGGGAATGTGCGGTCCGACGCTCCTCGACCTCGGCACCCACGCCCAGAAGAGCCGGTATGTGCGCCCGTTGCTGCGGGGCGAGGAAATCTGGTGCCAGCTCTTCTCCGAACCCGGCGCGGGATCCGACGTGGCGAGCCTGCAAACCCGTGCCGAGCGGGACGGCGACGACTGGGTCGTCAGCGGCCAGAAGGTGTGGACATCCGGAGCGCAGTACGCCGACTTCGGCGCGCTACTGGCCCGCACCGACCCCGGCGCGCCGAAACACCGTGGTATCACCATGTTCATCGTGGACATGCGGGCCGAGGGCGTCACGGTGCGGCCACTGCGCGACATGACCGGAAGAGCACCGTTCAACGAGGTGTTCTTCGACCGCGTCCGAGTCCCTGCCGACGCGGTGATCGGCGAGGTCGACGCGGGCTGGTTCGCCGCCGTGACCATGCTCGGCCACGAGCGCGTCTCCATCGGCGGATCGGTGCGCAGGCACTACGATCCGCTCACCTACGCCAATCTGCACGCGCTCGCGAGCAAACTGGGACGGGCACACGATCCGGTGGTGAGCTCGGAACTCGTCACGCTGTACGCGAGGGAACGGGCGCTCGCGCTGTTCAACACGCGGCTCAAACAGGAAGCCGATGCCGGATCGCGGCCCGGCGCGCGGGGTTCGGTCGCCAAACTGGCCGGTGCCCAACTGCTGTGGCAGGCGGTGTCGGTGGCCGGATTGATCGCCGGTCCGCGCGCCGTCGCCTGGGAACCGGACGATGTGGACAGTGCCGAGCTGGCCGTCGCCATCAACGCGACGCCAGCGTCGAGTATCGCGGGCGGCACCAATCAGATCCAGCGCGGCATCATCGGTGAGCGCATTCTCGGACTGCCGAAGGAACCACAGGCCGACCGGGGTGTCCCGTTCCGGGAACTGCGCGTGGGAACACAGCACCAGGACTGAGCGGGGGAAACCGTCATGCGGCTGGTACTCGACGACGAGCAACGGCAATTGCGTTCGGCCGTGCGCGACGTGATCGCCGATCACTGTCCGCCGGCGCGGGTCAGGTCGGTCATCGGCGAACAGGGCTGGGATCCGGCGCTGTGGCGGCGGCTCTGCGAACTCGGGGTGACCGGGCTGGCCGTGCCGGAGCGATTCGGCGGCGAACGCGCGGGGCCGGTCGAGCGCTGTGTGGTACTGGAGGAACTGGGCCGCTCGCTCGCTCCCGTTCCGTATCTGGCTTCCGCGTGTCTCGCCGTCGACGCCGTACGCGCGCTCGACGACGAGAGTCTTTCGGCTGACGTACTGCCCCGGCTCGCCTCTGGTGAACTGATCGGCACCGTCGCGGTGTCCCCCGTGGACACCGTGGAGGCGCGTGAGGACGGCGGAACCTGGACACTGCACGGCACGGCGGACTACGTCATAGCGGGGGACGTCGCGGAGTTCGTGCTCGTGTACGCGGGGGCAACGGGCTGGTTCGCCGTCACCGGCTCGCGGCAATACACGCCGCTGGACACTCTCGACCCGACGCGGCGGCTCGGCAGGCTCGAATTCGCCGGAACACCGGCGACCAGGATCGCTTGTGCCGACCCGGAGTCCGTGCTGCGCGCGGTGACCGATGCCACCGCGATCGCGCTCGCTGCGGAATCGGTCGGCGGTATGGCCTGGGTGCTGGAGACCACTGTGGACTACGCGAAGGCCAGGGTGCAGTTCGGCAGGGCCATCGGTTCGTACCAGGCGGTGAAACACGCCTGCGCCGACATGTACAGCACGTACGAGCAGGCGGTTTCGGTGCTGCGGTACGCGGCGTGGGCCTCGGCGGAGGCGGCGGGAGAGGCGCCGGCCGCGGCAGCGCTCGCTTCGGTCTACATCGGACCGGCCTACTTCGACGTCGCCGCGACCGGCCTGCAGTTGCACGGCGGTATCGGGTACACGTGGGAGCACGACGCGCACCTCTACTACAAACGGGCGAAGACGAACGAACTGCTGCTGGGCCCCGCCGACCGGGCCGGGAAAACCTTGGCGACCGCGCTGGGAATCTGACCTCGCCGGGAAACTTCGCGCTAGGTCGCCGCTATCTCGCCGATATGCCGGTCCTGCCACGATTGTCCGACGTCGTGGTCATGGGGAGCGGAGGACTCGGTGCGGTCGAGGTTGTTCAGGGTCACCACCATTTCACTGGTGACAGCGGTGTTGTGCGGCATGACGGGAACGGCGAGCGCGAGCCCGCCGGACGAAACCGGAACCGTCACCGGTCCCCGGCTGGCTGCCGTGGCGGCTCAGGAGGAACCTCCGGCCGCCCCGATGATCAGTGACCAAGTCGGCAGGGACGGTGCCGTGCGGGTCAGCTGGCACGACCCGGATCCGCAAACGGCCGAGGTCACGAGCTATGTCGTCACCGCGGAACCGGGCGGCGCCAGCACGACCGTCGACGGTGACTCGCGCTCGGCGATCGTCGGCGACCTCACCAACGGAACGCGGTACCGGATGTCGGTGGTGGCGCACAATGGATTCGGCCAGAGCGAACCGGCGCCGCCCTCGAATCCGGTGACCCCCAGGCCCGCGACGTTCCGATGGAACCGGTCATCACCGGTGTGGTGCCTTCCGACGGGGGAATCGCCGCGCTGTGGGTCGAACCTCCGGACGGAGGCTCCGCCATTACGGGTTACCTGCTGACCGCGGAGCCCGGTGGGCATCGTCTCGAACTGCCAGCCGACACGACAGTCGGTGAATTGACCGGGCTGGACAACGATGTCGCACATGTGATCGGAGTGACCGCCTTCAACAAGGCGGGCGCGAGTCCCGTCGCCGAACGCGAGGACGTGACGCCCGCACGAACCCGGCTTCCCGGGGCTCCCACGGATCTGCGTGCCGTCGGGGGCGACGGCACGGCGAGTCTGTCCTGGCAGGCGCCCGCCGATCCCGGCAGCAGCGACATCACCGAGTACGAAGTGCGCACGACACCCGGCGACCTGCTCACCGTCGTCGACGGTACCGAGGCCGAGATCACCGGCCTCGACAGAGAGCAGAGTTATCACTTCAGCGTCGCCGCGCGCACCGCCGACGGCCTCGGTCCCGCGAGTGAGGCCGTCGGGCCCATCGAGCCGCGGTTGACCGTGGTGGGCGAGCCCCACGTGTTGTCCGAACCAGCCGCGAACGCCATCACCGCGGTACTTCCCGACGGCACCATCGAATTCGGTGAGGTCCCGGAAGAAATTGTGGACCTCGCGCCAGGAACGATCTTGATGTCGGGCCCGGCACCCGCCGCGCCACGTGGCCTGCTGCACCGGGTCACGAGCGTCGTCGAGAACGGGAGACAAGCGGAGATCCGTACCGAGCAGGCAGGTGTGGACGAGGTCTTCGAAGACACCTCGGTGGCCTTCGACATGTCGCTGGATCCGCCGGAGATCGCGGGGCTTGCCGATGAGGGGCCGGGGACGGAGATCGTCGAGCCGAAGGTCGACGGCGTTCCGCTGAGCAAGCTGGCTCCCGATGACGACAAGGACAAGGGCGGCCCCGAGGTCTCGTTCAGTAACGGCGCCCTCGTCGTGAAGGTCGACATGTCACTGGGCGAGCACGGCGGACGAGTCGGGAGCTATTCGGCGACGGGCACGTTCAAACCGACCGTCGACGGTTCGATCGACCTGACGTCGGGATCGGCGCCCCGGACCAGTTTTACGGCGGCGATCGAAGCTACCTTCGACCTCAAGGCGCAACTCGGCGTTCTTCCGAAGTGGGACAAGGAATGGGAACTCTTCAAGATCAAGGGCAAGTGCAACACCCTCATGATCGGAGGGTACCCACTGGTCTGGTGTCCCGAATTCGACATGAAGATCACCGGCGAGATCGGCTACTCGGCCGGGGTCACCTTCACCAGCAAGATTTCCCACAAACTCGGCGCGAAACTCGACATCGTCGGCGGGGAGGTGACTGCCACGCCGATCGATGAGGTTTCGAGCGACGGAGGCGAATTCCGGGCTTTCGGCTCCGTATCCGCGAAACTGGCGATGCCGGTGAGCTTCACCGTCTTCCTTTACAACGCGGCGGGGCCGGGAGTCAAAGTGGAACCGTATTTCCAGACGACGGCCGATACCAACGCCGATCCCTGGTTCACGATGCACGCGGGCTGCACGCTCGACGTGTTCCTGAAAAGCAGGGAGTTCTTCGGGTTCAGCTTCGACTTCACCCAGAATCTGCTGGATGCCGAGACGTGCAAATGGGAGTTGTTCGCGGCGGACGGACCGTTCAACGGCATCCAGATCGATCCGCGCATGGTCGATACCGACGTCGACAAACCCGTGCGGATGGGCCTCGACTACATTCGCGTACCCTCTGACAGCACCGTCAACTGGTCGGTCACCGACGGCCCCGGTGAGATCGATTCGTCAGGCGAATACGTTTCGGCGACCGGAGGTGTCGCCACGGTCCGCGCGGTGCGCCCCGCCGACGCGCTCGCGCCGGAAAGCATTTCCGAAGCCACGGTGCGGGTCGGCGCGTTCCCTCCGGATGCGCCATCCGGTCTCGTCGCCGAACCGGCTCCGGGGGGTGCCCTGCTGGAGTGGAATCCTCCGGCCGACGACGGGGGATCTCCGATCACGGAGTATCTCGTCAAGGTCAAGTCGGAGGACCGGACCTATGTCAGAAACGTCGGAAGCTCGCCCGCACTGGTAGCACCGCTGGAACCCGGCGTGAGCTACCGCTTTCAGGTCGCGGCCAAAACCGACTTCGGGGTCAGCGGATTCAGCTCGTGGTCCGAGCCCGTCGTCCCGCTTCCGCCCGATCTGAGTGGTGATAACGGAGTGGTCAACATCGCGATCGACGAGCACGGAAGACCCGACCGCACGGCGGTGGCAGGGAGAAAACAGGACATCGCGATCTCCGGCGACGGCAGGTACGTGTTCTTCTCCACGACATCCGACAGCAACCTCGTGCCACTCATGCACCGCAGCGCGGGGCCGGACGCGAACTACCTAGTCCGCAAGGATCTCGACACCGGCGCTCTGGTCGTCGCCTCGCGTGGCTTGTCAGGCGAATTGGTCAGTTCCACCAGCTGGGGCGCCTATGGTCAGCAATCCCTTGTCGCCACGAACCAGGACGGCAGCGTGGTGGCCTTCGCCGCCGACGACGCACTGCTCGTGCACGATCTCGAAGGGGGAGGGACCTGGCAGGCCAACCGGGGTGTAGCGGGTGAACTGCGCGGGCAACTGACCATGACCGACGACGGCACCACCGTGGCCTTCGGTGTTTCCTCGGACGGTGGCGCGTTCCTCGGCACGACGTACCGCGCGACGGCGGACTCGCTCGTCGAGATGACCTACTGTCCACTGGAGGACTGCCACCGCATCGTCGGCTACACCTACGACATGTCGGACGACGGGCGGTGGGTGACCTACTCGGCAGGCGTCGGGCCCACGACCGAATGGCACAAGACGACCATCAGGTACGACGCCGAGACCGGTGAGTACCAGAATCTTTTCCCGAACGATCCGGAATGGGGAACCTTCGTCAACACAAGGCTCTCCGGTGACGGGACCGTCCTCATCGGAGCGGGGCCGAATGGCTGGGGACCCGGTACGGCCTTCCACTGGAAGATCGGCAGCGGGCCTATCGGCTCGGGAAACATCATTCCCGGTGGCTGGGGACTGTTCCAGCACGAGACAGACCACACCGGCAACCGGATGCTGATGTACCAGAACGCCTGGCCAGGAGGCGGGTACGGCGACGCCGCGATCGTGGACCGCGACACCGGCCGGACCGTGGTGCTCCCGGTGCAGAACTGGAACGCCACGGCCGAGATCGCGAAGATACCCGACGAGACCGGCCGGGTCGTGTGGACGGAGCGGGCCGGGGGACAAGGTCTGCACGGGGTGTGGTTGAGCCAGTTGTGAGCGACGGTGGCCCGCGCGCCGACGCGGCGGCCGATGACGGCTGAGGTCCTGGACACCCCGCGGCTTTTCCCGGGGTGTCCAGGACGTGTCCGGGGGCGCCGGGTGTGCGGGTGGTGCGATTCCGGGTGCGCTCGTGTGCCTCAGCGCGGATCTCGCCGTCCCGGGCGGGGGACTCGCGGCTTGACAAGGTTTGATCACCGCGGTCGCCGGGCACAGCCGATGGACATGAGCGAGAAGCCAGAGGACTGGCGGCACGATCCGGACGGCGAAGGGCTGCCACAGCGGCTCGGCGACGGGGCCAGGTTGATGGCGAGGCACCTGCGGGAGGGCCGCCCCGGCGATGCCCTCGACATCGTCGACGCGCTGATCGCCGAGCTCCAGGGCTGGCGCGACACCCTGAGCGAGCAGGTCAACGACGACGACGGCGGGCTGCCCTGACGTCATGCGGTGGACAGGTCAGTGGATAGCAGATAGTGTCACTATCTACTAGCTGACGACAGGGGAGGACCCATGCCCACCACATCGTGGCTGACACCGCGGCGCCCGGAGCAGGACGCCGAGGCCGTCGTGCTGGCGTCATTACTGGAAGTCAAGTCCCTCCGGCACGTACCGGGCTTTCTCGCGGCCTCGCTGCGGGTGTGGCTACAGGTGCGCGGGTCGGAAGGAGCCTGGGGAGTGTCCCTGCGGGCCCAGCCGTTGCGGCGCAGATTCTGGACCCTTTCGGCCTGGCGCGACAGAGAATCGCTCGAACGGTTCGTCAGAACCGAACCACACGTCTCGATCATGCGCCGCCAGCACGACGTGATGCGCGAGGCCGTGTTCACCGAGTGGACCGTACCCGCGAGTGACCTCCCGATCACGTGGAAGGACGCGACGGAACGGGTCGAGCGACGGCGGAAGGGCTCGCGTGCGGCGTAACCCTTGGTCTTCAGGTGCTTTTGGCTCTGCTCGGCGCGACGCGCGGCGGTTCGCCCGGTTGCTTCGGGTACACGGGAGGCCACGGCGCGTCCATCAACCCGGACGCCAAGTCCTTTCGCGACTGTTCCAGCAGCGGTTCCAGTGACTGTGGCCGGTCGTTGATGCCCTCCCACGGGTCGCCGCGTTCGGCGAGCAGCGCGGGCACGGTGGCGATCGTCAGCGCGTCCTGATCGAGACCGTCCACATCGGTCCACGCGACCGGGGTGGAGACCTGTGCCCCGGCCCTCGGCCGGACACACCACGCGCCGAACACCGTCCGGTGTGGAGCGTTCTGGTTGAAGTCGACGAAAACCCGGCTGCCCCGCTCTTCCTTCCACCATTGAGCGGTGATGAGGCCGGAGTGCCGCCGCTCCAGTTCGCGGGCGAGCGCCACCGCACCGGCCCTGACCTCGTAGCTGTTCCACCGGGGTTCGAGCCTGACGTAGACGTGCAGGCCCCTGGAGCCGCTGGTCTTGAGGTGAGCCTCGATGCCGTACTCGGCGAGTAGTTCCCTTGTCAGCACCGCGGTTTGCCGGACGTCG
The DNA here is from genome assembly GCF_002240355.1 of Prauserella marina. Lineage (GTDB taxonomy): Bacteria > Actinomycetota > Actinomycetes > Mycobacteriales > Pseudonocardiaceae > Prauserella_A > Prauserella_A marina. Next base: position 2,234,125 of record NZ_CP016353.1, read on the forward strand.
TCGAAGGTGACGCCCGGCGAGGGGTCGAGGTCGACGCGCAGTTCGTCGGTGACCTCCGGCGTCGCCGCGTGATAGGGCCACACGTGAAAGCCCAGACAGCCGAGGTTGACCGCCCACAGTATGTGGGCGAGATCGGCGGCGACGAGCGCGTCGCTCGTGGTGCCGTTGGGAGTGCTGACGACCGTGGTGGTCAGCCAGTCCGGTACCGACTTCGGCACCCGCTTCTGGAACCACGACTTACCGCCCGCGCCCGCCGGGTAGCGCTCCATCAGCAGCGGCCGCCCGCGCAGGGTCTCCAGCAGCGGGCCCGCGACGGCCTGGTAGTAGCGCACCAGGTCCAATTTGGTCTCCCCCCGCTGGGGGAAGAACACCTTGTCAGGACTGGAAACGGTGACCTCGGTGCCGTCGACGTCCAGCGAGATCCGTTCACTCATGGTCGCACCCGTCTCACGTTCCGGCTTCACTGAACAACGAGGCCAGCTCCGCTGGAGGCACCTCGTCGAGCTGAGCGTAAGTGCAGGATTCCGGTGTGCGGTCCGGCCGGAACCGCACGAGGCGGCCACCGTGCCGGAACCGGCCGCCCTGCACGTGTTCGTAGCGCACCTCGGCGACGAGTTCGGTCCGCACCGGTTCCCAGGAAAGGTCCTTGCCGACTGCCCACCTGCTGCCTCCACCCGGCATCCGGCCACCGGCCTCGGCGTGTGCCTCGGCCCAGTCGCGCCACGGATGCCGCTCCAGCGCGTTCTCCCGCAGCGGCGCCAGTTCGGTGACCAGTTCGGTGCGTCGTTTCGCCGCGAATCCACTCGCGACACCCACGTGGTTCAGGACACCTTGCTCGTCGAAGAGGCCAAGCAGCAGCGAGCCGATGCCCTCGCCGTCCTTGTGCCACCGGAAACCGGCGACGACGCAGTCGGCGGTGCGTTCGTGCTTGACCTTCCACATCACCCTGCGGTCCTGTTCGTAAGGCAGGTCGGTGGGTTTGGCCATCACGCCGTCGAAGCCGGCGCCCTCGAAGCGGGTGAACCAGTCGCTCGCGACGCCGGGGTCGGTGGTGAGCGGAGTCAGGTGGACCCTGGCGGGCGCCGTGCCGAGGATGCCTTCCAGTAGTTCTCGCCTGCGCGAAAATGGTTCCGAGGTCAGATCGTCGTCGCCCAGCGCGAGCAGGTCGAACGCGACAAAGCTGGCCGGTGTCTCTCCGGCCAGCTTCTTCACTCGCGACGCCGCGGGATGCAATCGCAGTTGCAGCGCGCCGAAATCGAGACCGCCTTCGGTGACGATGACGACCTCACCGTCGACGACGCACCGCCGGGGCAGTGCCTCGGCCAGCAACTCGACGAGTTCGGGGAAGTATCTCGTCAGTGGCCGGTCGTTGCGCGAACCCAGCTCGATCTCGTCGCCGTCGCGGAACACGACGCAGCGGAAACCGTCCCATTTGGGCTCATAGGCCAGCTGGGGGCCACGAGGCATCTCGCGCACCAGCGTGGCGAGCATCGGTTTCACCGGTGGTTGAACGGGCAGGTCCACGCATCGATCCTATGACCTGCCCGATCGGAAGGCACCCTTTCGCAGCCTGGCTCAGCTGGCCCATTCCAGCAGCGGCTTACGGTGCTGCGCGTCGCGCAGCACCTCCATGCCGCGCTGCTCCAGCGTGCGAACCCGCTTGCGGGTGACGCTGAGCCGTTGTGCGATTTCCGGCACGGTGTGCGGGTGGCCGTCGGTGAGGCCGTACCGCAGCGACAGCACCGAGGCTTCCAGCGCGGGAAGCGTGTCGAGTGCCGCGTGCAGGTCGGCGACCATGCCCTGGTACTCCAGCGCCTCGCCGACTCCCGGTACGGAGTCGGCGGCGACCAGGTCGCCGAGCTTGAGCTCGCCGTCCTCGTCGAGCGGGACGTCGAGGCTCACCGTGGACTGCCCCGCCCTTCGCAGCGCCACCACGCGCTCCACCGGCATGTTCGCCGCCGCTGCCAGCTCCTCCACGCTGGGGTCCTGCTGGCTTTGTGCTTGCAGGTTGCGTTCGAGCCGGTCGAGCTTGGCGAGCTGCTCGGCCGTGTGCATCGGCAGCCGGATGGTGCTGGCCTGGAAGGCGTTGCCCCGCTGGATGGCCTGCCTGATCCACCACATGGCATAGGTGGAGAACTTGAAGCCCTTGGCGTAGTCGAATTTCTCGACCGCGCGGATCAAGCCCAGGTTGCCCTCCTGGATGGCGTCGAGCAGGGGCAGCTTCATGTTGCGGTTCTTGCGGGCCGCGGTCACCACGAGGCGCAGGTTCGCCCGCACCATGTGGTCCTTGGCCAGCAGGCCGTCTCTTGCCACCGTTTCGAGGTCGCGACGGCCCGCCGCCGGTTCTTCCTCACCCGCGTCGGCCTTGCGGAGGAGTTCGGCCGCGAAGACCCCGGCCTCGATGCGCTTGGCGAGGTCGACCTCTTCCGTCGCCGTGAGCAACGGCGTCGTACCGATCTCGTCGAGGTAAGCTCGGACGAGGTCGGGTTCCTCGCTGGCACCGTGCCCCGCGCGCCGTCGGGTCGTCGCGGGCTTCGAAGTCGTCGACGTCGTCGACGTCATAGTCGCGTTTGCCAATCGTTGTCACCCCTTCCCGTTATGACAACGCTTTTCAAGGTCACTTGATTCCGCCACGGAACGTGCCGCGGTAAGCACTCGGTGATACTCCGAGTGCGGCATTCAGATGTTGCCGCAACGATGCGGCCGTGCCGAATCCCGCTTCGCTCGCGATCCGGTCGATGGGCAGATCGGTCTGCTCAAGCAGGTGGCGGGCTCGTTCAATGCGCTGCTGGGTGAGCCACTGCACGGGAGACATCCCGACTTCGTCCCGGAATCGCCGGGTGAAGGTGCGGGTGCTCATGGATTCCCGGTCGGCCAACTCTGTCAACGAGACCGGGCGGTGCAATTGTTCCACAGCCCACGCCCTCGCCGCAGCGGTCGAGGAGATGCCGGGCTCCGGAACGGGCCTCGTCACGTACTGGGCCTGGCCTCCCTCTCGGTGCGGAGGCACGACTGTGCGCCGCGCCACTTCGTTGGCGACCGCCGCGCCGTGCTCGCGGCGGATGAGGTGCAGGCACAGGTCGATGCCGGCGGCCTCGCCCGCCGAGGTCAGGATGTCTCCCTCGTCGACGTAGAGCACGCCGGGGTCGAGTTCGATCAGCGGGAAACGGCGCCGGAAGTCGTCGGCGGAGTTCCAGTGCGTCGTGGCCTTCCTACCGTCGAGCAGTCCGGCCGCCGCGAGGACGTAGGCGCCCGTGCAGATCGAGGCGATCGTCGTGCCCTGCTTGATCGCGGCGATGGCCGCCGCCAGAGCGGGAGCGAGGTTTCCGCTGGCCTCGGTCTCGTCGGCGGCGTGGCTCGCGGGAATGACGACCGTCGCGGCCTCGGCGAGTGTCTCGATGCCGTTGCCGACGTGGATCGAGAAGTCGGCGTTCGTGTGGATCTCACCGGGAGTCACCGCGCAGGTACGCACGTCGTACAGCCGCGTGCCCTCCGGCGAGCGGGCGGCCCCGAAGATCTGGTGAACCAGTCCCAGTTCCATGGGCATGACGCCGTCCCTCGCGAGGACCGCGACGATGTGGGGCGAACCGCTCATGGCCCGATCCTTTCACATGTTGTCAATCGGGCCACTCGTCGTCGTGGTCCGGTCACCGCACGCTGGTGTCATGAACGTGTTGTGGATCTACGCCCACCCCGAGGAACGGTCGCTGAGCGGGTCGCTCAAGGACGAGGGCATCGCCGCGTTGCGCGAGGCGGGACACGAGGTGCGCCTGCGCGACCTGTACGCCATGAAGTGGAACCCGGTCGTCGACGCGGCCGACTTCGGGCAGGAACCGGACCGGCGGCTGCTTGTCGGTGAGGCGTCGAAGCGAGCCAACACCGAGGGAACGCTGAGCGCCGACATCCGAGCCGAGCACGAGCACATCCGGTGGGCCGACACGATCGTCACGCAGTTCCCGCTGTGGTGGCTCGGCCCGCCCGCGATCCTCAAGGGCTGGTTCGACAGGGTGCTGCTCAACGGCTTCGCCTTCGGCGTGAAGGACGAGTATGGGCACACCCTGCGCTATGGCGACGGCGGGCTGGCGGGCAAACGGGCGATGGTGATCACCACGATCGGCGCGAGGGAAGCGAGTTTCGGGCCGAGGGGTATTCACGGCGCGCTCGACGATGTGTTGTTTCCCTTGCAGCACGGGCTCTTCTGGTACACCGGGATGGCGGCGCTGCCTCCGGTCGCCATTTACGGCGCGGACCGGGCGTGTGAGCAGGACTTCGCCCGCGAGGCCCTGCGGCTGCGGCGCCGGCTGCTCGCGATGCCGGAGGAGCGGCCGATCGCGTTCCGGCACCAGGACGGCGGCGACTACGACGAGAACCTGGTGCTGCGCCCCCATGTCGCGCCAGGGCAGGCGGGTCTTGGTGTCCACTACGCCTGAGTGCCCCGCGAGTCCCCCGTCCAGGGCGCCGAGATCCGCGTTCCGGGCCGCGAGATCCGCACCCCGGACGCCGAGATCCGCGTTCCGGCACCGGTTGACAACCGGAACCGATGATGAGTAAACCTTGATATCAGGAAACCTGAAATCAAGGGAGGCGGTCGACCGATGGACCTCAGCGGCAGGGTCGCGATCGTGACCGGCGGGGGCAGGGGGCTCGGTCTCGCCTATGCCGAGGCACTGGCCGGGGCGGGCGCGGCGGTGGTCGTCAACGACCTCGACCCGGCGTCGGCCGAGGACACGGCCGCCGGGATCGTCGAGGCGGGAGGCAAGGCCGTCGCGCACGCCGGTGCCATCGGCGGAGCCGAGGTGGCCGACGCGCTCGTGGAGAGGGCGGTCGCCGAGTTCGGCAGGCTCGACGTGCTGGTGACCAACGCTGGAGTGCTGCGCGACAAGGTGCTCTGGAAGATGACGGACGACGACTTCGACACCGTCGTCGACGTGCATTTGCGCGGGACGTTCACGTGTGCGCGAGCGGCGGCGAGGCAGCTCAGGACGCAGGGCGAGGGCGGTCGGCTGATCCTCGTCGGTTCGCCGGCGGGCCAGCGGGGAAACTTCGGGCAGACCAACTACTCGGCGGCGAAAGCGGGCATCGCCGCGTTCGCCCGCACCTGGTCGATGGAACTGGCCCGCGCCGAGATCACCGTCAACGCCGTCATCCCCGTCGCGGCGACCGCCATGACGGAAACGATTCCCGCGCTCAGGGGATACGCCGAGGCGATCAGAGCGGGGGAGCCGGTGCCGTCGTTCGCGAGGACCGCGCTGGCGTTCGGCACCCCTGAGGACGCGGCGGGACTCGTCGTGTTTCTCGCCTCGGCCGAGGCCGCCGGGATCACCGGCCAGTGCGTCGGCATCGGCGGCGACCGGCTTTCGCTGTGGTCGCACCCTCGGCAGGTTGCCGCGGCCTACGCCGATGGCGGCTGGTCCGCCGACGACATCGCCGCCGCGTGGAGCACCACCGTGGGCGCGCAACCGCAGAGCGTCGGCGAGAACCTGCCGGAGCCACGATGACCGCGGAGACCACAGTGGATCGCACCACAATGGATCCCGCGAAGCTGAAGGCGATCGACGTGCACGTGCACGTCGAAACCGATGGCAACGGCCACTTTTCCCTTCCCAATGCCTACCTCGCCGCGTCCGCGCACCATTTCGGATCCGAGCACAGGGCGCCCACCCTCGCCGACACCGCCGACTACTACCGGCAGCGGGACCTGGGCGCGGTCGTGTTCACGGTGGACATCGAGTCCAGCACGGGGCATCCCGCGCTGTCCCAGGAGAACATCGCGCAGGTCGCGGCGGACAACGCCGACGTGCTCATTCCCTTCGCCAGTGTCGACCCCGCGAAGGGGGTCGCGGGGGCGCGCCGGTTCAGGACACTGGTGACCGAACACGGAATGCGCGGCCTGAAGTTCCATCCGAGCATCCAAAACTTCGCGCCCGACGACGGCAGTGCCTATCCGTTGCTGGAGGTCGCGCAAGAACTTGGCGTGCCCGCGGTATTCCACACCGGACAGACCGGAATCGGAGCGGGAATGCCCGGTGGGGGCGGGATCAAACTGGCGCTGTCCAACCCGATGCTGCTGGACGAGGTGGCCGTCACCTTCCCCGGCCTGAAGATCGTCATGGCGCATCCGTCGTTCCCGTGGCAGGACGAGGCGCTCGCCGTCGCGATGCACAAGCCCAATGTCCACATCGACCTCTCGGGATGGTCGCCGAAGTACTTCCCGCCTCAGCTCGTGCGCTACGCCAACAGTCTGCTTCAGGACAAGGTCCTCTTCGGATCCGACTATCCGCTCATCACACCGGACCGGTGGCTGAGCGACTTCGAACGGCTCGACATCAAACCCCACGTGCGACCCAAGATCTACAAGGACAACGCGGTGGCACTGCTCGGACTGGGAGAAGGACAATGACCACAACGGTGACCATCGCCGATCTCGACGGCATGGCGGGAACCGACCTCGGGCACAGCGGGTGGCTCACCGTCGGCCAGGAGCGCATCGACACCTTCGCCGAAGCCACCGGCGACCATCAGTGGATTCACGTCGACGAGGAGAAAGCCAAGGACGGACCGTTCGGCGGCACCATCGCACACGGCTACCTCACCCTGTCCCTCGTCATTCCGTTGTGGACGGAACTGCTGGATGTCGCGGACGCGAACACCAAGGTGAACTACGGGCTCGACAAGGTGCGGTTCCCCTCGCCGGTGCGCGCGGGTTCGCGAGTCAGGGCATCGGGAAAGCTCGTCTCCGTTGAACACCTCGCGGGCGAAGGTGTCCAGCTCACCGTGGACCTCACCGTCCACATCGAACACGAGGACAAACCGGCCTGCGTCGCGCGGCCCGTATTTCGTTTCTATCGCTGAGGATCGTTCCGGCTCACGAGGAGTCCCGATGAACTATCACAGCCCGCTACCGGACATCTCGGTGCCCGGCGCCACCCTCACCGAATATGTGCTCGGCGAGGCGGAGCGATTCGGTGACGCGCCCGCGCTCGTCGACGGCGTCACCGGTGAAACAATCGGTTACCGCGAACTGGCAAGGCAGGTCGCCGAGGGCGCGGCAGGGCTCGCCGCGCTCGGCGTCGGGGAGGGCGACGTCGTGGCGGTCATGAGCCACAACCAGCCGCGCTACGCCGTCGCCGTGCACGCGGTGCTGACGGCGGGCGCCGCCGTCGCGCCGGTCAATCCCGTGCTCACCCCCGGCGAGGTCGGCGGCCTGCTCACGGCCGCGAAGGCGTCGGTGCTCATCACCTCGGCCGAAGCGGCGGAGAAAGCCGTCGCCGCGGCGACGGCCGCCGGGCTGCGGCACGTCATCGTGTTCGGGCGGCATCCGGGCGCGCGCTCCTTCGACGACGTACTCGCGTCGCAGGCGCCGCCCCCGCGCGCTGACATCGACCCGGCGGCGGCGCTGGCGATACTTCCGTTCTCAAGCGGGACGACCGGAAAACCGAAGGGCGTCAGGCTGACCCACCGCAATCTCGTCGCCAACCTCGCGCAGACCAGGGTGGGCTGGCGGATCACGAACTCCGACGTCATGGCGGCGGTGCTGCCGTTCTTCCACATCTACGGATTCACGATCATCCTCAACTCGGGACTACTCGGCGGCGCGACCGTGCTGACCCTGCCGAGGTTCGAGCCGCAGAGCTACCTCGACGCCCTCGCGCAACACCGCGTCACCAGAGCCTATTTCGCGCCGCCCATGGTGCTCGCGCTCGCCGAGGCACCAGGAGTGGAGCGACGAGATCTCAGCGCGCTGCGGTACGCCTTCTGTGGCGCGGCGCCGCTCGACACCGGGGCCACCGAACGCGCGCAGGACCGCCTCGGCTGCCGGATCCGCCAGGGATACGGGATGACGGAGGCGAGCCCGGGAACCCATCAGGTGTTCGAAGAGGAGTTCGCGCGGACTCCGCCGGGCAGCGTCGGCGTGCTCTCGCCGAGCACGCTCGCCAGGCTCGTCCGGCCGGGCACCGACGAGGACGTCGCCGAAGGGCACACCGGCGAGCTGCTCGTCAGCGGGCCACAGGTGATGGCGGGCTACCTCGACGACCCTGAGGCGACCGCGGCGACCATCACCGGGAAATGGCTGCATACCGGGGATCTCGCCCGCGTCGACGAAGACGGTCTCTTTTGGATCGTCGACCGGCTCAAGGAACTGATCAAGTACAAGGGCTATCAGGTCGCTCCGGCCGAACTCGAATCGGTGCTGCTGGGGCACCCCAGTGTCGCCGACGTCGCGGTGATCGGTGTCGCGCACGCCGAGGGCGGGGAGGCACCGAAGGCGTTCGTGGTGCGTGACGGTGAGCTGGATGCCGCCGAGCTGATGGAGTGGGTCGCCGCCAGGGTCGCGCCGTACAAGAAGGTGAGGGAGGTCGAGTTCGTCGCCGACATCCCGAAGTCGCCGACGGGCAAGATCCTGCGCAGGGTGCTCAAGGAGCGCGGCTAGTTCACGTCGGTGGCTCGGCCCCGGCGGGGTCCTCCGGCGGCCGAATGCGCATCTCGGCGGCCTGGATGCGGACCTCGCGTTTCTGAGTGCGGATCTCGCGTTCCCGAACGCGGATCTCGGCGGGCTGGACGGGGGACTCGCGCTCCTGGGCGGGGGACTCGCATGCGGCGGCCAGCGCCGTACCCGACTGCTCGCGACTCGGCTACCAGCGCACCCGCAGCAGCCTCGGCCACTCGGCGACCACGGCATCGTCGCCTTCCACGTGCAGGGGTGCCAGCGGGGCCCGGTTCCACAAGGCGAGGTACAGCTCCTCCGCGCTTCCGCGCAACACGGTGTCGGGCGGCTGTCCCGGTTCGTCCTTGCTCGCGGTCGGCCGGTTGCCCGGCGTGAGGCGCAACGTCCAGTGCGTCCCGGCGTCGGCGGCCGTCACCCGCACGATGCGGGCCGGGTCGGCACTCACCTTGCGGGAGCGCACCGCGAAGCAGGTCAGCAGCTCGTCGATGCCGTCGGCCGCGAGATCGGTGCCCACCTTGGTCGGCGTCCCGCTCGCCAGCTCCACGTCGACCCTGTGCACGGTCGTCTCGTGCGCCTGCCTGCGGGCCCAGTGCGCGAGCGGGTTCGGCGCGGCGAGGAACGTCCAGCACTCCAGCGATTCCGGCGCGGAACGCAAGGCCCCGACGAGCGCGGCGTGCCCTTCGAGGAACCAGGCCACCAGCCCGGTGTCACCGGGAAGCGAGTCGGAGATGTCGTGTGGTTCCACCAGTTCGAGTGGTTCGGCGCGGCCGGTGGCGACGAACGTCGTCGCCCACCTGTGCACGCCGCCGGTGTGCAGCAGCACGTCCCTGACCCGCCATCCGGGGCAGGACGGCACCTCGGCGTCCAGTCCGGCGAGTGCCGCCGCGTCGGCCAGCGTCGTTCCTGCTTCGTCCAGTGCGGCTACCAGCGTGGGGACGTCCATCGCGGCAGTATGTCAGTTTCCCGCCGCCGAATCCGCGTTCGCGCCGACGAGAATTTTCCCGTCGGCCGTGTGCTGGGGACCGCCGGGGCTGCCGGACCCGGTGTCGTCGCGGTAGCCGCGCGGGCTGACGCCCCGCACGCGCTTGAACGCCGCGCTCAGCGCGAATCCGCTGCCGTAGCCCACCTTTCTCGCCACGGCGTCGACCGTGTTGCCCGGCTCGCGGAGCAGGTCGGCGGCCATGGCAAGCCGCCAGCCGGTGAGGTAGGCCATCGCGGGTTCACCGACGAGCGCGGTGAACCGCCTGCCGAGCACGGCGCGGGAGGTACCGGCCTTGGCGGCCAGTTCGGCCACCGTCCACGGGTGAGCCGGGTTGGCGTGCAGCAGCCGCAGCGCGGCGCCGACGACCGGGTCACTGTGCGCGCGGTACCAGGCGGGAGCGCTGGATTCCGGCCTGGCGAACCACTCCCGCAGCGCCGCGATGAGCAGCAGGTCGAGCAGCCGGTCCAGTACGACCTCCTGGCCGGGCTCCGCTCTGCCGATTTCCGTCGCCAGCAGCGGAACAAGCGGAGAGTCCCAGGTCTGGTGACTGATGACCAGGCGGGGCGGCAGCGCGTCGAGCAGTCTGCCGCTGATCTCACCCGGCACGTCGTAGGTGCCGATGAGCATCACGTCGGATCCGCCGTCGGCCGATCCGGTGCCCCACGTGCGCACGCCGAGGTCGAGGGTTTCGCACAGCGGATCGCCGGTGGTGCTCGTGCTGCGCTGCCCTTGATGGACCACGATCGTCGGTTCGGTGTCCGGCCGGTCGGCGACGATGTAGGGATCGGGGCCGCGCAGGATGGCGACGTCCCTTTCCCGCAGCTGGACGGGCTCCGCGTCGTCGGGAACGAGCCAGCCCTGCCCCCGCGCCATCGCGAGCACGGTCAGCGGGGCGCGATCGCGCACCCGCACCGACCACGGCGGGTCGAACACGGAGCGAAGCAGGAACGCCCCCTGTGCCCGGGGACCGTCCAGCAGGCGAGCCAGCGCGTCCATCGCTCCAGCCTAGCGAGGAAGGCTCCGGTCAGGCCGGCGAACACCGGCCACGTCTGTCCGGCCCGGCGCGCGGTGATCGCCTGGTCACGGGCCGCTTCCGCGCGGGAAGCGGGTGCCCTCCGACCGGCCGGTACCGCCGAGAGCGGCTTCCGGCTCCGTCGCCGGAAGCAGGGCACAAACCGAGGCGGCAGCGGATTTCGCCACTTGCCCAGGCTGCGGCCTCACCCGGTGCGGGGCACGATGTTGCCCCTGAGGCCGCGAGGGGAACCCCATGGGCGGACCACACGTTTTCCTGGCGAGGGGTGACAGTGATGGCGAAGCGTGATCGGACGGGGTCGGTAAAAACGGTGGGTACGACGAAAACGGCGCGGAGCGGGAAAGTACGGCGAAGCGGGAGCCCCGCACCAGGGCGGGCCGCGCCGTGGCTGCTGACCTCACTGCTCGCCGGGGCGGGTGCGGTCGCGGCCACCGGGATCGGGCTGGCTACGAGGGGTCTGCTGCCCGCGCTGGGTGGCAAGCCGGTTCCCTCGGATCTGCTGAGGTCTCCGCAGTTCCACGAGGGGGTCTTCCGCAACGTCTCGGCCGCGCGCCCGCTTCCGCCCGGCAGCGCGGGAGGCGCGGCTCGCGAATTCCTGTTCGGTGGCCAGCCACGACGGCCGAAAGGCCCGGTCCCACTGGTTCCGCCGCGTGGCCCCGCTCCGGCCGATGGCGTGCACGTCACGTGGTTCGGGCACGCGTCGTCACTGGTGGAACTCGACGGAAAGCGGGTGCTCATCGATCCGGTGTGGAGTGACCGGGTCTCGCCGTCCCGTGTGGTGGGACCGAAGCGCCTGCACCCGGTGCCACACCGGCTCGACGACGTCCCCGACGTCGACGCGATCATCATCTCGCACGATCACTACGACCATCTCGACCTGCCGACCGTGCTGGAACTGACGCGAGCACGGCAGGCGCCGTTCGTCGTTCCGCTCGGGGTCGGAGCGCACCTGCGCAAATGGAGGGTGCCGGATTCGCGCATCGTCGAACTGGACTGGGGCGACTCCACCACGATCGGCGAGCTGACGATCACGGCGACACCGGCACAGCACTTCTCGGGAAGGGCTTTCCAGCGCAACAACACGCTGTGGGCGTCATGGGTCGTCGCCGCGCCCCGGCATCGCGTGTTCTACAGCGGTGACACCGGTTACTTCGGCGGTTTCGCCACGATCGGCGAGCAGTTCGGGCCTTTCGACGCGACGCTCATCCAGATCGGCGCGTACGCGCCTGGCTGGCCGGACATCCACATGACACCGGAGGAAGGCGTCGCGACCCATCTCGACGTCCGCGGCGGGGTGCTCGTCCCGGTGCACTGGGCGACGTTCAACCTCGCTCCGCACGCGTGGGGAGAACCGGTGGAGCGCGCGTGGAAGGAAGCCAAGGCACACGACGTGAAGCTGGCCGTCCCCCGGCCTGGCGAGCGCATCGACGTGGCGGCGCCCGCACAGGTCGACGGCTGGTGGAAGGCGCTGGGCTGACCTCGCCACACCCGCTCCGGGCGTGCGATGCTCACGGTCGGTAACCAGGCAGGATGGCGGCACCCGCTCCGAAAGGCTGAGTCGATCCCATGCCCCGTCCCGCCACCAGTACCGCCTGCGCGGTGCTGGGCGCCGCGTTGCTGCTGACCTCGTGTGGTTCGGCGGAGGAGCCTCCGTCGCCGGTCGTGTCGAGTCCGGCCGACGCGGCGCCAGCCGTTCCCGACTCGTTCACCGTCGTCGCGACCGGCGACATCCTCATTCATCCGCCACTGACCGAGCAGGCCCAGCAGGACGCGGAACAGGCGGAGCTCGGCGAGGAATTCGACTACCGCCCGCTGTTCGAGGGCGTGCGGCCGCTGGTGTCCAAAGCGGATCTCGCGTTGTGCCACCTCGAAGTGCCGCTTTCGCCGGAAGGCGGTCCCTACAGCGGCTACCCGCAGTTCAGTGCCCCGCCGGAACTCGCGGCCGGGCTCGCCGATGTCGGCTACGACGGCTGTTCCACCGCCTCCAACCACACGCTCGACCAGGGACCGGACGGCGTGACGAGCACGCTGGACGCGCTCGACGCGGCTGGTCTCGACCACACCGGCGCGGCCCGCAGCGAGCAGGAGGCCGCGACGCCGACGGTGTACGACGTGGGTGGCGTCAAGGTCGGCCAGGTGTCGTTCACCTTTGGCTTCAACGGGTTCGAGCTGCCCGCCGACCAGCCGTGGCTGTCGAACCAGCTCGATCCCGACGCCGTGGTCGAGGCGGCGGAGGCGGCCGGCGAGGCCGGTGCGGAGGTGGTGATCGCCAGCCTGCACTGGGGTGCCGAGTACCAGCACGATCCGACCGAGGAGCAACAGCAGCTCGCCGAGCGGTTGCTGGGCGAGGACTCGATCGACCTGATCATCGGGCACCACGCGCACGTCGTGCAGCCCTTCGAGCGCATCGGCGACGAGTGGGTCGCCTACGGTCTCGGCAACTCCGTCGCGCGGCACGAGGAGCCGAAGGGCGTTTCGGAGGAAGGGGTCGCCGCGCGGTTCCGGTTCAGCAAGCAGGGCGAGCGCTGGACGGTCGACCAGGCGGAATACGTACCGACGCTGGTCGAGCTCGGCCCGCCGATCCGGCTGACGGACCTCACCACCGCGGCCGCGACGCCGCGCCGGACGGAAGCGCTCGAACGCACCGACGACGTGGTGCTGAGCCGGGGCGGCGCGGAGGACGGCCTCGTGCGGTCCGGTTCCTGACCGAGGACACGACGGAAATCGGCGACGGCTTCCGGTGTTAGCCTCCCTTCACCCGCACAGGGGACGCGAGTGAACACGCTGCCAAGTGGCTCTCAAGCCGCTCAGGGGGAGGAGACACGTGTCGGGGAACGAGGACGGCGGCGCGGGACTGCGCCTGCGGCCACCGAGGAACGAAGTCGATCCACGCGCGGTGCGCTGGTGGCGCGCCGGGCTCGCACTGCTGTTCGGAGTACCCGTGCTGGCGCTCGTGGCGCTCGCGGTTTTTCTCTCCGGCGCCCGGTTCTGGCTGCTGGCGCCCGCGGCGGTGCTGCTCGTCGTCGGCGCCGTGGCCACCACACTGCTTCCGCTGTGGTGGTTCAGGGTGCACCGCTGGGAGATCACCGGCGAGGCGGTCTACACGCGGACCGGGTTCTTCTGGCAGGAATGGCGGGTCGCGCCGATGTCACGCATCCAGACCGTGGACACCCAGCGAGGACCGCTGGAGCAGTTCTTCGGCCTCGCCACCGTCACCGTCACCACCGCTTCGGCCAAGGGGGCCGTGACCGTGCCAGGTCTCGACCACGAGCTGGCGGCCGAACTTGCCCAGCAGCTCACCGAGACGACGCAGGCCACTCCCGGTGATGCCACGTGAGCGAGTGGCGCAAGCTCGACCACCGCACGGTCGCGGTCAGCGCGCTGATGGCGGCGGGTGTCGCGGTCGCGGCGGGGGTGCCGACCGGGGTCGGCCTCGGCGGCGGGGTCTCACCCGGGTTCGCGCTCGCGGTGGTGCTGCCCTCGGCGGCCGTGCTCATTCTGGCCGTCGTGCTCTACGACGAACTGCGCTGGCGCAAGACCAGCTACCGGGTCACCGCTGATCGGGTCGAGCTGCACACCGGCATTCTCGTCCGCAAACGGCGGTCGCTGAGCAGGGACCGGATCCGCAGCGTCGACCTCACCTCCGGGCCGCTGCTGCGGGTCTTCGGCCTCGTCAACGTGAAGATCGGAACGGGAGAGCAGACCGGAGCGGGGGAGAGCTCGCTCGGGCTGTATCCCGTGCCGAAGCCGGAGGCGGAGCGGCTGCGCACCGAACTGCTCGACAGGGTGCGCGCCGTCGAGCACGGCAGGGTCGACGGCCTGCTCGCCGAGCTGAACCCGTGGTGGATCAGGTACGCGCCGATGTCGTTCGCGACACCGACGCTCGGGGTCGCGGCCTTCGGCGCGGTGTTGCAGGTCGCCGAGTGGTTCGGGCTCCAGGCCGGGGTGATCTCGTTCGTGTTCGACCGGCTGCGCGAGCTGCCGCTCGTCGTGGGAATACTCGTGCTCATCGCGATCGGCCTCGTGATCGGGGTCATCGGCTCCACCGCGCTGTTCGTGGAGATGTGGTGGGGTTTCCGCCTCGAACGTGAGCGGGCCGGAACCCTGCGCGTGCGCAGGGGATTGCTGACCACGCGCTCGATTTCCCTTGAGGAGAAACGACTTCGCGGGATCGAACTGGTCGAGCCACTCGGCAACAGGGTGGTGGGTGCCGCCAGGATCGACGCCGTCGCCACCGGGCTGAGCCAGCAGAAGGACAACGAGAAGACCGACCACAAGACGCTGCTGCCTTCGGCGCCGGTAGCCGAGGCCAACCGGGTCGCGGCCGTGGTGCTCGGCGAGGGAGTGTCGCCGACGGAGTCGGTGCGGCTGGCAGGACATCCCGTCGCGGCGAGGGGGCGCAGGCTGCGGTGGTCGATGGCCACGGTCGCCGTGCCGGTGCTGGCGCTGCTCGTGCTGGGCCTGCTGGTGGCCGAGATTTTCCTGCACCTCGCCTGGATTTCGGCGCTCGTGCTGATCCCGGTGGGTGTGCTGCTCGCGCTCGACGCCTACCGCAACCTCGGGCACGGCATCACCGGCGACTACCTCGTCGCCCGCAGCGGAACGGTGCGCAGGGGCACCGTCGCGTTGCAGCGGCGTGGCGTCATCGGCTGGACCGCGAAGCAGTCGGTGTTCCAGCGGAGGGCGGGGCTGATCACGCTGACCGCGACCACGGCGGCCGGGGTCGGCGGGTATTCGGTGTACGACGTGGGGCAGGCAGAGGGGCTCGCCTTCGCCGAGACCGCGGTACCCGACCTGTTCGGACCTTTCCTCGATCGCGAGGAGGCCCCGGCTTCCCGGTGATCTCCCGGCCGTCGTTGGCTAGGGTCGGGAGATGCGCCACGCTTTCGACGCCGATTTCGCCGTACCGGCGGGATATCTGAACACGCCGAGCATCGGCGTTCCGCCGTCGGCGGTGGCCGATGCCGTCGCCGAGGCGGTGCGGCGGTGGCGAGAGGGCGAGGACACTCCGCCGAGCTTCGACGGAGCCGTCGCCGTCTCACGGCGTTCCTTCGCCGCGCTGGCCGGTGTTCCCGAGCAGCGGGTCGCCATCGGGGCGAGCGTGTCGCAGGCTGTTTCCTCGGTCGCCGCCGGCCTTCCCGACGGCGCGAGGGTCCTCGTCGCCGAGGCCGAGTTCACCAGCGTCAGTTTCCCGTTCGCGGCGCAGGCGCACAGGGGCATCACCGTGCGGCAGGTCCCGCTCGCCGCTCTTCCGTCCAGTGTGGACGGACACGATCTGGTCGCGGTGAGCGTCGCCCAGTCGGTAGACGGGGCCCTCGTCGACCTGGCCGCGCTGCGGGCCGCGGCCGAGCACGCGGGTGCCGCCGTGCTGCTCGACGTGACACAGGCGGCGGGCTGGCTGCCGCTCGCGCTCGACTGGGCCGACTGGGTGGTGGGAGCCGCGTACAAATGGCTGCTGTCGCCACGGGGCGCGGCGTGGCTCGCGGTGCACCCGCGAGCGCTGGACTCCGCGGTACCCGTCGCGGCCAACTGGTACGCGGGCGAGGATCCGTGGCAGTCCACCTACGGTCTCCCGCTGCGACTCGCCGACGGTGCTCGCCGGTTCGACCTCTCCCCGGCCTGGCTCGCCTTCACCGGTGCCGCCGTCGCGTTGCCGTATCTCGCGAGTCTCGACGCCGACGCGGTGCAAGCCCATTGCACCGGTCTCGCCGACGGCCTGCGCGCCGAACTGGGCCTTGAACCCCAGGGCAGTGCGATCGTATCGCTGGAAGCCGAAGGCGCTGCGCAGCGGCTTGCGGAGCACGGTGTGGTGGCGAGCGTCCGGGCTGGAAAGGCGCGGCTGGGTTTCCACATCTACAACACCTGGAATGACGTGGACCGGGTGCTGGACGCGTTGCGCTGAGGGCGGTCGACTACGGTCACGATCCGTGGCTGGACAGCAGTTCGTTCCCCGAGCGAGTGACACGGCGCCGTTGCCCGCGGTTGGTCAACGGCCCGTCCCCCAGGGGCAACCTCCCCAGGGACAGCAGGGCCCGCCAGGCCCGCAGGGCTATCCCGCCCCGCCCGCGCAGCACGGCCAGCACGGCCGTCAGGGGCAACAACCTCAGCAGAGCCAACCCAACCCGCACCGCCAGCAGGCCCCGTACGGCTGGCAGCAAGCCCAGCAAGCCCAGCACAGTCACCCGAGGGGGCAGCAGCAGGGCTCTGGCTCCGCGGGCGGGCCGCCGGCGCGGCAGGGCGGCTCAGGTGGTCCGCGCCTGCTCGCGCAGGCGGGCGCGCTGGTCGCGGTGGCCGTGATAGCGGGGCTGGTGTGGTGGCTGGTTCGCCACGACGGCGGGCCGGGGGACGTGGCCGCGCCGCCATCCGAACAGCAACAGGAGGAGCCGGACCCGCTGACCAGCGGTGAATTCCACTATCAGACGGCGGGCGGCCCGCTGATCTCCGACGACTGCGTCGCCAATTCCTACGGCAAGGTCGTGGCCTGGTTCGAGAACCATCCGTGCAAGCGGGTGTCACGCGCGCTGTACGCGGTCGAGCACGAGGGAGCCCGTGCTCTGGTGTCGGTCGTGCTCGTGACCATGCCGAGCGCGAACGAGGCCCAGCAGCTCAAGCTGACCACCGACACCGATGGCACTGGCAACATCAACGACCTGATCAGGGACGAGACGGTGACCATCCCTGACGCGCCCAACGTCGCGCAGGGGGAGTACGCGTCGAAGGTCGAGGACACCGACGTGATCATCGTCGAGGCGGCGTTCTTCGGCGATCACGACGACGCCGACCTGCTGGCCAGGATCGGCAGCGACGCGCTGCGGCTGGGGCCCGTGCTGCGCTGAGCTCCGGGCAGCTGACCGCGGGGCTCAGTCCCTTCCGGGAAGCGCGACCGCCGCTGGCTGCCTGCCCGCTTCCATCCGCCAGCTCGTGCCTCGGGTGGCCGAGCCGATCAGCGAGTCGGCGGCCAGCGCGCGCAGTCCGGCGTCGCCGGTGCGTTCGAGCACGCCGTGCCAGGCTCCCGCCGCGTCCGACTCGGCAGTGATCACCAGGGCGACGGCGGAGGGCTCGTCGGTGACCTCGTCGGGAGCGAGGTAGGCCGTCTCGGCGGGGACGGGCGCCGTGCCTGCGGCGGCAAGTACCCGTTCGCACGCGTCCCTGCGGTCCCGGTGCGCGGCGGCTCCGGCGTCGATGCCCTTGCCGAAGTCGGCGGGAAGGAAAGCGCTCACCAGCCCGTACGCCCACACCGCCGCGTGCTCGGCAGCCAGCGCCCTCTGCACGGCCTCGACCGATTCCGCGGGCAGCTGTCCCGTCCTGGCCGGATCGAGTTCGCCGGGCTGCCCCGCGCCGAGTTCGGGGGAGAGCTGTTGCAGCGCGGCGCATCCGGCCGCGACCGAACCGGTCAGGCCCGCGCGGAAGGCGGGAACGGACGCGGTCAGTGTCGCGGCCTGCTCGCGGGCCTCGCGCAGCCGCTCGCTCAGCGCGGCGAGGTCGGCGACCGGGCCGGGCGGTGTGCCACCGCCATCCTCCGGTCTCGGTTTGTTCAGCCGGTCCAGCTCGGCCTTGAGCGCGCTCGCCTGAGCCGAGCGTGCCGTGGCGACCTGCTCGGCCAGCGTTGAAACATCGCCCGAACCCGAACCAGCGAGCGCCCTCGCGGCCGCCGCGTCGGCTTCCGCCCGCTCCCACAGCGGCAGGAGCTGGTCCGGGCTGTCGTCGTAGCCGGAGCACGCCGTCGCTCCCGCCAGGGGTACGGCGAGCACGGCGAGCGCTGCGGCCCGCAGCAGATTGCGGCGGTTCAGGGGCGGAAGGGCACTCACGGGATGCCATCCTGCCAGCAGGGGGCCGATGCCCGGCGGAACCGGGTCGCGGCAAGATAAGCTGGACCACCACTTTCGAATAGGACAACGGGGAGCATCACGGTGCCCAACGAACTCGCCAGTCGGCTGGAGCCCCTTGTGGCCGAAGCCGTCGAGGCCGCGGGTTTCGATCTAGACGCGCTCGACGTGCAACAGGCAGGTCGGCGCAAGCTGGTCAAGGTAGTGGTCGACGGCGACGACGGTGTCGGACTCGACGAGGTCGCCGAGATCAGCAGGGCCGTCTCCGCGGTGCTCGACGCCAACGAACACCTCATCGCGGGCGCCTACACGCTTGAGGTCACGTCGCCGGGAACCGACCGGCCGCTGACCAAGCAGCGGCATTGGCGCAGGGCGAAGTACCGCCAGGTCCGGATCACGCCAACCGAAGGAGCCGAGTACGTCGGCAGAGTCGGCGAGGCCGCGGAGCGATCCGCGCGCGTGCTCGTCGCGGGCACCGTCCGCGACGTCAGCTATGCCGACGTGGTCAAGGCGGTGATCGAGATCGAGTTCAAGCAACCACCAGCCGAAGAACTCAGACTGCTGGAGGCCGATGCCAGCGGCACGATCGGCGACAGTGCCGAAGCGAAGGAGGAGTCGAGGTGAACGTCGACATCGCGGCACTTCGCGCGATCGAGCGCGATAAGGACATCCCCTTCGAGACAGTGCTGGAGGCGATCGAGACAGCGCTGCTGACGGCCTACAAGCACACCGAGGGCCACCAGTCGCACGCCAAGATCGACATCGACCGCAAGACCGGTTATGTCAGGGTGCTCGCGCACACGCTCGACGAGGGTGGCGCGGTCGCCGAGGAATGGGACGACACGCCGGAGGGCTTCGGCCGCATCGCGGCGACCACCGCGCGGCAGGTGATCCTGCAACGGCTGCGCGACGCCGAGCACGAGCGGACCTATGGCGAGTTCTCCGCGAAGGAGGGCGAGATCGTCGCCGGTGTCATCCAGCGCGACGCGAGGGCCAACGCGCGGGGCATGGTGATCGTTCAGGTCGGCGACACCGAGGGCGTGCTGCCGGCGGCCGAGCAGGTGCCTGGCGAGGTCTACCAGCACGGGAGCAGGATCAAGGCGTACGTCGTCGGCGTCTCGCGCAGTGCGAGGGGCCCGCAGATCACGTTGTCGCGGACCCATCCGAATCTCGTGCGCAAGCTGTTCGCGCTGGAGGTTCCCGAGATCGCCGACGGCACCGTCGAGATCGCGGCCGTCGCCAGGGAAGCAGGCCACCGGTCCAAGATCGCGGTGCGCTCCACGGTGTCGGGAGTCAACGCGAAGGGCGCGTGCATCGGCCCTGTCGGCGCGCGGGTCCGCAACGTCATGAGCGAACTCGGCGGCGAGAAGATCGACATCATCGACTACTCGGAGGATCCGGCGCGCTTCGTCGGGAATGCGTTGTCGCCCGCGAAGGTTGTGTCGGTCAAGGTGGTCGACGAGCGAGCCAAGACGGCACGTGTCGTCGTCCCCGACTTCCAGCTCTCGCTCGCGATCGGCAAGGAGGGCCAGAATGCCCGCCTCGCGGCCCGGTTGACCGGGTGGCGGATCGACATCAGGAGCGACGCCGCACCGGATGCCGGGCCCCAGCAACAGGCCACGCCGGACGATTCGCCGCACGCAGCGGCAACCGGTTCGGCTGAGTGATTGACCACGGGCTAAACTGGAAGTGGTGCAACGCTCGCGGTCGGCTGACGCCTGTCATGGGAACGGAACAACACCGGTCCGTACCTGTATCGGGTGCCGGCGGCGAGCGTTGATCGGAGAGCTGTTGCGCGTGGTCGCAACGGATGGGCGGTTGGCCGTCGACACTCGTCGGCGGCTACCTGGACGAGGTGCCTGGTTGCATCCGTCGCTGGACTGCCTTTCCGCTGCCGAACGGCGGCGGGCGTTTCCCAGGGCACTTCGGGTCCAGGGTTCGCCGGCGGTCGAGGCGGTGCGGCAACATCTGGAGCAGCTCGCCGACCAGAATGAGGACCCGGGGCGTTCCCGGGTCCAGTCGGAACCAAGGAAGCAGGTCGACCCGTCATGAGTCAGCCGTGAAGCTGAAGCCATGAACGCGCGACGATAGGACGAGGTCTGCGGGTCCAGCCGCCGACCTCATCAGTTGAGGAGAGCAGTGGCAGGCAAGGCCCGCGTGCATGAGCTCGCCAAAGAGCTTGGTGTCACGAGCAAGGAAGTACTCGCCAAACTCAAGGAGCAGGGCGAGTTCGTGAAGTCCGCATCTTCCACCGTCGAGGCGCCCGTCGCCAGGCGGTTGCGGGATGCCTTCACGACGACGAAGGACGGCAAGGGCGGCAGGAACCGTCAGGCCGCCCAGGGAGGCAATAACGGTTCCGGGTCCGCCCCTTCGGCGAAGCCGGCGCCAGCTCCCAACCGTCCAGCCCCGCCCGCATCGAACGAGCAGGCGACCCCGCAGTCAGGTCAGTCGCAGGCGCCCAAGCCGGGGCCCGCGGCACCGAAACCTGGCCCGGCGGCGCCGAAGCCGGGACCCGCGGCACCCAAGCCGGCGGAGCAGATCCCGGCTGCCAAGGCGGCTCCCGCGCCTCCGCAGGAGGAACAGCAGCCGCAGCAGCAGAAGCAGTCGCAGCAGCAGGGTGGTGGCGACCAGCAGTCCCAGCAGGGATCGGTCGTTCCCCCGAAGCCGCAGGGGCCCAAGCCGGCCAAGCCAGGGCCGAAGCCGGGTCCCCGTCCTCCCAGGGTCGGCAACAACCCCTTCGGCGTCGGCTCCGGCGCGCCGGCACCGCGTCCCTCCTCGCCGCGTCCAGGCGGCGGTCAGCAGGGTGAGCGCGGCGGCCAGCGGCCGGGAGGCGACCGGCCGGCCGGCGGCCCGCGCGGCGGATCCGGCGGCGGCAACCGGCCGACCCCCGGCAACATGCCGCCGAGGCCCAACCCCGGCATGATGCCGACCCGGCCCGCGCGGCCCGGCGGTGGTCCCGGTGGTGGCCGTGGCGGTCCCGGCGGCGGTCGTGGTGGCCCCGGTGGTGGCCGTGGTGGTCCCGGTGGCGGCGCTGGCGGCGGCCGTGGCGGTCCCGGTGGCGGCGGCGGTGGCGGTTACCGCGGCGGCGGTGGTGGTGGCTACCGTGGCGGCCCCGGCGGCGGTGGCGGCGGCGCTCCTGCCGGTGGCGGCGGAGGTTTCCGTCCCGGTGGTGGCCGTGGCGGTCCCGGTGGCCGTGGCGGCACGGCCGGTGCGTTCGGCCGTCCTGGTGGTCCCTCGCGCAAGGGCCGCAAGTCGAAGCGGCAGAAGCGCCAGGAGTACATGGAGAACATGCAGGCGCCTTCGGTCGGTGGTGTGCGGCTGCCCAAGGGTGGTGGCGAGACCATCCGGTTGCCGCGCGGCGCCTCGCTGACCGACTTCGCCGAGAAGATCGACGCCAACCCGGCTTCGCTGGTGCAGGTGTTGTTCCACCTCGGCGAGATGGTCACCGCGACGCAGTCCGTCTCCGAGGACGTGCTCGAACTGCTCGGCACGGAGATGAACTACAACGTGCAGGTGGTCAGCCCAGAGGAGGAGGACCGCGAGCTGCTTGAGGCCTTCGACATCAGCTACGGCGAGGACGCCGGTGGCGAGGAAGACCTCCAGGTGCGGCCCCCGGTCGTCACCGTCATGGGCCACGTCGACCACGGTAAGACCCGCCTTCTGGACACCGTCCGGAAGACGAAGGTCGCCGAGGGCGAGGCAGGCGGCATCACCCAGCACATCGGTGCCTACCAGGTGGAGACCGAGCTGGAGGGCAACCCCCGGCTCATCACCTTCATCGACACCCCCGGTCACGAGGCGTTCACCGCCATGCGTGCCCGTGGCGCGCAGGCCACCGACATCGCGGTGATCGTCGTGGCCGCCGACGACGGCGTCATGCCGCAGACGATCGAGGCCATCAACCACGCGCAGGCGGCGAAGGCGCCGATCGTGGTCGCGGTCAACAAGATCGACAAGGAAGGCGCCAACCCGCAGAAGATCAGGCAGCAGCTCACCGAGTACGGCCTCGTCGCCGAGGAGTACGGCGGCGAGACGATGTTCGTGGACATCTCCGCGAGGCAGAACCTCAACATCGACGCGCTGCTCGAAGCGATCCTGCTGACCGCGGACGCGACGCTGGACCTGAGGGCCAACCCGGACATGGAGGCCCAGGGCGTCGCGATCGAGGCACACCTCGACCGAGGGCGTGGTCCGGTCGCCACGGTGCTCGTCCAGCGCGGCACGTTGCGCATGGGCGACTCGGTGGTCGCGGGCGACGCCTACGGCAGGGTGCGCCGGATGGTCGACGAGTACAACCGCGATGTCACCGAGGCACTGCCGTCGAGGCCGGTGCAGGTCATCGGGTTCACCTCGGTGCCGAGGGCGGGCGACACGTTCCTCGTCGTCGAGGAGGACAGGGTCGCGCGGCAGATCGCGGAGCGCAGGCAGGCCAGGATCCGCAACGCGGAGAACGCGGCCAAGCGCAAGCGCGTCAGCCTTGAGGACCTGGACTCCGCGCTCAAGGAGACCAACAGCCTCAACCTGATCATCAAGGGTGACAACTCGGGTACCGTCGAGGCGCTCGAAGCCTCCCTGATGCAGATCGACGTCGGCGACGAGGTCGAACTCAACATCGTGCACCGCGGCGTCGGTGGCGTGACCGAGAGCGACATCGACCTCGCGACGGCATCCGACGCGATCGTGCTCGGATTCAACGTGCGGGCACAGGGCAAGGCGACCGAGCGGGCCAACCGCGAAGGCGTCGACGTCCGGTACTACACGGTGATCTACCAGGCGATCGACGAGATCGAGCAGGCTCTCAAGGGCATGCTCAAGCCGGAGTACGAAGAGGTCGAGCTCGGCAAGGCGGAGGTCCGCGAGGTCTTCAAGTCTTCCAAGCACGGCACCATCGCCGGTTGCATCGTCACCGCGGGAGAGATCAGGCGCAACGCCAAGGCGAGGCTGCTTCGCGACAACGTCGTTGTCTCGGAGAACCTGCCGGTCAACTCGTTGCGGCGGTTCAAGGACGACGTGGTCGAGGTCCGTGAGGGCTTCGAGTGCGGTCTGACGCTCGGGAAGTTCTCCGACATCAAGGTCGGCGACGTCATCGAGACCTACGAACAGCGCGAGAAGCCGCGCGCGTAAGCGGCGAGGAGAGCTGGGCGGGGGCCATCGGTCCCCGCCCAGCTTTCTGCAAGGCAGGACATGCGGGCCGGACATGTCCGCGACGGCGGCCGATACAACGACGGTGAGCGATGTACCTGGGTTCTCTTGAACTGGATGTGCTGCTCGGTGACGTGCGTTCGCTGAAGCAGAAGCGGTCGGCGGTGCGCCCGATCATCGCCGAGGTGCGCAAGCGCTTCGACGTGTCGGTCGCCGAGGCAGGCCATCAGGATCTGCATCGCAGAACGTTGCTTGGAGTGGCCGTGGTCGCCGCGGACGGCGAGCATGTGAGGGATGTGCTGGACGCGTGCGAACGGCTCGTCGCGGCACGACCGGATGTCGAGCTTCTTTCGGTACGCCGCAGGTTGCTCGGTCCCGAGGATTAGCAGGCCGCCCGCCGAGCGGCTGAGTGAGAAAGTAAGGGGGTGCGTCGTGGCTGATCAGGCACGTGCACGGAGGTTGGCCAAGCGGATAGCGCAGATCGTCGCTTCCGCGCTGGAACACGAGGTCAAGGATCCGCGCCTGGGAAATGTGACCGTCACCGATGCGAAGATCACCGGCGACCTGAGGGACGCCACGGTCTACTACACGGTGCTCGGCGAAAGCCTCGACAGCGCGCCCGACTTCGCGGGCGCCGCGGCCGCGCTGGAATCGGCGCGGGGCGTGCTGCGAACGAAGGTCGGCCAGGGTACGGGGGTTCGGTACACGCCGACCCTGACGTTCGTGGCCGACAGCGTTCCGGCCGACGCGAGGCACATCGACGAGTTGCTCGCCAAGGCGAGGGAGGCTGACGCGGAGGTCGCCCGTCAGGCGACCGGCGCCGCGCATGCCGGGGAAAGCGATCCCTACCGGCCTCCCCGCGAGGACGAGACCGAATAGCGCTGCCGGACAAAGCCCGCTGCCCTCCACCGCGATGGTGGAGGGCAGCGTTGTTTCCGTCGTGCCGGGGCCTGGCTACTTGGTCGCGACCAGTACATCGCGCACGATAGCCTGGTCCACCCGGTGCGACAGCTCGTCGAAGCCGTCGCCTTCGCGGACGGTGAGCCCGGCCTTGCGCAGGATGTCCGCGAGTTCGTCCCGTTTCGCGACGTTGGTGTTCCACGAGATCCCCATCGCGCCGCCCTCGCGCAGCACTCTGCTCCACCCGGGTACGGCGGCGGCGAGCAGTTCGCGGGGGCCTCTCGACAAACTCGCATCGGCCGACTTGCTGCCGTGCTGAACGCCGTACGGCGCGTCGGTGACGATGACGTCGACCGATTCCTTGCGCAGCAGCTGGTCGGTTTCCAGCGTGTCGCAGTTGAGGTAGGTCAGTGTGCGGGTCTCGCCCGCCTTGTACTGCTCCTTGCTCGCCGCGTACTCGATGTCCATGCGCCGTCCGAGCCGGATCTTGTTGCGGCGAAGGGGGGTCGTCTCCGCGCTGTGCTTGAGCCGCTTCTGCCGCAGCCAGGTCTTGATGAACTGCTGGTAGGCGTCGAAGTCCTTGCCGTCGACCTCGACACCGATGGCGTCGTGACCGCGCATCATCGCGAGGTTGAGCGTCGTTCCCCTGCCGCACAGCGGATCCAGCACCCGCAGCGGCTCGCCCAGCAGCGCGCCCGCGCGCGAGGAGGCCAGCACGGTCAGGTTGAACAGCAGAGTGGTGAACAGCTCGTTGGTCTTGCCGGAGTACTTCTGGATCGTCAGCAGGTCGGAGCCGAAGACCCCGGGCGCGTCCAGCGACAGCGGGCGAAGAAGTTCGCCGCTGATCTCGAAAAGCACGTAGGCCGACGACAGGTTCGACAGGTAGGTGACGTCGGTGTCGGTCAGCGGGGCGGCGGTCATAAAGGTGACGTAGTCGGCGCCCCCGATCCGCCGGGTGCCGATGTCGGAGGGCGCCGTGGACAGCACGGTCGTCCCGAACGCGGCCAGTTCGGAACGCAGCAGGCCGGTCGAGGTCTCCGTGTAGACCCGGTTGGCCGAAGGCAGGATGAGGATCGCGTACTCAGGCATCGCGCAGCAGCCTAGCCCGCCCGCGTGGTTAGGCTCGGCTGGTGGTCAACGTGGTGGAGGAGCGCGTCCCGGCACGCAAGGTGTTCGGTCTCGCCGTTCCCGCGCTGGGGGTTCTCGCGGCCGAGCCGCTCTACGTTCTCGTCGACACGGCGGTGGTGGGGCATCTCGGCGCGTTGCCGCTGGCCGGTCTCGCGCTCGGCGGCGTGCTGCTGTCGCTGGTCTCCACCCAGCTGACGTTTCTTTCCTACGGCACGACGGCGCGCACGGCCAGATTGCACGGCGCGGGCCGCCGCGCGGAGGCGGTGAGCGAGGGAGTACAGGCGACCTGGCTCGCGCTGGCGGTGGGACTCGTCGTGCTCGGGCTCGGTCAGCTCTTCGCCGAGCCCATCGCCTCGGCGATGTCGGGGGACGAGGCGGTCACCGCCGAGGCGGTGTCGTGGCTGCGGATCGCGCTGTGCGGCGCGCCCATGATCCTGGTGACGATGGCGGGCAACGGCTGGATGCGCGGCGTCCAGGACGCGGTGCGCCCGCTGCGGTACGTGCTGGTTGGCAACGCGATCTCGGCCGTGCTGTGCCCGGTCCTGGTCTATCCGGTCGGCTGGGGGCTCGAAGGCTCGGCGATCGCCAACGTCGTCGCGCAGACCATCTCCGGCGGGTTGTTCCTGCGCGCGCTCGCCCGCGAGCGCGCGGGTCTGCGGCCACACCCTTCGGTCATGTGGGCGCAGCTCACACTTGGTCGCGACCTCGTGTTGCGCAGCCTCGGCTTCCAGGCGTGCTTCCTGTCGGCGGCCACGGTCGCCGCCCGCACCTCGACCGAGGCGGTCGGCGCGCACCAGGTGGTTCTGCAGTTGTGGACGTTCCTTTCGCTGGTACTCGACTCGGTCGCCATCGCGGCGCAGTCGCTCATCGGCGCGGCGCTCGGCGGGGGATCCAGTCGCAAGGCGCGCGGGGTCGCCACCCAGATCGCCAGGTACGGCCTGATCTTCGGCTGCTTCCTGTGCGCGGTGTTCGCCGCGCTGTCCCAGGTGTTGCCGCACGCGTTCACCTCGGATCCGGGCGTGCTCGGCGAGATACCGCACGCGTGGTGGTTCTTCGTCGCGCTGCAACCGGTCGCCGGAGTGGTGTTCGCGCTCGACGGGGTCCTGCTCGGCGCCGGTGACGCCGCGTTCCTGCGCAACGCCACCATCGCCAGCGCGGTCGGCGGGTTCCTCCCGATGATCTGGGCCTCGCTCGCGTTCGGCTGGGGGCTCACCGGCATCTGGGCAGGGCTGTCGCTGTTCATGCTGGCGCGGCTCGGTTTCGTGCTGGCGCGCTGGCGGTCCGGCAAGTGGGCGGTCGTCGGCGCCGTGCGCGCCTGACGGTCTTGTGGCGAAAGAGCACAGTCCTTGCAGCGCAAGGCATCCACGCGGTGTGGGCAACAACACTTCGGTAACGGGTATGTTTCGGCGATGGTTAGCCGATACAACTAACGGGACGGCGGTGCAGGCGTCCTCACGCCAACACACACTCGTCGTCTTGGAGGGAGTTCCTTGCCGTCCCGTGGCCCAGCGTCCACGCGTGCCAGTACACGGTCCTGGTTGATCTGGCTGACCGCCGCCTCCGTCTACGTTCTCGCCGTATTCCATCGCACGTCGTTCGGGGTCGCCGGTCTCGAAGCCGCCGACCGCTTCGGTGTCGGCGCCGCCGCGCTGAGCACCTTCACCGTGTTGCAGCTCGGTGTCTACGCCGTCATGCAGATCCCCACCGGGGTGCTCGTCGACCGGTACGGGCCCCGCAACATCCTCACCGCGGCACTGGTGTTCCTCTCCGCCGGACAGATCCTGATCGCCGTCGCGAGCACCTACACGCTGGGGCTCGTCGCCCGCGGCGTGCTCGGCCTCGGCGACGCCATGACCTTCGTGTCCGTGCTGCGGCTGGCGGCGAACCATTTCCCGGCCAGGCAGTACATGTTCGTCACCGCCCTCACCGGCGCGCTCGGCTTCGCCGGCAACCTCGCGGCCACGCTGCCGCTGACCCTGCTGCTCGCGGGGCCTGGCTGGCTGCCGACCTTCCTCGGCGCCGGACTGGTGACCATCGTGTTCGTCGGGGTCGTGCAGTGGCGGGTACACGACACGCCGACCGCGAAGGTCGTCGAGTCTCCGTCGGTTCCGGCGGGGGAGATCGGCAAGCAGGTTCTCGGCGCGCTGCGCGTGCCGGGCACCCGGCTCGGGTTCTGGACCCACTTCTCGACGATGTTCGGCCAGAACGTGCTCGTGCTGTTGTGGGGAGTGCCCTATTTGGTGCAAGGACAGGGATATTCGGTGACCACGGCCAGTTCGCTGCTCATGGTCTTCGTCGTCGGCGCGATGTGCGGCGGGCCCTTCGTCGGCACGCTCGTCGGACGACGGCCCGAGGTCCGGATGCCGCTGGTGCTCGGTTTCCTCGGTGGCAGCGCGCTCGTGTGGGCGGTGTTGCTGAGCTGGCCGGGCACCGTCCCCATCGGAGTGCTCATTCCCTCGTTCCTCGTGCTGAGCTTCGGCGGCCCCGTCTCGTCGGTCGGATTCGCGCTGGCGCGCGACTACAACCCGCTGCCGAGGGTCGGCACCGCGACCGGCGTCGTCAACGTCGGCGGCTTCTGCGCGACGACGATCACCGCGCTGCTGATCGGTGTCCTGCTGGAACTGACGGGAGGGGACTTCCGGATCGCGTTGTCCTCCGTCGTCGTCGTGCTCGCGTTCGGGTCGTGGCGGATGTTCGTCTGGTACCGCAGGGCAAGGGCGGCGGTGTTCGCGGCGCAGGCGCGCGGCGAATCGGTGCCGGTGCGGTTGCGGCGGCACCGCTGGGATGTCGCGAGGGAACAGGAGAGGGTGGCCGCCACGGTCTGATCGAGGGGCATCGATAGGGTGTTCGGTCGTGTCCAGACAGCCCGCACAGGCGCCTCCGCCCCCCGGTCTCCTCGTCGTCGACAAGCCGAGCGGGATGACCTCACACGACGTCGTCGCCAAGGCCCGCCGGTTCATGGGCACTCGCAAGATCGGGCACGCGGGCACCCTCGATCCCATGGCCACCGGTGTGCTCGTGCTCGGTATCGAGCGGGCAACCAAGCTGCTCGGACATCTCGCTCTCGACCGCAAGACCTATCTGGCGACGCTGTCGCTCGGTGCCTCGACGACGACCGACGACGCCGAGGGCGAGCTGCTGGAGCAGACCGACCCTTCCGGCGTCGGCGACGAGCGGATCCACGCCGGGGTCGCCACCCTCACCGGTGATCTCCAGCAGGTGCCGAGCGCGGTGAGCGCGGTCAAGGTCGACGGCAAGCGGGCTTATGCCAGGGTGCGCGACGGCGAGAAGGTGGAGCTGCCGCCCCGGCCGGTGACCGTGTACCGGTTCGACGTGCTCGCGCTGCGCAGGACACCGGGCAGGATCGAGATCGACGCGATGATCGACTGTTCCTCCGGAACGTATGTCAGGGCACTGGCAAGGGACTTGGGTGCCGACCTCGGCGTCGGAGGGCATCTCGCGGCGCTGCGCAGGACGACCGTCGGGCCGTTCAGCCTCGCGACCGCCCGCACCCTCGACCGGATCGAGCGGGAGCCCGCGTTGTCGATGAGTCTTGAGGACGCCGTGGCCGCGGCATTTCCCAGCAGGAACGTCGACGCCGTCACCGCCCGCGCGGTCAGGCATGGGCAGCGCATCCCCGCCGCCGGTATCGCCGGTACCTACGGGGTTTTCGGACCGGATGGCACGGTGCTGGCGCTGGCCGCCGACGAGGGGGGCACCGCGCGCACCGTGGTCGTGCTCGCGCCCGCCTAGCCTGGCCGTCCCTCGGGTGCTCCGCACGCTCCGTGACGCTCGTCCCGGCCCGTGACCCTGCTGTCGCCGGGTGCCGCTGACCCCGACTACGCTTCGAGTCCGTGCTGCGTTGGAGGGGTTTGAACGACCTGCCCGGTGGTTGGGGACGTTGTGTGGTCACGATCGGCGTTTTCGACGGCGTCCATCGAGGACACCAGGCGTTGATCAACAGGACGGTGGAGGCCGCCGCGCGACGCGGTCTCCCGAGTGTGGTGCTGACCTTCGATCCGCATCCCTCCGAGGTACTGCGGCCCGGCAGTCATCCCGCCCAGTTGACCACCCTGCGCAGGAAGGCCGAGCTGGTCGAGCGGCTCGGGGTCGACGTGTTCGCGGTACTGCCGTTCACCCTCGAACTGTCCAAGCTGACTCCCGACGAGTTCGTGCACGAGGTCCTTGTCGACAAGCTGCACGCCGCGGCCGTGATCGTGGGGGAGAACTTCACCTTCGGTCACAAGGCCGCCGGTGACGTGCAGACGCTGCGCACCCTCGGCAAGCGGTTCGGCTTCGTGGCCCAGGGCGCCAAGCTCCAGGGCAGGCACCTTCCCGGTGAGCAGGACGACAGCGAGATCACCTTCTCCTCGACCTACGTGCGCTCGTGCATCGACGCGGGCGACGTCGTCGCCGCCGCCGACGCGCTCGGCAGGCCACACCGGCTCGAAGGCATCGTCGTGCGCGGCGACGGCAGGGGGCACGACCTCGGCTTTCCGACAGCCAACCTCTCCGCGCCCCGGTACGCGGCGATTCCGGCCGACGGCGTGTACGCGGGCTGGTTCACCCGTGCGGCCAAACCGGACGACAAGCTCGCCGCCGCCATCTCGGTTGGCACCAATCCCACGTTCTCGGGGCGCGAGCGCACCGTGGAGGCGTTCGTGCTGGACGTCGACGAGGACTTCTACGGCCAGCACGTCGCGATCGACTTCGTGTCGCGGCTAAGGGGACAGATCGCTTTCGACGGCCCTGACGCGCTGGTCGAGAAGATGACCGCGGACGTCGCCGAGACCCGGCGCGTGCTGCGGGAGGTATGACGGGGTGCGTGACAGCGGTATGACAGCTCTTTGACAGCTTCCCCGGCAGCCTCCGGTGCGACCGGCCGGACGAGTGCGTGACGGCATTCGGGTGCGAAAGCGAAGGGGCCGTCCGTTCTGCCCTTCACGTCGTATTCGACCTGGCAGGATGCCCCCAGAATCGGAGGTGTCACCCGGTCCTGGGGACACCGGAAAAGGGGAGCAGGGCTGACTGTGGAGGACCACGAAATCGTCCAGCGGAACATCGCACTGCAACGGGAGTGGTACGGGGAGCCGTTGGGTGACAGGGTGCGCAGGCTGGTCGCGGCCTTCGACGTATCCCAGGCGTCCCTGTCGGAGGTTCTCGGCATCAGCGCACCGATGTTGAGCCAGGTGATGAGCGGCAGACGCGCGAAGATCGGAAACCCGCTGGTGCTGGCCAGACTCATCATGCTCGAACGCAAGGTGCTCACCCCCGGCGTCGCGGCGGGAAGCAAAAGCGCGCTCAAGGCCGCGCTTGAGGACGTGAGAACCGCCAGACCGCGCGTCGGCAGGGACAGCCTTCCCGTCGGTGAAGGGCAGGACGACCAGGCCGTGCTCGCCGGGCTGCGCGAGGTGGCCGAGGACGAGGGCCTGCTCCGCGCGGCGGAGCGGCTCGACGCCGACTACCCCGCCCTCGCCGACCTGCTGCGAAGGGCAGGCAAGAGCGGATAGGTTCGCCGAATGCCCCGGCTGTTCAGTGCGCTGATCCCGCCACCGGAGGTCGTCGCCTCACTACGCACCGAACTGGGCCGGCTCGGCCTCGGCGGCAATGGCCGGGACGGCGGTGACGGAGAAGAGGTCGGCCGGTTGCGCGAGGAGCCCGCGAGCCGGTGGCACATCACACTCGGGTTCTACGGTCGCGACCTGACCTCCTCCCGGACCGCGTGGTTGCGGGAGCGGCTGACCGGCGCGCCCGCACCGACGCTGCGGCTGGCGGGCGCCGGAGCGTTCTCCGATGTAATCTGGGTCGGGGTCTTCGGGAGCGGGCTTGCCGAATTGGCCGCCGCCGTCCGGCCGGACGGTGAGGTTCGCCGGTTCCGCGCTCATCTCACCATCGCCAGAGGTGCGACGGTGGAGCGGGCGCGACGGTTCGGTGAAGCGCTGGCCGGCTACCGGGGCCCTCGCTGGCAGGCCACCGAGGCCGTGCTCGTGCGCAGTGACCCCGGTGAGAGCGGCCCGGTGTACAGCACGGTCGAGCGCTTCCCGCTCGGCTCGACCGGGAGTTGAAAAGACCTGCTGTTACCCTTGACAGTCGAGTCCGGCTGCGGTCCGTGGCGGCCGGGATACTCTCGTTACCTGCACGGCACAAATTTGAGGAGAACACGAGTGGCGCTGTCCACCGACGAGAAGAAGTCGATCCTGTCCGAGTACGGCGTGCACGACTCCGACACCGGATCCCCCGAGGCGCAGGTCGCACTGCTGACCAAGCGGATCACCGGCCTCACCGAGCATCTCAAGATGCACAAGCACGACCACCACTCACGTCGCGGTCTGTTGCTGCTGGTCGGCCGTCGCCGCCGGCTGCTCAACTACGTGATGAGTGTGGACGTCGAGCGGTACCGTTCGCTGATTCAGCGCCTCGGCCTCCGCCGATGACAAGCTCCGAGGGGGAGTGACCCGGCCGGGTCACTCCCCCTCGGTACAAGTAAGCCGACAACAGGGCGAAAACACCACGCGCGAGGGCGCCTCAGCCGGTCCTCGGTAGTGGCTCCCGGGATGAGAAGTCCCGAGAGCTTCGATCGATGACCGGCCCCGTACCTCGGGCGGCCCCCAAAGGGTTGGGGGCAGGAGTGAAGCCCGAACGTACGAGGAGTCAAGAAACCTTATGACAGAACCAAGCGGTATCACCGTGCACGAAGCGGAAGCCGTGATCGACAACGGCCGGTTCGGCAAGCGCACGGTCCGCTTCGAGACGGGCAGGCTGGCCAAGCAGGCCGCCGGCGCGGTCGTCGCCTACCTCGACGACGAGACGATGTTGCTGTCGGCGACCACCGCGTCCAAGCACCCGAAGGAGCACTTCGACTTCTTCCCGCTGACGGTGGACGTCGAGGAGCGCATGTACGCCGCGGGCAGGATCCCCGGCGCGTTCTTCCGCAGGGAGGGCCGTCCCTCCACGGAGGCGATCCTCACGTGCAGGCTGATCGACCGGCCGCTGCGCCCCTCCTTCGCCGACGGGCTGCGCAACGAGATCCAGGTCGTCATCACCGTCCAGAGCCTCAACCCCGAGGACCCCTACGACGTGCTGGCGATCAACGCGGCGTCGGCGTCCACCCAGATCGGTGGTCTGCCCTTCTCCGGCCCGATCGGCGGCGTGCGCGTCGCGCTGATCGAGGACCAGTGGGTGGCCTTCCCGACCTGGTCGCAGCTGGAGAAGGCGACCTTCAACATGGTCGTCGCCGGCCGGATCGTCGAGAACGACGTCGCGATCATGATGGTCGAGGCCGAGGGCACCGAGAACACCCTCGACCTCATCGCCGCGGGTAACACCGCGCCGACCGAGCAGTCGGTCGCCGAAGGGCTCGCCGCGGCGAAGCCGTTCATCAAGGTGCTGTGCGAGGCGCAGGCGCGGCTCGCCGACGCGGCGGCCAAGCCGACCGGCGACTTCCCGCAGTTCCTCGCCTACCAGCCCGACGCCTTCGACGCCGTCGCCGCGATCGCGACCGACGAGCTGACCAAGGCGCTGGCCATCGCGGGCAAGCAGGACCGCGACAACGCGACCGACGAGGTCAAGGCCGCCGTGCTGGAGAAGGTCGGCGTCGGCGAGGGCGAGACGTTCGACGGCAGGGAAAAGGAGATCGGCGCCGCGTTCAGGGCGCTGACCAAGAAGCTGATCCGCCAGCGCATCCTGCGCGACAAGGTGCGCATCGACGGCCGTGGCCTCACCGACATCCGGCAGCTCGCCGCCGAGGTCGCCGTCATCCCGCGCGCGCACGGCTCGGCGCTGTTCGAGCGTGGTGAGACCCAGATCCTCGGCGTCACCACGCTGAACATGCTGAGGATGGAGCAGCAGCTCGACACGCTGTCGCCGGAGACGACGAAGCGCTACCTGCACCACTACAACTTCCCGCCGTTCTCCACCGGCGAGACGGGGCGCGTCGGTTCGCCGAAGCGCCGCGAAATCGGCCACGGCATGCTCGCCGAGCGTGCGCTGGTGCCGGTGCTGCCCAAGCGCGACGAGTTCCCCTACGCCATCCGGCAGGTCTCCGAGGCGCTCGGCTCCAACGGCTCCACGTCGATGGGCTCGGTGTGCGCCTCGACGATGAGCCTCTACAACGCGGGTGTCCCGCTGAAGGCGTCCGTCGCCGGTATCGCCATGGGCCTGGTGTCCGACGAGGTGGACGGCGAGACCCGCTACGTCGCGCTGACCGACATCCTCGGTGCCGAAGACGCCTTCGGCGACATGGACTTCAAGGTCGCGGGCACCAAGGACATCATCACCGCGTTGCAGCTCGACACCAAGCTCGACGGCATCCCGTCCGACGTGCTGGCCGGTGCGCTCAACCAGGCGAAGGACGCACGGCACACCATCCTTGAGGTGATGGCCGAGGCCATCGACGGCCCCGACGAGATGAGCCCGTACGCTCCGCGCGTCACGAGCGTCAAGATCCCGGTGGACAAGATCGGCGAGGTCATCGGCCCGAAGGGCAAGATGATCAACTCGATCACGGAGGAGACCGGGGCCGACATCTCCATCGAGGACGACGGCACCATCTACGTCGGCGCAGCCGACGGTCCCTCCGCCGACGCCGCGATCGACAAGATCAACGCGATCGCCAACCCGCAGCTCCCGAAGGTGGGCGAGCGCTTCCTCGGTACCGTGGTGAAGACGGCCGCGTTCGGCGCGTTCGTCTCGCTGCTGCCCGGGAAGGACGGCCTCGTGCACATTTCGAAGCTGGGCAACGGCAAGCGCATCGGCAAGGTCGAGGACGTCGTCAACGTCGGCGACAAGCTGCGCGTCGAGATCGCCGACATCGACAACCGCGGCAAGATCAGCCTCATCCTGGTCAAGGAGGACGAGGACAACGCGGCCGAAGGCGGCGAAAAGGCAGACAGCGCCGAGAACTCCGAGAACGCCAAGGGCGCGGAGAACACGGCTGACGCGAGCTGACGCTCGGCTTCATCCGCACATCTATTCGCCACGTCCTGCCCGGTTCCCGCTGTTCGCGGGAACCGGGCAGGACTGAAGCACAGTCGACAAGGTTTCATGGCGCGCACGATTCCCGGGCACGAGCAGCCCGTGGGCAGTACCCGAACGCTGGAGTCCGCTTCGGACGGTTCACTGGTCAAGCGGACGGTGTTACCCGGCGGGCTCAGAGTGGTCACCGAGAGCGTGCCGGGGGTACGTTCGGCCACCGTCGGCCTCTGGGTCGGGGTGGGTTCCCGTGACGAGAACCAGACGGTGCTCGGCGCGGCGCATTACCTGGAACACCTGCTGTTCAAGGGAACTGGCCGCAGGAACGCCACCCAGATCGCCGAGGAGATCGACTCGGTCGGCGGCGAACTGAACGCGTTCACCGCGAAGGAACACACCTGCTTCTACGCGCAGGTCCTCGACAGCGACCTCGCGCTCGCCGTCGATCTGGTGACCGACGTCGTCTTCGACGCCACGTGCGCTGATTCCGATGTGGACACCGAGCGCAGCGTGGTGCTCGAGGAGATCGCCATGCGCGACGACGATCCCGAAGACCTGCTGCACGAGACGTTCACCGAGACCATCCTTGCCGGGCATCCGCTCGGCAGGTCGGTGCTCGGCACGGAGAACTCCATCACCGGGATGTCTCCGGTCGCGCTGCGCGGGTTCTACCGGCGCCGCTACCGGTTGCCGAAGATGGTGTTCTCGGTCGCGGGCAACGTCGAGCACGGCGCGGTCGTGCGGCTGGTCAGGAAAGCCTTGCGCGAGCGGCTTTCCGGCACCGCGACGCCCGTGGCTCCCCGGAAGGGCAGGGCGAGGCTTGCCGACGTCGGCAAGCTCGTGCTGCGGCCCGACGACACCGAGCAGGCCCATCTCATGCTCGGGCTCCGCTCGCTGAACAGGCACGACGAGCGGCGGTTCGCGCTTTCGGTGCTCAACACCGCGCTCGGCGGCGGCATGAGTTCCCGGCTGTTCCAGGAGATCAGGGAACGCAGGGGACTGGCCTACCAGGTGTATTCCTCGGTCGCCAGCTACGCCGACACCGGGCACCTCTCGGTGTACGCGGGCTGTCAGCCGGAGCGCCTCGGTGAGGTGAGCCGCGTCGTGCGCGAGGTGCTCGGGCGGCTCGGCGAGGACGGTCTCACCGACGCCGAGGTCACCAGGGCGAAGGGCCAGATCAGGGGCATGCTGGTGCTCGGCATGGAGGACACCGCGTCCCGGATGAACCGGCTCGGCAAGAACGAACTGAACTACGGGCAGTACCTGAGCGTCGACGACACGCTGGCGCGCATCGACGCCGTCACGACGGAGGACGTGTCGCTGCTGGCCCGTTCGCTGCTGCGGCCGAGGGGGACGGCGCCCACCGCCGTCGTCGTCGGACCGTACGCTCACGACGACGACCTGCCCCATGATCTGCACGAGGTGATCGCATGACCGCTCCAGCATCGAGTGAGGCGCCCATCAGGGTCGCCGTGCTCGGCCCTGACGGCAGGATGGGCGCCCAGACCGTGCGCGCGGTCGAGGCCGCGGCGGACATGGAACTCGTGGCCACCGTCGGTTCCGGCGACTCGCTTTCCGCCGTCACCGACGCGAAGGCGACGGTCGTCATCGACTTCACCCGGCCAGACGCCGTCATGGACAACCTGCGCTTTGCCGTCGACGCGGGATTGCACGCCGTCGTCGGCACCACCGGATTCGATGACGAGCGGATCGCCACGCTGTCCGGCTGGCTCGCGGGCAAGCCGGACCTCGGCGTGCTCATCGCGCCCAACTTCGCGCTCGGCGCCGTGCTGGCGATGCGATTCGCGCAGCAGGCGGCACGGTTCTACGACGCGGCCGAGGTCATCGAACTGCACCACAACCGCAAGGCCGACGCGCCGTCGGGAACCGCCGCGCACACCGCGCGGCTGATCGCGCTGGCGCGAGCCGATGCGGGGCGCGGGCCCGCCGCCGACGCCACGACCTCCGGTATCGAGGGCGCCCGCGGCGCCGACGTCGACGACGTCAGGGTGCACTCGGTACGGCTCCCCGGGCTCGTCGCCCATGAGGAGATCCTGTTCGGAGCCGAGGGCGAGACACTGACCATCCGGCACGACTCGTTGGACAGGGTGTCGTTCATGCCGGGCGTGCTGCTCGGCGTTCGCACCGTCGGTTCCCGCCCTGGACTGACGGTGGGCCTTGAGAACGTGCTCGACCTGTGAGTACGCCATGAGAGCCCGCAACGTCGCCATCCTGCTCACCGCCGCCGTCGCGGTGTACCTGGTGTTGCTCGGTGGCAGGGGAGTCGCGCTGATGCGCACCGGCGAGCCGATGGCCGTCGTCTTCGGCGTCGCGGTGTTCGTGCTGCCGTTGCTCGGCGTGTGGATGCTCGTCACCACGTGGCGCTCCGGTACCCGGATACAACAACTGGCGCGAAGGCTGGAGGCCGAGGAAGGGCTTCCCGACGTGTCCGGCCTGCCGAGGAGACCTTCTGGCAGGGTCGATCGCGCCGCCGCCGACGCCTGGTTCGACGAGCGAAAGGCCGAGCTCGAAGCCGATCCCGGCGACTGGCGAGGCTGGTACCGGCTCGCCTACGCCTACGACATCGCCGGTGACCGGAGCAGGGCACGCGCCACCATGCGCAAGGCCGTCGAACTGGAGGCCGCCGACCGCTGAGCGCGTTCAGGGCGTCGCGAACAGCCTGCTGTCGTGACGGCCGCGCACGCCAGGCGCGACGAGTCCGGCCGCGTCCCACAACCCGGCGGGGGAACTGGCGACGACAGGCAGCCCGTACCGGTGTTCCAGCGACGGGATGACGCCGAGCGTGTCCAGTCCTCCACAGGACAACAGCACCGCGTCGGCGGAAGGAGCGGCGGTGAGCAGGCTCGCGGTGAGCGTGCCCAGCCGTTCGGCGCCGACACCGGAGAGCGCGTCGATCCGCGTGATCGCGAGTTCCTCGCGAGCGAGTACCCGGAAGCCCTCACCGGTCAGGAACGCGGCAAGGCGGGTGGCGACCTCACCGGTGTAGGCGGAACCGACCGCGATGTCGCGCGCGCCGAGGAGTCTCAGCGCGCGCACGACGGCGGCGGCCATCGTCGAGACGGGCAGTCCTCCGGTGAGTGAATCCAGCCTGCGCAGCACATCGGCGTGCCCTGCCTCGCCCCGGTAGAACGACAGTGACGTGCCCATGAGCGACACCGCGCTCGCGCCGGCGCGCAGCAGACCCTCCACGGCGTCGTCGAGGTTGCCGAGCGCGCGATCGTAATCGTGCGGTGCCATGTCGACGAGACCGAGACCGCGCGCGACGAACCGGGGCGAATGCGGGTAGAGCACGGCCGCGTCGGCAGGCACTTTTCCCGCGGCGGGCGGGACGACGAGGCCGACGGTGGGGACGCTCATGGCGCCGCGTCGTCCGGCAGCGGCGCGCACAGTCTCGCCACGGTGTCGCGGACGAGTTCGCCGAGTGTGGGAATCTGGTCGTCCGGCAGGCGATGTGCCGGTACCGCGAGGCTGATGGCCGCTCGCGCCCTGCCGTCGGAGTCGATGATGGCCGCCGCGACACCGCGGATGTCGTCGCGCCACTCCCCGGTGTTGGCCGAGTAACCGCGTTCCCTGATCGCGCGCAGCTCGTCGCGCAGCGCGGTCTCGTCGACGATGGTGCGCTCGGTGAATCCCTCAAGGGTCTCGGAGAAGAGCGCGGTGAGTTCTTCGGGAGGGCTCCACGCGAGGATCGCCTTGCCGGTCGAGCTGGCGTGAATGGGTGCCACGACGCCGAGCGGGTCGTGCGGGCGGACGCTCTTGCTGCTCTCCAGTTTCTCGATGATGGTGACCCCGCGTCCACTGTGGACGGAAAGGTGCACGTTCTCGTCGGTCAGGTCGGACAACTGCCGCATCACCGGCATCGCGCGTTCCCTGAGCCCGACGCCACCGCCCCTGCTCGCGAGCGCCAGTAGCTTGGTCGTCTGGACCCAGCGGCGGGAGCCGCCGAGTTCCTGTTCGACCCAGCCGACCTCGTGCAGCGCCCCGAGCGCGCGCTGAACCGTACTTTTGGGCAGGTCGAGCAGGCGGGCGAGCTCACTCACGCCGATCGGCTGGTGAGCGGCGACCGTCTCCAGAACCTGGAATGCCGTCGTGATTACTCGCATGTTCCTTCCCGGGGGCAGAGTACTGCGCATCTCGAACCCCGGTTGACGCGCTCCGGGGTTCGCGGTGCGTGTGGCGTAACTCGGGTCAGCTTCTTGACTTCCGGCGAAACCACCCTGATGCTGATCGTGCCGTATGAAGGGACAATATTCCAAATTGTGCCAGGAGACGGCACAAGGAGGTGTCGAGTGTCCGACCTGATCTTCGACGACGTGCACAAGAACTTCGGCGAGGTTCCCGCTGTCGCGGGCCTCGACCTGCGTATCGCGGCAGGCGAATCCGTGGTGCTGCTCGGCCCGAGCGGCTGCGGCAAGACCACCACGCTGCGCATGGTGGCCGGGTTCGAGCGGCCGACGAGGGGAAGTATCGCGCTGGGCGGTTCGGTCGTCGCCGACCGCGCCGTTTTCGTGCCGCCGGAACACCGGGACGTCGGCGTCGTGTTCCAGAGTTACGCGCTGTGGCCGCATCTCACGGTTGCCGACAACATCGGCTTCGGCCTCACCGTCCGCAGGCGCAAGGCCAGTGGTGCCCGCAAAGGGCTGGCCGCGCGCGTGGCGGCGACGCTGGAACAGGTCCAGCTCGACGGGCTCGGCGAGCGGTATCCGCACGAACTCTCCGGCGGTCAGCAGCAAC
Source organism: Prauserella marina (assembly GCF_002240355.1). GTDB lineage: Bacteria > Actinomycetota > Actinomycetes > Mycobacteriales > Pseudonocardiaceae > Prauserella_A > Prauserella_A marina. The sequence goes on from NZ_CP016353.1 coordinate 2,273,307, forward strand.
GGGTGGCGCTGGCCCGCGCATTGATCACCGACCCCAAGGTGCTGCTCCTCGACGAACCACTGTCCAATCTGGACACCAGGTTGCGGGAGGACATGCGGCTGGAGATCCGCCGCATACAACGAGAATTCGACATCACGATGATCTACATCACCCACGATCGCATCGAGGCGCTCGCTTTGGCCGACCGCATCGTGGGGCTCAAACAGGGGAACGTACAACAGATTGGCTCACCGGCCGAGCTGTACCAGCGGCCCCGCAACCGGTTCGTCGCGCTGTCACTGGGACAGGCCAACTTCCTGCCGGCCGTGGTGACGTCCTCGCACGGCGGTACGGACGCGCGGGTCCGGCTCGGCTCCGGTGAACCGGTCGCCGTGCGCGGCACCGAGGCGCCGCTGCCCGAAGGCGAGGACGTCACCGTGTGCGTGCGGCCGGTCGATCTGACGCTGACCGAGCTGGACCGTCAGGAAGGACCATGGACGGGAACCGTGCGCGAATCGGTGTTCCTCGGCGACGAGGTGCACTACGTAGTCGACATTCCCGCTCTGGCCGAACCGCTGCGCGTCGTCGAACGCGCCCACCGGCCACTGGCCCACGGAACCGCCGTGTCGTTCGCCGTCGCTCCACTCGCCGCCAGCGTGCTCGACGAGACCGGAACCCCCGCTACGAACACCGATGCTCTCGCCGCCACGGCGGCGCCGCGTCCCGATTCCGCGGTCAGCTCCCGCTGAACCGTTTTCCCGTTCATCGCGCCGTCAACGCCGACCGGAGATGACCATTGTGAACAGTCCCTTATCGCGTCCCCGCCGGGTGATGTCCCGGCCGCTGACCGCCGCGGCCACGCTGCTGACCGCGCTCACCACCGCCGCCGCGCTCGCCGCCTGTGGCCCGCCGGACACGAGCGGAGCCACAGACCTGCCCACGTCGGAGGAAGAACTCGTCGCCATGGCCAAGGAGGAAGGCGAGGTCGTACTCGGCGCTGGAGGTCACACCAGAGCGCAAGCCCAGTTGCTCGCCGACAAGTTCACCGAGAAGTACGGCATCAAGGTGACCTTCGTCAGGGAGAATTCCGGTGACATCGCGCAGAAGACCCAGGCGCAGCTCACCGCTGGCTCGCCGCAATTCGACGTCGTGAGTCTCAACGACGAGGCGACCCTGCGGGTGTGGGAGGAAGAGGACGTCCTCGCCGACCCGGCCATCGCCGACCGCGACGCGATCCTCGCCCCGTTGCGCGGCGAGGAAACTCAGTCCTACCTTCCCTTCACCTGGGGTGCGCTCGGCTACTCCTACAACGAGGCCAGCGTCGATCCGGCGACCGCGCCGAAGACCTGGAAGGAACTCGCCGAACGGTCCGATACCTTCGCGGTCGCCGATCCGCGTTCCTCCGGGGCCGCGCTGACCTTCGTCGCCGCCATGGAACGCATCGACGGTGGTTTCCTGCCGGGACTCGGGGACGCCGACACCCTGGTCACCGACTCCGCGCTCGCGCTGACCCAGCTCGTGGCAACCGGTGAGGCCGACTTCGGCATCCCCGGCGTCGAGGCCGACATCGCCACCGCGCGCGAGGCGGGTGAACCTCTGACGATCGGCTACCCAGAGGGTGAGATCGGCGCGGTGCCCTCCTACGTCGGAGCGCTGGCACAGGCCCAGCACCCCGCCGCGGCGCGGCTGCTCGTGCGGTTCCAGCTCAGCGAGGAGTTCCAGGCCGCGCAGGTGGAGGCGGGCTCAAGGGCGGTCCTTTCGGGACTGCCTGAGCCGGAAGAGGCCGAGGAACTCACCGAGGACCGGCTCGTCGTCGTCGACGCCCGCGAGCTGTCGGAGCGCAAGGACGAGCTGGTGCAAGCGTTTTCCTCCGCCGTGGGGAGCTGAGCCGTGCTGACCATGTCGGAAGCGCCGCCAGTGAGGGGGAGACGGTTCACCGTCGAAAAAGGACTACCGGTGCTGTGGTGCGTCGGTGCCTTCTTCCTCGTGGCCGTCCCCGTCGGCGGGCTGGTGTGGCGCAGCCTCCAGATCGGCGACACCGGGGTGCTCGGGCTCGGCAACTACTCGGCCGCGCTCGCCGAGCCCGGCATCATCGAGGCGATCTTCAACTCGTTGTGGATCGGGCTGGCGACGACGGCGGGCGCGTTGCTGATCGCGGTACCGTTCGCGTTCTTCGTCAGTCGCACCGACATGCCGGCGAGAAAGTTCTTCCGCTCGGTGGCGGTGCTCACCTTCGCCGCACCCGGCTTCATCGCCGCGATGGGCTGGATTCTGTTGCTGGGCCCGCGTAACGGCCTGCTCAACCAGTACGTGCTGACCCCGCTCGGGCTACCGGCCTTCAACATCTTCGGCCCGCAGGGCATCGTTCTGGTGCTGTCGTTCTTCCTCTATCCGCTGATCTTCCTCCCGGTCACCGACGCGCTGGACAACATGGATTCCCGGCTGGAGGAGGCCGCGGCGTCGCTGGGCGCGGGTCGCTGGCACACGTTGCGCAGGATCGTGCTGCCGCTGATCCTGCCGCCCGTCTTCTCCGGCTCACTGCTGGTGTTCATCAGTGCCTTCGTGATCTTCGGGCCGGTCGCGCTGCTCGGCGGTCCGGTGGGTTTCCAGACCATTCCCACGGCGATGCTGCAACTGATGTCGTTCCCGCCGCGCATCGAGTACGCGGCCGTGCTGGCGCTGCCGGTACTCGTCGTGCTCGGCGGCCTGCTCGTCTTGCAGCGCAGGCTATACGGCCGCAGGCGCTACACGACGGTCGGCGGGAAACCGGGGCAGCAGCGCAGAATCCAGCTCGGCCGCTGGCGCTGGCTCGCGTTCCTCGGCGGGTTCGCCGTCATCATGATCAGTGTCGTGCTGCCGTTCGGGGTGCTGCTGCTCACCTCGTTCCGCAAAGCCATCGGGCTGCCGTTGAGCTGGGACAACCTCGTCCTTTTCGACAACTATCGCGCGTTGTTCGATCAGCCGGAGATCATGCTTTCGTTCTGGAACAGCCTGTGGATCTCGGTGGTCGCCACGGTGGGCAGCATCGTGTTCGCCGTTCTGGCCGCCTGGCTGGTTTCCCGCGCCAGATCCCGGTTCACCGGGGTCATCCAGCCCGCGATGCTCGCGCCGCTGGCTTTTCCGGGAGCGATACTGGGTATCGCGATGATCATCGCGTTCAGCGGGCAGCCGTTCTGGATCGGCGGCACCGTCGCGATCATGCTGCTGGCCTACCTGATCAGGGTGGTGCCGCAGTCCTTCACCTACATCCACGCAGGTTTCGCGCAACTCGGCGGGGAAACCGAGGAGGCGGCGCGCAGCCTCGGTGCCTCGTGGTCGGAAACGATGCGCAGGGTCACCGTTCCGCTGTTGCGCGGCCCGATCCTGTCGGTCGCGGTACTAAACTTCGTGTTGCTGTTCCGCGAACTCGACATCTCGATCTTCCTCTACACGGGAACCAACAGCGTCGCGCCCGTCGTGCTCTACAACCTCGCCGCGGAATCGCGATTCCAGCTCATGGGGGCGCTTTCGGTCGTGGTGCTGGCCGTCAATCTCGGAATCGTGTTGCTGGCGAGGCGGTTCCTCGGCGTGAAGCTTTCGCACTGAACCAGCCACTGGGAAGAAAGGCATCTCATGGAGATCAGCAAGGCGGAAACCTGGATCCTCCGGCTTCCGTTCGTGCGCACGAGCAGGGACTTCGACGACGCTCATCACGAACTCGCCGGGGTCACGCTGTACACGGAGAACGGAGAGCGGGGCACCGGATTCGCCTTCACGGCGGACTTCGGTGGCGGAAGCGCGGTCAAGGCGCTGCTCGACGACGTGGTGCTGCCCCGGGTACTCGGCAGGAGCACCGCCGACACGAAGCTCATCTGGCAGGACCTCAGGCGCATCACGCACCGGATGGGACGAGGACTCAACTCCTTCGCCATCGCCGCCGTCGACATCGCGCTGTGGGACCTGCGGGCCCGGCTGCACGGGCAATCGCTGGCCGCCGAACTCGGGCAGGTACGCGACCGCGTCCCCGGATACGGCTCCGGCAAGGCGTCCCCGTTATTGCCGGTCGCCGAACTCGTCGAACTGTCCCAGGGCTACGTCGACGAGGGCTTCGGCGCGGTCAAACTCAGGGTCGGCATGGACCCTGCCGCAGACCTCGACCGGGTCGGCGCGGTCAGGGCCGCGCTCGGCGACGAGGTCCGCATCATGTGTGACGCCAACGAAAGGCTCGACCTGCCGAGCGCGCTGTGGCTCGGCCGCAGGCTCGCCGACTACGACGTGTACTGGTTCGAGGAACCGGTGCTCAGCGACGACGTCGGCGCGCACAGGCGGCTCGCCGAGGCGCTGCCCATGGCGGTGGCCAGTGGTGAACATCTGTGCAGCGCGGGCGAGTTCACGGCGTTCGTCGACGCCGGAGCCCTCGATGTGTTGCAGCCCAACGCGTGCATGGTCGGCGGGATCACCGAGACCATGCGGATCGGCGAGCTCGCCGCGGCGCACGGGCTCGGGTTCGCGCCGCACTTCATGACCGAATTGCACGTCCACGTTGCCGCCGCGCTGCCATCGGCGACCTACGTCGAGCACTTTCCCTTCCTCGACGCGTTCACCACCGAACCGATCAGGGTCGAGGACGGCCACGTGCTCGTCCCCGACCGTCCCGGGCACGGCATCGAATTCACGGAGCGGACATGGGACACCTACCGGACGGCGTGAGCGGGCCGCACACGGTCACCGTGCTCGGCGCCGCGGGGGTCGTCGGCTCCGGCGTCGTGCACGAGCTGGCGAAAACCGGTGCCGTGCAACGGATCGTCGCCAGTGACCCCCGCACCGACCTGGCGCGCGCCCACCTCATCGACATCGCCGAATCGGCGAGGGTGGTCGGGTCCGAAGTGGACACCGAGTTCGTGCTCGCGACTCCGGGCGAACTCGGTCCCTGCGAGCTGACCGTCGTCGCCGCGTCGGTACCCGAGGTGCCCACCGGTGACAGGGCGGATTTCCTCGCGGCCAACTGGGAGTTGCTGAGCGGGCTCGTGCCCGTGCTGGAACGCTGCTGCGCCGAGGGCGGGGTGGTGTTGTTGCTGACGAATCCCGTCGACGTCATGGCCGAATGCCTGCGAAGGGCCACCTCGCTGCCGCCGGAACGCATCCTCGGGTACAGCCTCAACGACAGCGCGAGGCTGAGCATGGCGGTGGCGCGCGAACTCGGGGTGCCGGCCTCGCGGGTGAGCGCGTGGGTACTCGGCGAACACGGCGCGGGCCAGGTTCCGTTGTACGGCGGTGTTCTCGTCGACGGCGAGCCGGCCGAGCTCACGCCGGAGGCGCGTGAGCGGGTCGACGCCGACGTCAGGGGCTGGTTCGCGCGCTGGTCGGCGTTGTCGCCAGGGCGCAGCAGCGGCTGGGCGACGCCGAGCGGGGTCGCCGTGATGGTGACCGCGATGCGGGAGGGCGGTGTGCTCCCGGTTTCGGTCTTCACCGGATGCGAGGGTGCCGGTCACTACGGGCTCGCCGAATCGTTCGTCACGTTGCCCGCCGTGCTCGGCGCGGGCGGGGTGAGCCACGTGGAGCGCTGGTCCGTGCGCGAGGACGAGCGGAGCGCGCTCGCCGGCGCGGCCGAGCACGTCCGCCGCGCCGCCGACCGGCTGCTGCCGGGGTGAGCCTTACGCGCGGAAGATCCCCGCGAACACGGCCGGTGAGGCGGCGACCACGCTGAACCGGACGAACCTGCCGAGCAGCCCGGCCGTGACGAACATGGACATCCGCATGCGCACCAGCCCGGCCAGCACGCTCGTCGCCATGAAAGGGGGCAGCCCGACGAGCGCGCTGAATCCGTAGGTACTCGTCATCCAGTGCGGGTGCCGGTGGCAGCGTTCGCGCACCGATTCGAGCCACCGCCGGATCCGTTTCGTGCGCAGGTGCCTGCGCTCCCTGCGCTCACTCGGCGGCGACTGGCGGCGCCGGTGGAGCCGGTCGTGCAGGAAAGCGGGAAGGGTGATCGACCCGCGCGCGGCGAGGAAGTAGAGCAGTTTTCCCATGACCTGCCCCGCCGCGACGACGGCACCGACGGCGAGCCACGGGATGCTCTCGTCGCTCGTCATCAGGCCGATGACGAACACCTCGATGCTGACGACCGGGAGGACGGCGGAGCCGAAGGCGACACCGAACGTCACGAACAGCCATGTGAGCAAGCGACATGCCTCCCAGCGAACGAGGACAGCTCACCGTAACGCCGACCTGCTACGTCCGGTGTGAAAACGGGAAAGGACCCGGTGAAGGGGAGGCGTTCCGCCTGCCGGTGTACCGAGGCAGGCACGGTAGCGCAGAGTGCCGGTCTCGCTACCGGTGCCCCGGGTGTGCTGGTCCGCGTGAGAGTACGTGGCTAGTTGTCGGTCAGCTTCAGGTCGAGACCACCGGTGAGACGCAGCTCGCGGACCGTGGTCTCGCCGGTGTCGAGCGTGCGCACCGTCGCGTCCGGATGCCAGCCCGCGCCCCGGAAGAAGGCCAGCGAAGCCGAATCAGACTGCACGACCCAGGTGACACCGCGTTCGGCGCCCCTGGCCGACAGCGCGGACGCGGCGGCGGCCAGCAGCCTCCCGCCATGCCCCCTGCGTCCCCAGCGGGGTTCCACCAGGAGCGTGGCGATCAGCCCGACCGTGCCGGCATCGGAGGGTAAGGAACCGTCGGCCGCCGCGACCTCGGATTCAGGGGCGGGGCCCGCGATGCAGAACCCGACGACGAACTCGCCCTCCGTGGCGAGCAGCAGGTCGGTCCCCGGGTGTTCGACGGCTGCCGACCAGCGCTGGGTCAGCTCGTCGATGTCCAGTGTCTCGACGACTTTCTCGCCGAGCACGTCGGCGTAGGCGGTTTGCCATGTCGTCAACTGGATGCGGGCGATCTCCGCGGCGTCGTCGACAGTGGCCACGCGGACGGCGGCGGTGCTCATGTTCGCAACCTATCTCGGAGACTGTCGGTGGGTGCTGGCAGCATGCTGATTCGTGAGGACGATCAGTGTCGCGGTGGCCCGCCGCACCGCGTTGGCGGCTCAGGGGTTCGCCGACCAGAGGCCGAGGGGAGCGCCGACGAGGCGCCACCTTCAGCGCATGTTGTCGCGGGTCCGGCTCATCCAACTCGATTCCGTCAACGTGGCCGTGCGCGCCCACTACGCGCCCGTGTTCGCCAGGCTCGGTGCCTACGATCCCTCGCTGATCGACGACGCGGCGTGGAAGGACACGGCGCGAAAACCGAGGCTGCTCGTGGAGAACTGGGCGCACGAAGCGAGCCTGATACCGGTCGAGGACTGGCCGCTGCTGCATTCGGGGGCAAAGCGGCCGGGCTGGTGGCGGCACTACACCAAGGTCGTCGACGAGTCGCCCGGCCTGGTCGACGACGTGCTCGCCGTGGTCAAGGAGTTCGGGCCCATCGGGGCCGGAGCCATCGAGCGCGAGATCGTGGGTGCCTCCAAGCGGGCGCCCGGAACGTGGTGGCAGCGCTCGGATGTCAAGAACGTCTGCGAATGGCTCTTCGGCGTGGGGCGGCTGACAACGGGCACCCGCAAGGCGTTCGAACGCTGTTACGACCTTCCCGAGCGCGTCTTGCCGCCCCAGGTACTCGCCACCCGGGTCGACGCGGAGGAAGGGGCGCGGCGGCTCGTCGCCGGATCGGCGACGGCGCTGGGCGTGGCGACCGAAACCGATCTTCGTGACTACTACCGGCTCGGACCCCAGACCACGCGGCAGGCGATCGCGGAACTCGTCGAGGCCGGTGAGCTGGAACCGGTGCGGGTACAGGGCTGGCGGCAGCAGGCGTACCGGGCGCGGGGAGCGCAGGCGCCGCGCGCCATCACGGGAAGGGCGCTGCTGTGTCCTTTCGATCCGCTCATCTGGGAGCGGGCGCGCACCGAGCGGTTGTTCGATTTCCACTACCGCATCGAGATCTACGTGCCGGAGGCGAAACGGGTCCACGGCTACTACGTCTTCCCCTTCCTGCTCGACGGGGAACTGGTGGCGCGTGTCGATCTGAAGGCCGACCGTGCGCGAGGGGTGCTGAGGGTGCAGGGCGCGTTCCTCGAACCCGGGGCCGATCAGGCGAGGGTGGCCAGTGAGCTGGCGGGGGAGCTGCGATTGATGGCCGCCTGGCAGGAACTCGACGGCGTCGTGGCGGGGCAGCGAGGCGATCTGGCAGCACCGTTGCGGGCGATCGTGGGCTGAGCGCCACGGTTCTCGACCGCCCGGGCGCGGTTCTGGGCGGTGCGGGCGCGGGTCTCGCTGTTCTGGGCGCGGATCTCGCGCGCCCGGATGCGGATCTCGCCGTCCTGGTCGCGGATCTCGGCGGTGGGGGCGCGGATCTCGCGGGTGTGAGGGCGGGACCCGCCGACGGGCGGGGGACTCGCGCATGGGTGGCGGTTCACCGACGGGGCGGGGTTTCGCGGCATGGTGCGGATCTCACCCACCTGAGCGCGGGTCTCGGTTCCGGTGCGGATCTCGCCTGCCTGAGTGCGGATCTCGGCAGCACAGACGTGGATCTCGGCCACCCAGACGCGCACCTCGCTTGCGTGAGTGCGGATCTTGCGCGCCCGGATGCGGATCTCGCCGTCGTGGGCGCGGATCTCGGCGGTGGGGGCGCGGATCTCGCGGGTGTGTGGGCGGGACTCGCCGACGGGCGGGGGACTCGCGCACCGCCGCGCGAGCCCCGCGCCCCCGTCAGCTCGCGGCCCTGCTCACGACGGCGTCGCCGGAACCGGTACGGGCCCGCACGCTGAGCGGCACCGCTCCCGCCGGTGGCGCCTCGGCGACATCGAGTTCGCTGGCGACCTGCCCGGAGCCGGACGACAACTCGATCTCCGCCGCCACCCCGGTGCGGACGCCGACCCTGACGTTGCCCGCCCCCGTCGTTGCCTCGATCGATCCCTCCGCCGCGTCGGCGACCGTGAGGCTGCCGCTGCTGGTCCGCACCAGCACCTGGCCGGAGGTCGCGCCCAGCCACACGTCACCGGTGCCGGTCGCCACGGTCGCGCTGCCGCCAAGCGCGCCCACCTCGACGTCACCGCTGCCCGAACGCAACTGGAGACCACCTGGCACGGGGCCGAGCCGCACGGAACCGCTTCCGGTGCGCACCGTCGCCGCGCCGTCGGCCTGCTCGGCCGATACGTACCCGGAGCCGGTGGCGAGGTCGATCCTGCCCGTGGCGCCCGCGACGGTGATGTTGGCGCTTCCGGTGTGCACCTTGACGTTCGAACCGGACGGGGCCGTGATGGTGACCGCCAGCGGCACATTGCGCAGCGGCAGCGGTTTCGCCGCGCGGACGACGAGCCGGTTGCCGGTCTTCTCGATCCTCGCCTGCTGGACGGCCTCGGCGGGGGAGCCGTTGAACTCGGCGCCGAGCGGGTTGCCGAGCTGTGACCCGAATCGTTCGCCGACCCAGTTCAGCAGGTTCGACACTCCCTCGGTCCACGGGGCGCCCGCGGTGGGATCGTGCCGCACGGTGACCGAACAGTCGCCATCCCCGCCAAGCTTGATCTCGACGCTGCCGACGGTGATGTCCACGTCGACGTCGAGCGGGCCTTCCGCGTCGAACGCCTGAGCACGGACGAGGTCGTCGCGCTCCGCGCCGGCAGCGCTGTCGGCGCTGTCGGCCTTGCCGGTCGGTTCGGTGCCGTCGTCGAGGTCAGGGCGCTCGTTCATGATCATCCCTCCACCCAGCCGTGCAGGTAGGACTTCTTCCCACCCGCTTTCTGGCCTTTCCAGTGGTGCTGCTGCTGCTGATGTGCGCCGTGCAGCGCGCCCTGCACGGCCTGTGAGACGAAGGCGTTGAGTGACACGCCCTGCGCCGCGGCCGCCTGCTCGGCCTGCGACTTGATCTGCTCGAACAGCCGCAGCGTGATGCGGCTGATGTCACCCGCGTCAGCTGACGGCGGTGGGGGCGGTGGTGGCGGAGGTGGTGGCTGGGGCGGCTCGTCTGCCGTTCGCCCTCCGCCGCCGGTGACGACGACCCTGAGGTCGCGGCCGTCGAGCCTGACCTCCACCACGTGATCGGCCAGATTGGCCGTGACCTCGGCCGCGAGGTCCGACAGTGCGTTCATCAGGGTGAGCCGGCCCGCCGGTTCCAGCGCCGCGGCCAGTATCGCGGCGGCGCGCTGCGTGTTCTCGTCACCGGCGGAGGCGGCGGTGCTCAAGTCCTCCCGCAACCGGTCGAGATACGGAGTCAAGTCCATGACGCCACTATGACGTCATGTGTGACGTCAGTCAAGGCGGGTATGACGGCGTGATGGCGTCTGGTGATGTCACCGAGCGATGTCGGTCGTGGGAGATACGCTTCCCCCGTCAGCGAGGTGGAGGGAGTCGAACGTGGCCGAGACGGTGTCACCCAAGGTCAGCTTGATCGCGAAGACGGAGTTCTTCCCGCCGGAGGACGTGCCGTGGACAACGGACGCCGACGGGGGACAGGCACTGGCCGAGTTCGCGGGAAGGGCCTGTTACCAATCGTGGAAGAAGCCCAACCCCAAGACGGCGACCAACGCCGGATACATCGACCACATCATCGAGGTCGGTCACCTCTCCGTTCTGGAACACGGTTCGGTGAGCTTCTACATCACGGGAATCTCCCGTTCGCTCACGCACGAGCTGATCCGGCATCGGCATTTCTCGTATTCGCAGCTCTCGCAGCGCTACGTCCCTGAGCGCAAGGCCGCGTTCGTCGAGCCCGACGTCATCGCGAACGATCCGGAACTGCACGAGAAGTTCCTCGCCGCGTCGCAGGCCAGCATCGACGCCTACACCGAACTGCTCGCGGGGCTTGAGGAGAAGTTCGCCGACGCGCCCAACGCGACGCTGCGGCGCAAGCAGGCAAGGCAGGCGGCGCGGGCCGTGCTGCCCAACGCGACGGAGACCCGCATCGTGGTCACCGGCAACTATCGCGCGTGGCGGCACTTCATCGCCATGAGGGCGACGGAGCACGCCGACGTCGAGATCCGCGCGCTCGCGGTCGAGTGCCTGCGGCAGTTGCAGAAGGCGGCGGAGAACGTGTTCGCCGACTTCACCATCTCGCCGTTGCCTGACGGCACCGAGATCGCGTCGAGCCCCCGCGTCCTCGAAGGCTGAGCGCGGGAGCAATGCGCCGCCTCACCATCGACGTCCAGCCCGGCGAGTACGCGGTGGCCACGCTGGCCGCGACGGACGCCGTGCCCGCCCACCTTTTCGACGGCACGGCGACCGGGCTGGTCTCGGTCACCCGCTCGCCGTCGGAGCTCTCCGTGGTCTGCCCCGCCGGGCTCGTGCCCGAGGGGGCGAAGGCCGAGCGGGGCTGGTGCTTGCTGAGCGTGCGCGGACCGCTGGCTTTCACGCTCACGGGCATCATCGCGGCACTGTCGAGCGAGCTGGCCGCCGCTGGCGTCGCCCTGTTCAGCCTCTCCACGTTCGAGACCGATCACGTGCTGGTGAAAGCCGTTGACCTGGAGCGGGCGGTCGCCGCGTTGCGCAAGGCCGGGCATGAGGTGGCGCACCTCTGACCCATGTGCGCCCGGTTGCGGAGCGTCCTCGCTAACATCGTGGCCACACGACGAGGGGACCCACGGTGAGTGACGGGTACTACCAGCCGACGCAGGCGATGCAGCCGACGCAGGCTACCCAGCCGAACCAGGCGTCCGGACCGCGCATGATCGCGGGCCGCTACGCGCTGATCGGCGAGCTGGGCAGAGGCGGTATGGGCGTCGTGTCCCGGGCGGAGGACACCGTCATCGGCCGCCACGTCGCCATCAAGGAACTACGGGTTCCCGAGGGCACCGAGGACATCGCGGTGTTCCAGGAGCGGGTGCTGCGTGAGGTCCGGACCGGTGGGAGGCTGAACGATCCGGCGGTGGTCACCGTGTACGACGTGGTGACCGAGGGCGACGCGACCTTCATCGTGATGGAGCTGGTCGAGGCGCCGACGCTGTCCGATGTGGTCCGCCAGCACGGTCCGTTGCCTCCGCACCAGGTCGCCTCCATCGGGCACCAGGTGCTGTCGGCGTTGCAGTCGGCGCACGCGGCGGGGATCGTGCACCGCGACGTGAAGCCGGGCAACGTCATGGTCGCCGCCAACGGCAGGGTGAAGCTCACCGACTTCGGTATCGCGCAGGCCGTCGACGATCCCCGCATCACCACGAGCGGCATGCTGGTCGGTTCGCCCGCGTTCATGGCACCCGAACGCGTCGCGGGCCACGACGCGCTGCCCGCTTCCGACCTGTGGTCGCTGGGCGCCGCGCTGTTCTTCGCCGTGGAAGGCGTCCTGCCGTTCGAGCGGGCGACGACGGCGGCGACGTTGCACGCGATCATGAACGAGGTGCCCTATCTCACCCACGCGCAGGGCCCGCTGGCCTCGGCGATCATGGGGCTGCTCGTGTCCAATCCGGACGGCCGGATCACCGCGGAACAGGCGCAGGGACTGCTCGGCATGGCTGCCCAGCAGCAGGCCGCCTCGACGCCGCCGGGAGGCCAGCAGCACACGATGCTCTACGGCGCCCAGCCGCACACGATGGTCGGCGGGCACACGATGCTCGGCGCCGGGCAAGAGAAAACCCGGCGCCCTCGGGCGAGGAAGCCGTTGCTCATCGGCGCCGCTCTGGTGGGTGTCGGCCTCCTGGTGGCCGGATTCTTCCTCGGCAAGCCGGTGTGGTCGCCCGCCGTCGACGACGCGATGCTGCCGACCATGACCTTCGGCGCGGGCGGCGACGTACCCGTCGTGGGTTCGGCGTCGAGTACCGACTACCGCTGCCTCAACACTCCGCTGGAGCAGGGCCGGTCCATCGACGACAGCAACTGGGTCGACTGCGAGGAGGCGCGGCACTACGCCGAGTACTTCTGGGGTTCCAACGCGGTCAGCGTCGCCGACACCTACGACGATCAGGAGACCGCGACCTATCCCGGCATCGAGCGGATGATCGCCTTCGGTGAGGCGCGGTGCGCGACCGCCTTCCACAGCAACAACGTCCCGGCGAAGGACAAGGAAAACCTGCGATACCAGGCACTCGTGCCGACCCAGCAGGAGTGGGAGCGCGTCGTCGACGAGGACTCCGTCGACGGTCCGGTCCGTTCGATCCAGTGCTTCCTGATGAGAGCCGACGGCGGGACCCTGCCCGACCAGCCGGTCGCTCAACTGGTCAGGTGACGCGTTCGCTGGGGGCCCGGCGTCGCGGAGTTTCCATAGCCCGAGGACTCCGATTCGACGGAGGAACATGCTGTGACTGACGAGCAGACCCACGCCGAGGGCAGGACTCCCGGTTCCTCCCGGACCGTGGCAGGCAGATATGCCCTGCTCGCCGAACTCGGCAGAGGCGGAATGGGTGTGGTGTGGCGTGCCGAGGACACCGTCATCGGCCGTCAGGTCGCGATCAAGGAACTGAGACTCGGCAACGGTCCCGAGGACGTCGCGGTGTTCCAGGAGCGGGTGCTGCGTGAGGTGCGCACCGGTGGGAGGCTGAACGATCCGGCGGTGGTCACCGTGTACGACGTGGTGACCGAGGGCGACGCGACCTTCATCGTGATGGAGCTGGTCGAGGCGCCGACGCTGGCCGAGCTCATCAGCAGGAACGGCCCGATGACGGCCCAGCAGGCCGCCGGAATCGGCGAGCAGGTCCTTTCCGCGCTGCAAACCGCGCACGCGGCGGGGATCGTGCACCGCGACGTGAAGCCGGGCAACGTCATGGTCGCCGCCAACGGCAGGGTGAAGCTCACCGACTTCGGTATCGCGCAGGCCATCGACGATCCGAGGCTGACGACGAGCGGCATGATCGTCGGTTCGCCCGCCTTCATGGCACCGGAACGGATCGCGGGCCACGACGCGCTGGCCGCCTCCGACCTGTGGTCGCTGGGGATCACCCTCTTCTACGTCGTCGAGGGTTCGCTGCCGTTCGAGCGCTCGACGACGGCCGCGACACTGCACGCGATCATGAACGAGGTGCCCTACCTGAGCAGGGTGCAGGGCCCGCTCGCCTCGGCCATCACGAGCATGCTCATCCCCAGCCCCGAGGCCAGGATCTCGGGGGAACAGGCGAAGGCCCTGCTGGAGATGGCGACGAAGGCGCCCGCGCCACCACCTGCACCGCCCGCGACCCAGCCCTACGGCGGGTACCGGCCACCGCACGCGGGAGGTCCCGCTCACCGGCCCGTCACCGGGCAGTTCGGCCAGCCGCCCACCCCGCCGGGCGGCCACCCGCACCCCGGCGCGGCTCATGGTGCCGGCGGCCTGCCGACCAGCCGGAGCCCCGTGCGATCCGGGCCGAATCCCGTGCCACGCAAGGGCAAGGGCGCGATGGTCGCCACCGTGCTCGGTGTCGTCGCCGCGCTCGGTCTCGCGACGGGCGCGTTCTTCGTCGGCAAGTCGATGACGACGACCGAGGAGGGCAAGCCCCAGGCGATGCTGCCGACGATGACCTACGGGCAGGGCGGCGACATTCCGGAGCTGGACTACCGCGCGACAAGCTACTACTGCCTCAACACACCGCTGACCGCCAAGCAGCCGGTGGCCGAGACCAACTGGACCGACTGCGGATCGCAGCACCACGTCGAGTTCTTCAACTCCGCCACCGCGCTGGGCGTCGACTCCGAGGACATGGCAGCCGAGGTCGCCGAATATCCGGGGCAGCCGACGATCACCGCCTTCGCGGAGGCCAACTGCGCCATCGAGTTCGAATCCAACAGCATCCCCGACGACCGCAAGGCCGGACTGCGCTACCGGGCGCTGATCCCGACGAAACAGGAATGGGACCGCGAGCCCGATCCCGACCTCGGCGAGAACGCGCAGCGCTCCGTCTACTGCGTACTGTCCTCCGCGGACGGCAGCACGATGGTCGGCGCGCTCGACCGCACGCTGCGCTGAGCGCACGGGTCCCTGCGCACCGCAGGAATTCCGGCGGCAGGCCCCCGGCGCGAAGGATCATCCGTGGCGTGACCGGATCCGGGCACCGTCCCTGTTTTTCGGTACCGTCGCCACACTGAGCAGCGGCGTGAGGAGGTACCGTCAGCAGCATGTCGATTGCACCGCCCACCCCGCCGACGGCTGCACCGGGCAGACCGTTCGGCCGCGTGCTCACCGCCATGATCACTCCGTTCGACTCCGACGGAGCCGTGGACCTCAAGCGGGCCCAGGAGCTCGCCGTGCACCTGCTGGAGCTGGGCAACGACGGGCTCGTTCTCAACGGAACGACAGGGGAGAGCCCCACGACGAGCGACGCCGAGAAGGCCGACCTGATCAGGGCGGTCACCGAGGCGGTGGGCGACCGCGCCGCCATCGTCGCGGGCGCCGGCACCTACGACACCGCGCACAGCGTGGAGCTGGCGAGGCAGGCGGAGAAGGCGGGCGCGCACGGCCTGCTCGTCGTCACCCCGTACTACTCGCGGCCAACCCAGGCGGGGCTCTACGCGCACTTCACGACCGTCGCCGAGGCCACGGCGCTGCCGGTGATGCTCTACGACATTCCGCCGCGCTCCATCGTGCCCATCGAGGTCGACACGCTGCGCAGGCTCGCTGAGCACCCCCGGATCGTGGCCGTCAAGGACGCCAAGGGCGACCTGCTGGCAGGCAGCGAGGTCATTGCCAACACCCACCTCGCCTACTATTCGGGCGACGACGCGCTGAACCTGCCGTGGTTGTCGGTCGGCGCGGCCGGAGTGGTCAGCGTGATCGGGCACGTCGTCGCGGGGCGCATCCGCGCGATGATCGAGGCATACGAAGACGGCGACACCTCCACCGCGCGTACCAACCATCGCGGCATGCTGGCCGTCTACCGCGCCTTCTCCAGGGTCGGCGGGGTCGTCTTCGCCAAGACGGCGCTCGGCCTGCGTGGCATGGCCGTCGGCGGGCCGAGGCTGCCGATCGTGCCGGCGAGCGACGACCAGGTCCAGGCCATCGCGGCCGATCTGACCCAGGCCGGGGTGCCGCTCGAAGAGCACCCGACAAGCGACTGGGCGGGCTCAAGGGTGGCGCAAGCCGACTCGGCCGCCGCCTACGTCGCACCGACAACACACACCAGCGTTGGGACGATTCATCGGTGAGTCAGCTCGGTAACGGACCAGGACCCAATAACACTCCACCTCCGCTGCCCGATGGCGGCCTCAGGGTCGTCGCCCTCGGGGGCATCGGCGAGGTGGGCCGCAACATGACCGTCTTCGAGTACGAGGGACGGCTGCTCATCGTCGACTGCGGTGTGCTCTTCCCCGAGGACGCACAGCCGGGGGTCGATCTGATCCTGCCGGACTTCCGGGCCATCGAGAGCAGGCTCGACGAGGTCGAGGCCATCGTGCTCACCCACGGGCACGAGGACCACATCGGCGCGGTGCCCTTCCTGCTCAGGATGCGGCCCGACCTTCCGGTCTACGGTTCGCGCTTCACGCTGGCGCTGCTCGCGGCCAAGTGCAAGGAACACCGGCAGCGGCCGACGCTGGTGGAGGTGAAGGAAGGCGAGCGGCGCGGGCTCGGCGCGTTCGAAGTGGAGTTCTTCGCCGTCAACCACTCGATCCCCGACGCGCTCGCCGTGGCCATCAGGACACCGGCGGGGCTCGTGCTGCACACCGGTGACATCAAGCTCGACCAGTTGCCGCTCGACGGGCGGCTCACCGACCTGGCCGGGTTCTCCCGGCTCGGCGACGAGGGCGTCGACCTGCTGTGTGTCGACTCCACCAACGCCGAGGTGCCCGGATTCGTCACCCCGGAACGCGAGATCGGGCCCGTGCTCGACGACGTGATCGCGACCGTGAGCCAGCGCGTCATCGTCGCCTGCTTCGCCAGCCACGTCCACCGGGTGCAACAGGTGCTCGACGCCGCGGTGAAGCACGGCAAGCGGGTCGCCTTCGTCGGCAGGTCGATGGTCCGCAACATGAACATCGCCGCCGAACTGGGCCTGCTCACCATCCCCGAAGGGCTGCTGATCGACCTCGACGAGGCGGTCAACCTCCCGGAGACGAAGGTGCTGTTCGTGTCGACCGGTTCGCAGGGCGAGCCGTTGTCGGCACTGTCGCGGATGGCGCGTGGCGAGCACCGGCAGATCTCGATCAAGGCAGGCGACACCGTCGTGCTCGCCAGCTCGCTCATCCCCGGCAACGAGAATGCCGTGTTCGGGGTCATCAACGGGCTCGTGCGGCTCGGTGCCAACGTCGTCCACCAGGGCAACGCGAAGGTGCACGTGTCGGGGCACGCCTCAGCGGGTGAACTGTTGTTCCTCTACAACGCGATCCGGCCGAGTAACGTCATGCCGGTCCACGGCGAGTGGCGCCATCTGCGGGCCAACGCCGAGCTCGCGGTGCGCACCGGTGTCGCGGAAGAGAACGTGGTGCTCGCCGAGGACGGCGTCGTCGTCGACCTCGTCGACGGCAAGGCGACGACCACGGGAAGGGTCGAGGTCGGCTACGTCTACGTCGACGGGCTTTCCGTCGGCGACGTCGGCGAATCGACTCTGTCCGACCGGCTGGTTCTCGGCGAGGGCGGCTTCATCGCCATCAACGTCGTCGTCGACTCCGCGACGGGAAGGGCGGTCAGCCCGCCGACCGTGTCCGGCAGAGGATTCTCCGACGACCCCAAGGCACTCGACGCCGCGGTGGCGCTCGTGGAGATGGAGCTGTCGCGCACGGAGGCCGAGGGAATCACCGACACGCACCGGATCGCGCAGGCGGTGCGCAGGGTGGTCGGCCGCTGGGTCGCCGAGACCTACCGGCGCAGGCCGATGATCGTGCCGACGGTCATTCCCGTTTAGGGATTGTTCCGGAAAGTGGTGTGGTGGGTGTCCGCTCCAGGCGGGTCCGCCGTCGACCAGACACGCACGGCGTCGGGTCCGGCGGATCGCTGCCGTGCGAGCGGGCCATGAGGTGGTCATTCCCGTCTGGCTGCGGCGACCACGAGGGCCAGCATCACGGCGGTGGCCTGGCTCAGCAGAGCGCGGCGGGCCTTGCGCTGTTCGGAACGAGTCGGACGGTTCATGGTGGGCTCCCCAGATGTCGACGGTGCCGGTGATGGCTTGCCGGTACTCAGAAGTCTGGTGACCGGATCCGGTTCCCACCTCCCACTCGCGGTTGAATCGGCTAGTCCGGCTGGGGGAGCGGTTCGCCCGCGGTGCTCTGCTGCTTGCCGGGAGCGGTGAGCTGCACGACGAGCGCGCCGCCGAGCAACACGACGGCACCGGCGATCTGTACCGGGCTCAGTGCCTCGTTCAGCAGCAGCCACGCCGCCGCCGTGGCGATCAGCGGCTCGCACAGCGCCAGCACGCTGGCCACCGGCGCCGGCAGGTGCCGGAGCGCGTTGATACCGGCGAGGTAGGCGAAGACCGTGGCGAACAGCGCGACGGCGGCCAGCAGCGTCCACACGGGAGGCCGCCACGGCCCGAACTCGGCAGGCACGGTCAGCAACTCCGCCGGCCACGTCCACGGCGGGGCGACGACACACACGGCGACGGCGCCGACGAGCATGCCCCAGGTGACCATGGTCAGCGGATGCAGCGAACCGACGCCGTGCTCGCCGAGCAGGAAGTACGCGGCGGAGCACAGGGCGGCGCCGACTCCGGCGAGCAGGCCGATCGCGTCGAGCCGCAGGCCCTCGTCGACCCTGGCGACCATGGCCAGCCCGGCGAGCGCGAGCGCGATGCCGACCCACATCAGCCACGGCAACCGCACCTTGCGCACGAACCGCACCCACAGCGCCACCAGCACCGGCGAGGTGAATTCGAGCAGGATCGCGACCCCGATCGGGATTCTCGCCGCCGCGACGAAATAGCAGAGCTGAACCCCGGCGACGCCGAGCAGGCCGTAACCGGCGAGCACTTTCCACTGCTCGCGCCGCACGCGCAGCAGGCCGGGCCTGACCAGCGCGACCCCGGCCACCAGCACCAGCGCGGCGAGCCCGATCCTTGCCGCGGCGACCTGCTCGGGGGACAGGCCCGCGATCATCGCCGGTTTGCCGAGCACACCCGAACTGCCGAAGAACACCGAGGCCAGCAGGATCAGCGCGATGCCCCTGCCTCGGTGCACGACCGGCGGCGAGAAGGACACGCTCACGGCCGCCACGGGCTGACGGTGTCGGTCGGCCGGGTCGGGTCGTGGAAACGAGGGCGGTCCGGCTCGGCCGCCCGCAACGGCACCAGTCCCTCGGTGATGGCGCGCATGATCGCGGCGTGCGCCTTGACGGCGTGCCCCGGTGTCGAAGCGGAAAAGGCCGTGAGGTCGACCGGGTCGCCGAAGTGGACCTTGAACACGGGACGGCGCAGCGGCGAGGTCAGGCCCGACTTCGCGAGCGGCAGCAGGTCGGCGATGCCGTCGACGGTCTCCGTGCCCCAGTACACCGCCTCGTGGGCACCCCACTGACTGATCGGCACCACGGGAACACCGGAGGCCAGCGCGAGTCTGGCCGCGCCCGTCTTGCCGCGTTCAGGCCACAGCCCCGGATCGTGGCTGATCCGGCCCTCCGGGTAGACGATGATGGGCGCGCGCGACTCGCGCAGAGCCTCGACGGCCTGCGCGAACTGGCCGATCGCCGAGCTCGATCCGCGATCGATCCGCAGGTGACCGCTGGCCTTGAGGGCCGGGCCGATGACCGGCGCGTCGAGAATCCCTCCCGCGAGCAGGAACCTCGGTGCGATCCCGATGCGCCTGCACGCGGCCATCAGCACGAACGCGTCGAAGACGCCGATGTGGTTGGCCGCCATGATCAGTGGCTTGCCGCGCAGTGAGCGCGGCACCGTTCCCGACACTCTGAGTTTTCCCGCGAGACCGACGACACCCCTGTCGATGGCGAGCATGGTTCGCCAGATCGCCGGTGCGCGATCGCCCCGGCGTGGGTTTCGTCCGTTCTCGGGGTGCACCGCCACCATTGGGTGAGGATGTCACGCGTGTCCGATCCGGCGGTGACCGGGCGAAGTCTTCTGATCGAGATCGCGTTGTGGCGCGAGTGGCACATGGGATTGACGTGACGAGGCGGTTACCGTAGAGGGCATGGCGAGCGGCTCGGCGACACAGGGAAAGGGCGCGGCGCGCGGCGGCAAGGGGCCCGCGAGAAGCGCGGGAAGACCTCGCCCCGGCGCGCGCGGCTCATCGGGATCCTCCGGTGGGCCCTCGGCCCGTTCCGCACGGCCCGCGCGGTCGGCCGCACGGAAGCCGCCGCCCCGCAAACCACCGGCACGCCGCTCGTCGGGTGGCGCGTTCGCCAAGACGGTCCGTGGTGGCTGGAACCTGATCGCCAAAGGCGTCGGCGGTCTTGCCCGCACGGTGGGCCGCACCAGGGAACTGGAACCGGAGCACCGCAGGGACGGGCTCGCGCTGGGGCTGATCGCGCTCGCGCTCGTCACGGCCGTCGGGGTGCTCTGGAAGGCGGCCGGGCCCATCGGGCTCGGTGTCACCGTCGGCACCCGCAGCTTTTTCGGAGCGGGCGCGGTCGCGCTGCCACTGGCGATGCTGGTCGCGGCCTTCGGGCTGATGCGCTCGGAGCCGCGACCGCAGAACCGGCCCAGGATCGCCGTCGGCACGATACTGGTGACTTTCGCGATCCTCGGCCTGTTGCACCTGTTCAGCGGACGGCCGCAGGTGCACGACCGGCAGATGTACGCGGGCGGCTGGCTCGGCTGGTTCTCCGGCGACCTGCTCGCGCGCGGCGTCACCATCTGGGTCGCGGTGCCGCTGCTGCTGCTCATTCTCGGATTCGGGATCCTGGTGTTCACCGGTACCTCGGTGCGCGACATTCCCCGCAGGCTGCGCGAATGGGGCGCCGATCCGGAGGAACTGCGCGCCGCCGAGGAGGAGCGCGCGAGCAGGGACCGGGTGGCCGAGGAGGTCACCGAGGCCGACCCCGCTTCGGCGCGGCTGCGCAAACCCTCCCGGCGAAGGCAGGCCAGCTCGGCCGAAGCCGAAGGTCAGGGGGATCCGCAACTGGACCTCGGACTCGATTCCGCGCCGAAGGCCGAGAAGGTGCCCGCGAAACCCGCCGCGGCCGAGGTGCCCGAACGCAAGCAGCGCAAGCAGGAACCCGCGTTGTCGGTGACCCGCACGGTCGAGGGCGACTACACGTTGCCGTCGCCGGAACTGCTGACGCTCGGCGACGCGCCGAAGTCCCGCAGCAAGGCCAACGACGCCATGATCGAGGCGATCACCGGTGTCCTCGAACAGTTCAATGTGGACGCTCAGGTCACCGGGTTCACCCGTGGCCCGACGGTGACCCGCTACGAGGTCGAGCTCGGGCCCGGCGTCAAGGTCGAGAAGATCACCGCGCTCACCAAGAACATCGCCTACGCCGCGGCCACCGACAACGTGCGGTTGCTGGCTCCCATCCCCGGCAAGTCGGCCGTCGGCATCGAGGTGCCCAACTCGGACCGCGAGATGGTGCGGCTCGGCGACGTACTGCGCTCGGCGAAGGCGGCCAAGGACACGCACCCGATGGTCATCGGGCTCGGCAAGGACATCGAAGGCCATTTCGTCACCGCGAACCTGACCAAGATGCCGCACCTGCTCGTCGCGGGCTCGACCGGATCGGGTAAGTCGAGCTTCGTCAACTCGATGCTGGTTTCGCTGCTTGCGCGTTCGACACCCGACGAGTGCAGGATGATCCTCATCGACCCGAAGATGGTCGAACTGACGCCCTACGAGGGCATCCCGCACCTGATCACGCCCATCATCACCCAGCCGAAGAAGGCCGCGGCGGCGCTGGCCTGGCTCGTGGAGGAGATGGAGCAGCGCTACCAGGACATGCAGGCCAACCGGGTCCGGCACATCGACGACTTCAACAAGAAGGTGCGCTCGGGGGAGATCACCGCGCCGCCAGGCAGCGAGCGGGAGTACCGGCCCTACCCCTACATCATGGCTATCGTCGACGAGCTGGCCGATCTGATGATGACCGCGCCCCGTGACGTCGAGGACGCCATCGTGCGGATCACGCAGAAGGCTCGTGCCGCCGGAATCCATCTCGTGCTGGCCACCCAGCGGCCCTCCGTCGACGTGGTCACCGGCCTGATCAAGACCAACGTGCCCTCGCGGCTCGCCTTCGCCACGTCCTCGCTCACCGACTCCAGGGTCATCCTCGACCAGCCGGGCGCCGAGAAGCTCATCGGCATGGGCGACGCGCTGTACCTGCCGATGGGCGCGGGCAAGCCGGTGCGCATCCAGGGCGCGTTCGTCAGCGACGAGGAGATCGCCTCGATCGTCGACTTCGCCAAGGAACAGGCCGAACCGGACTACACCGACGGGGTCACGGCGGCCAAGGCCGCCGAGCAGAAGGAGATCGACCCCGACATCGGTGACGACCTCGACGTGCTGCTCCAGGCCACCGAACTGGTCGTCAGCTCACAGTTCGGGTCGACGTCGATGCTTCAGCGCAAGCTGCGAGTCGGGTTCGCGAAGGCCGGCAGGCTGATGGACCTGCTGGAGTCCAGGGGAGTCGTCGGTCCTTCCGAGGGCTCGAAGGCCCGTGACGTGCTCGTCAAACCGGAGGATCTGCCGGGCACGCTCGCGCTCATCAGGGGCGGGCCCGCGCCCGACGACGAGCCGGACGACGACTGATCCGCGACCCGGGCCGCCGCGAACGGGCTCCGGGAACGCGGGCCCGAACGCGCATCTCGATGTCCTGAGTGCGGATCTCGCGCGCCCGGACGCGGATCTCGGCGTCCTGAGCGGGGGACTCGCGGATCAGAGCTCCAGCAGCATCCGGGTGTTGCCGAGCGTGTTGGGTTTGACGAACGGCAGGTCGAGGAATTCGGCGACGCCAGGGTCGGCTGAGCGGCGCATCTCCTCGTAGACCTCGCTCGGCACCGGGGTTCCCTCGATCTCGCGGAAGCCGTGCCTTCCGAAGAACTCGGTTTCGAAGGTGAGCACGAAGATCCGCGGCAACCCCAGCTCCTTCGCCAGCTCGACCAGGGTCTTGACCAGCAGGTGCCCGACGCCCCTCCCCCTGACGGCGTGCTCGACGGCGACCGTGCGGATCTCGGCCAGGTCCTCCCACAGCACGTGCAGCGCGCCGCAACCGACGATCTCGCCGCCGGCTTCCGCGACCCAGAACTCCTGCATGTCCTCGTAGAGCGTCACGAGGTTTTTCTCAAGCAGAACCTTGCCCGCGTTGGAGTCGACCAGTGCTTTGATCTTGCGAACGTCCGCGATACGAGCGCGGCGGATGAGCGGTGACTCCACGATGCCGACGCTAGCGGGCGGCCTCTCCGCCGTTGCTCACGGCCCGTCGTTACCCTGGTCGGGTGGCTGCCGCTGAATCCTCACCAGGCCGAAGAGTGTCCTTGTTGACCCTCGGCTGCGCACGCAACGAGGTCGACTCCGAGGAACTCGCTGGCAGGCTCGCCGCGGGTGGCTGGGAACTGACCGACGACGCCGAGGGCAGCGACGTCGTCGTGGTCAATACGTGCGGGTTCGTGGAGTCGGCGAAGAAGGACTCCGTCGACACCCTGCTCGCCGCGTCCGACACCGGCGCGAAGGTCGTCGCGGTCGGGTGCATGGCCGAGCGCTACGGCAACGAACTCGCCGACAGCCTCCCCGAGGCCGACGCCGTGCTCGGCTTCGATCACTATCCCCAGCTCGCCGAACGGCTCGACGACATCGCGGCAGGCAAGGCCATCGCCGCGCACACGCCTGCCGACCGGCGCACCCTGCTGCCGATCTCGCCGGTACAGCGGCCCGCCGCCGCCGAGCACGTCACCGTGCCGGGCCACGCGGGCTGGGGGCCCCGGGTGCTCAGGGCCAGGCTCGACGACGCCCCGTTCGCCGCGCTCAAGATCGCCTCCGGCTGCGACCGCAGGTGCTCGTTCTGCGCGATCCCATCTTTCCGGGGCTCGTTCGTGTCCCGGCATCCCGACGAGATCGTCGCCGAGGCACAGTGGCTGGCCACGCAGGGCGTGCGCGAGCTGTTCCTGGTGAGCGAGAACTCGACCTCCTACGGCAAGGACCTCGGCAGGGAACTCGGCGGAACGAGGGCGCTGGAGGCGTTGCTGCCGAGGCTCGCGGGCATCGACGGCGTCGACCGGGTGCGCGTGTCCTACCTGCAGCCCGCGGAGACCCGCCCTGACCTGGTCAGGGCGATCGCGACGACCGAAGGCGTCGCCGACTACTTCGACCTGTCCTTCCAGCATTCCAGCGAGGCCGTGCTGCGCAGGATGCGCAGGTTCGGCTCGACGGATTCGTTCCTCGCGCTGGTCGGCCAGATCCGGGAGTACGCGCCGGAGGCCGGTATCCGCACCAACGTCATCGTCGGCTTCCCCGGCGAGACCGAGGCCGACCTCGCCGAGCTGGAGCGGTTCCTGACCGGTGCAAGGCTCGACGCGGTGGGTGTGTTCGGATACTCCGACGAGGACGGCACCGAGGCTGAAAGCTACGAAGGCAAGCTGGACGAGGCCACGATCGCCGAACGGGTCGCCAGGATCTCCGCGCTCGTGGAGGAACTCACCACGCAGCGCGCGGAGGACCGGATCGGCAAGTTCGTCGACGTGCTCGTGGAGAGCATCACCGAGTCCGAAACGGTCGACGGCGACACCGAGGTGATCGGCAGGGCTGCGCACCAGGCCCCCGAGGTCGACGGCGAGTGTGTCGTGCTCGGCGCGGGCAGCGCGAAGGTCGGCGAGCTGATCCGCTGTGTCGTCGTCGACAGCGCGGGCGTCGACCTCGTGGTGCGGCCCGCCGAGCCGGTAGCGGACCCCGCGCCGTGAGTGCGGAGGCGGGCGGCACCGACAGGGAGACCGAGGTGCCCGTTCCCTCACCGGTGCGTGCCGTGCCGACGCTCAACGTGGCGAACGTGCTGACGCTGTCCCGGTTCGTGCTCGTCCCGTTGTTCGTCGTCGCCCTGTTCCAGGGCGACGGTACGGACCCGGTGTGGCGCTATGTCGCGACGGCCGTGTTCGCCATCGCCGCGCTCACCGACCGGGTCGACGGCTGGGTCGCCCGCAAGTACAGCCTGATCACCGATTTCGGCAAGATCGCCGATCCGATCGCGGACAAGGCGCTCATCGGTGCCGCGCTCGTCGGCCTGAGCGTGCTCGGTGAGCTGCCGTGGTGGGTCACCATCGTGATCGCGGTCAGGGAACTCGGGGTGACGGGACTGCGGTTCTGGGTCATCCGGCACGGGGTGATCCCGGCGAGCAGAGGCGGCAAGGCCAAGACCCTCGCGCAGGTGGTGGCCATCGGCGCGTTCCTGCTGCCGCTGCCATCGGGCCTCGACCCGGTCTGCTGGGTGCTGATGGGTTTCGCGCTCGCGCTGACGGTCGCGACCGGCGTCGATTATCTGGTCAAGGCACTGCGGATGCGGGTGAGTGCCCGCAAGGCCGGAGCATGAGCCGGTGAGCGGCCAGGCGAGGGAGATCATCGCGGGCCTGATCCGCAGGGGCGAGACGGTGGCGACGGCGGAATCGCTCACCGCGGGCCTGGTGTGCGCGGAGCTGACCGGCGTCGCCGGGTCCAGCGCAGTGGTCAGGGGCGGGCTCGTCGTGTACGCCACGGATTTGAAGGCCAGCCTCGCCGGGGTCGACTCCGCGTTGCTCGCCGCGCACGGAGCGGTGCACCCCGAGGTCGCCGCTCAGCTCGCCGTGGGGGCGAGAGCGCGTTGCGTGGCCGACTGGGGACTCGGGCTCACCGGAGTCGCCGGTCCGGACCCACAGGATGGAATCGCGCCGGGAACGGTATATGTCGCGCTTTCGGGTGAGCACGTCAGCGAGGTGCGTACGCTGCGCATTCAGGGCGACCGCGGGGAGGTTCGGGCGGCATCGGTGCGGGCAGCGCTGGAAACGCTCGGGGAACAATTGACCTGATTCCCGCGTTCGCCCTTGGCGGACGTACGTGTCAACCACTGCGTACTGTCGCCCGGTCTCGGTAACGTGGGGTGTAGCTGAAGGGAGGCGCGTCATGACCGTGCTGTTGCGCGAGGCGATCGGTGATCGGCTCAGGCATGCCCGCACCACCAAGCGTCGGACGCTGCGCGACATTTCCCGCGCCGCCAAAGTCAGCCTTGGATACCTCTCCGAGGTCGAGCGAGGCCAGAAGGAGGCTTCGAGCGAGCTGCTCGCCTCGATCTGCGACGCGCTCGACCTGCCTCTCGGTGAGTTGCTGCACAACGTGGCCGCCGACGTCTCGGCCCTGAGCGAGATGGAGCGCGCCTCGGTCGAGCACCAGGCGGAGCACGCACAGGCCGACCGTACCGAGGGCAGGGCCGGTGCTTCGGACGGCGAGTTCGAAGGCGGAAGGCTCGTGTCGGGTGTCAGCGGAAACGACCTGGCGGACCTGCGGCTGTCGCCCGCGCTGCGCACCACCATCAGCGCGCCGAAGTCGAAGGCCGTCCTCGCCGCGTAAGCTTGCTCAGGGGTGCTGGTCGGGCCCATCTCAGGGCCATCCCTGAATTCCCCCGGGGTCGCCTGGAACGGCGGCCGTTGACCTGACACGATGGAACCCAACACCGGGGGTCGCGCGTTGCCAGGACATCGGCGGACGGTGACGACACCGGATCAACAGCCCGTGGGACGTGAGAAGGCAGGCGGAGGAGATGGCCAACCCTTTCGTGAAGTTCTGGAAGTACCTCATGGCGGCGTTCTCGTCGAAGGTTGACGAGTACGCCGACCCGAAGGTGCAGATCCAGCAGGCCATCGAGGAGGCGCAGCGCAACCATCAGGCGCTCTCCCAGCAGGCGGCGTCGGTCATCGGCAACCAGCGCCAGTTGGAGATGAAGCTCAACCGGCAGCTCGGCGAGGTCGAGAAACTACAGTCGTCGACGAGGCAGGCCCTCGTGCTGGCCGACGAGGCGCGGGCAAAGGGGGACGAGAAGAAGGCGCAGGAGTTCGAGACCGCCGCCGAGGGGTTCGCCGCGCAGCTCGTCACCGCCGAACAGAGCATCGAAGACCTCAAGACGTTGCACGACCAGTCGTTGCAGGCCGCCGGGCAGGCCAAGCAGGCGGTGGAGCGCAACGCGAGCATGTTGCAGCAGAAGCTGGCCGAGCGCACCAAGCTGCTGTCGCAGCTCGAACAGGCCAAGATGCAGGAGCAGGTCTCCGCCTCGCTCACGCAGATGACCGAGCTGGCCGCTCCCGGCAACACTCCGTCGCTCGACGAGGTCAGGGACAAGATCGAGAAGCGCTACACCACGGCGCTCGGCTCGGCTGAGCTGGCTCAGAACTCGGTGCAGGGCCGCATGATGGAGGTTCAGCACTCCACGACGCAGCTCGCGGGACACAACCGGCTTGAGCAGATCAGGGCTTCGATGAAGGGCGAATCGGTCGCCCAGGTCACCGAGGGCTCGTCGGCCGGCTCGGCCGCTCCGGCCTCCTCTGCGGGTGAGGTGCAGAAGGAGATCCAGGCGCGCGTCGAGGCCGAGCGGCAGAAGAACCAGGCCTGAGCGGGTAGCGATGTCGGGTAAGCGTGACTTCGGCGAGTTCAGCGCGAAACTGGAGAAGCACCTCGAACGCTTGCCCGACTACGCCCAGCGCGCGCAGCGGAAGTTGCAGAAGTACGTGCCGCCCGCGCAGCGGCAAGACGGCGGCGGTCAGCAGGGGCAGCAGGAGAGCACGGGCAGGGACGAAACCCCGCGGGATCGCGAGGCTTCCAGGTCCGCGCGTCCCGCGCTTCCTGTTGATCTGCCCGTCGTCTCGGACATGCGCGAGAAATGGATGCGGTGGAACGACCCCTCGGCCAAGCTCGCGCGGCAGAAGCGCCGGACGTCGAGGGCGCTGACCCTGTGGGTCGTGCTGGCCTTGCTCAGCGTGCTGTGGGCGGTCGGGGGCTACGCCGGGGTCATCGGGGCGCAAGAAGGCATCGCGGGAGCGTTCGGCGGTATCGCGGCCGCCGTGGTCGCGAGCGCGCTCGGTGTGCGCTCGTTCGTCCGGCTGAGGCAGCTCAACCGGACCGAACTCCCGCGGAACACTGAACCGGCCCCGTTGCCCTCGGCGGCGTCGGCCGCGAGAAAACCCATGGAACGGCTCGCCGAGAGCGAGGCGTCCCTGGCCGAATTGCTGCGCCAGCTGGCCACCACGGCCGACGGGGCGCCCTCGGCGGTGCCAGGGGTGTCGGTCGAGGACGCGAAGGCCACCGCGGAAGACGCCGCCACCGCGCTGCGGGCTCTCGCCGCTCGCATCCAGGCCATCGAGCGGGCCCGCGACTCGGCGCCGGACGGCGAGCGCAGCGCGCTCGATTCGGCGGTCCGCACCCTGCGGACGCAACTGGACGACGGCGTCGACGGCTACGGCGGACTCGTCGCCGCGGCGGGCAAGGCCGTCGCCGCCAGCTCGGGAGGCGTTGCTCCCGGCAAGGAAGCGCTCACCGACGCCACGGACCGGCTGGCCGGGCTCGCGCTGGCACTGCGCGAACTGTCCTGAGCGGGGCGGAACCCGGCCCCTGCCGGGAGTTCGTTCCCAGAGACCGGCAAACCCGCAGGTAGCGGTCGGGCACTGGGCTCGTGTCTCCCCGGTGACGCCGGGATTCTCCGGCACCAGAAGCCACCCCGGTTGGGGAATCCCCGCCATGGGTATCCCACATCGCCGAGGCTGCCCGTGGTGTAACCTCCGGCGGGGCGTGGCGCACAGAGTGCCGGGCCGGAGGTTTTCTCGGTGGCGGCGGCGGAGTGTCAGCGTGGTGCGGCGGTGTTCCGGCACCGTGGCAGCCACTGTCCCCGGCGCCGTCAGCGCGTACGCCGTCAGTGCGTACCAGCGGCTGTCCCGGCGGAAAGGACAGCGGCGTGAACCGATTCCTGTTCGATGACGACCCCCTTCCCGTTCCGCCGGTCAGCTCCTACCAGCGCGCGATCGCGGCCTACGACCGCGCCGCGCGCGGACCGGAGCCCGGCTCGGTCACCCTCCGCTCCCGCGAGGACGTCCTCGTCGAGGCCAAGGCGGTGGACGAGCGGGTCAGGAGTGGGGAGCAGGTCCCGCTGGCCGGGATTCTGGCGGCCGTCCAGGACGACGCCACCGCCGTGCACCGGCTCGGCAAGGCGGGGGCGGTGGTGTTCGCGATCGCGGAGAACTCGCTGCCCGACGGCGCGGGTACCGGTGAACTGCCCGCGATACTCGACGTGGTCGACGTCGTCACCAGCGATCGCTTGCCATCCGGTTACCGCGATGTCGTCGGGCTCAGCCCGACGCGGGGGCTCGTCCCCTGCCTCGGGCCGGTGACCGTGCTCGCCGCCGACATCGACATCGCCCAGCGTGCGCTGCGCGCGCTGACCGGTCCCGATGAGACCGACCACTCGTGCCGTTCCTGGCCTTCCTTCGTGCGGTTCTCGGCGGGGGAGCATCCCAGGATCGCCGTTCCCTCCGCCAGCGAGCTTGGCGCGCTTGCGCTGGAATCGAGGGGGGCGATGGCCGCGACCGTCGACAGCCTGCGCGCGGCGGGCTGCGTGGTGACCGAGATCGGGCTCGCGGGCAGCGTTGCGGCGTGGGCGGCGAAACCGGCGACCCTGCTGCGCGGCCACGACGCGCTGCTGATGCCCTCCGAGGCGACCGAACCGGCACTGACCCGCGTCCTGGCCACGCTCGACACGGCCGCCGCGCTGCTGCCGGGCGGAAGCCCCGCTGGGCTCGCCCTGGTGACCAGGGCTTTCGACGATCAGATCGGCATCGACCTCGTCGCGCTGCTGACCGGTGTGCCCGCCGAGGGTGCCTATCCGGCGAGTGGCCTTGAGCTGGTGGCGTTCGGAGGTTTCCTGCGCGGCCAGCCCCGCAACGCCGAACTGACGGACCTCGGCGCGCGATTCACCGGCTTCGCCGAGACGGCGCCGAGGTACCGGATGGTGGCGCTGCCTGGCAGCCCTCCGGAGGCCGGTGTCGTGAGCGTCGCCGCTGAGGGAGTGAGTCTGCTCGCCGAGCGCTGGCTGGTGTCACCGGCCGGTCTCGGCAGGTTTCTCGCGGGTCTGCGGGCGCCTCTGATGCTCGGCGGCGTCGAGCTGGCCGATGGCGAGGCCGTCACCGGTCTGCTGTGCGACCCGGTCGCCGCCGGGGAAGGCGAGGACATCAGCTGTTACGGCTGCTGGCGCGCCTACCTGCGCTACCTCAGTACCCGGCGCCCTTCCGCGCTGCCAGCGTCCGGTTGATCCGCCGGACGACAGAGGGACCGTGCAGCGCGAACGCGGTGTAGAGCTGTACGAGACTGGCCCCCGCCGCGAGCATCCGTTCGGCGTCGTCGGGGCAGGAGACGCCACCGACGCCGATGATCGGCAACTGGTCGCCCGCCTCGGCGCGGATGAATCGCACCACGTCACGGGCGCGTTCGGTGAGCGGCTTCCCTGACAGCCCGCCCTGCTGTTTGCCGACCGGAGCCTCGGCGGGGTCGAGCCCGGAGCGCTCCAGCGTCGTGTTGGTGGCGATGATGCCCGCGACCTCCTGCTCCCCGCACACGTCGAGCAGTTCGGCGAGCGCGTCCTCGGTGAGATCGGGAGCGACCTTCACCAGCAGGGGCACCGCCGTGCCGCCGTGCGCCTTCGCGAGGTCGAGCGTCGTACGGCGCAGCTCGGCCAGGAGTTCGCTCAGCGCACCGCGGTCTTGCAGGGTGCGCAGGCCGGGAGTGTTGGGCGAGCTGACGTTGATCGCGACGTAGTCGGCGTAGGTGTGCAACGCGCGCAGGGAAGCCTGATAGTCGGCGACCGCGTCCTCGATGGCGGTCACCTTGGACTTGCCGATACTGATGCCCAGTGGCACCGGCGGGGTGCCATGCCTTGCCAGCGCGGTGGCGAGTGCCTCGGCGCCCGCGTTGTTGAAGCCCATCCGGTTGATGACGGCCTCACTGCGCGGCAGCGTGAACAGGCGCGGCGCCGGGTTGCCGGGCTGTGCCAGCCGGGTCACGGTGCCCACCTCGACGAAGCCGAAGCCCAGCGCGGGCCACGCCGCCAGTGCTTTGCCGTCCTTGTCCATTCCGGCGGCAAGGCCGACTCTGCTGGGGAAGCGCACACCGAACACCGTGACCGGGTCGTCGACACCGTAGATCCGGTGCAGGGCGGTGAGCGCGGGCCGGACTCCGCTCAGCCTCGCCAGAGCGCGCACCGTGCGCTCGTGGACGATCTCGGGGTCGTTCTTGCCGAGCCGGTACAGCGTGGGGCGGGCGATCCTGTCGAAAAGCACGACGACCATGCTGCCCCATGCGTGATCGGGTAACGGAGGGGTACCCGGATTGTGAAGAGCCCCTGGCGTGACTCTCGACCGTCGTCAGCCGTTCGAGCCCGGATCGGACCGGCATCCGGGAGCGCCAGGGGCCGGTGACTGCCTGGTATTCACCGACAGACACAC
The DNA here is from genome assembly GCF_002240355.1 of Prauserella marina. GTDB lineage: Bacteria > Actinomycetota > Actinomycetes > Mycobacteriales > Pseudonocardiaceae > Prauserella_A > Prauserella_A marina. The sequence continues at coordinate 2,304,445 of NZ_CP016353.1, forward strand.
GTAACGCAGGTGGCCCGTGTGCTGTCCGTCAGCGGACAGCCACCTCACGAGTCCTATAGCTGTTCAACGTCGGACCACCTCCTCTCTCGTGTGCCACAACGCTAGGTCAGGACTCCGTTGTCCCGCAACAGCTTTTACCGTGGCCTACCCGACGCTCGCCAACTCGGCCAGAAGCGCTTCCTTGCGGGTATCCTGAAGAAACGACGCGCGCACGGCGTTTCCGGCCAGTGCGACGAGTTCGGTCCTCGTGAGCCCGAGGCATTCGGCGACGGTGAGGTATTCACCGTTGAGCGTCGCCCCGAACATCGGCGGGTCGTCGGTGTTGAGCGTGACCAGTACCCCGTGATCGAGCAGCCGCCGAACCGGGTGTGCCGCAACGGATTCCACCTGCCTCGTGCGGACGTTGGACGTCGGGCACACCTCAAGCGGGATGCGGTGTTCGGCCAGATAGGCCAGCAGCGCCGGATCGGCAGCGCTGCTCGTGCCGTGCCCGATGCGTTCGGCGCCGAGATCGTGGATCGCCGACCACACGGTGGCGGGGCCGCTGGTCTCACCGGCGTGCGGGACGCTGTGCAATCCCGCTTCCCTCGCCGCGGTGAAGAACGGCTCGAACAGTGCCCTTCCGACACCGATCTCCGGGCCGCCGAGCCCGAAACTCACCAGGCCATCCGGCCGGTTGCGCAGCGCGAAGATCAGCGTCTCTCTTCCGGCGGTCGTGCCCTTCTCGCCGGGAATGTCGAAGCACCACGCGAGGTCCACGCCGTGTTCTGTGGCTGCCGCGTTCCTTCCGCTGGCGAGCCCTTCGAGCAGCGCGTCGCCGGAAAGCCCGTCCAGCACATGGTTGTAGGGAGTCACGGTGACCTCCGCGTAGCGGCAGCGCTGCGCGGAAAGGTCGGCGGCCAGACCCACGACGAGATCGTGAATGTCGGCGCTGGTGGTGATGAGACTTTGCACGGCCCAGTAGACGGTGAGGAAATGATCGAAGTCCCGGAAGGTGAAGAACTCCCTGAGTTCCGTGAGATCGGTCGGCACGCCGGAGCCGGGATGTCGGCGGGCGAGCCTCGCGACCGTCGCCGGGCTCGCCGAGCCGACGAGATGAACATGAAGCTCCACTTTGGGCAGTTCGGCGACAAAGGCCGCCATGGCAGAGTTTTCGGGCATGACGAAGCTCCCTGGAAAATGAAGGAGAAGCGAAAAGGGTGTGCTGATGGTGATTCAGGGAGAATCGCGTCAGGGAGCGAGGTCGCCGCGCTCGGGATCGCTACCGTACAAGGGAAGTTTGAACGACGTGGGAGTGGGAGCCCGGTGGTGCGACGGCCGCGACGGGCTCGGCCGCGCCGAGGGGCCGCCTTCACGAGCCGCGTGCCACGTCGTTGGTGGCGCGCTCGCTGGGAAAGGCGATTCCGGCACGAACCGCAGCATACCCGGTTGCGGCTGCCAGGCACAGAACTCGGCTACCGCTGGGGCGCGGGCCCCCGCTGGCACGCGGGGCAGTACCAGGTCGGCCGCGCGTGCGTGCCTTCGCCTTGGGAGACGACGCGGACGGGGCCGCCACAGCGGAAGCAGCCCGCACGAGTGCGCTCGTACACCCAGTTGCGCCGTCCCCTGGTGAGCTGGCCCGTCGTGCTCTGTTCGTGCCGCCGCGCGTTGGCGAGCAACAGTTTCCTGGCGAGGGCGACCGCCTCGGCCGGATCGATCGCGGTGACCGGCGACCACGGCGTGACACCGAGCAGGAAACATATTTCGACCTTGTAGAGGTTGCCGATGCCCGCCATGACGCGCTGATCGAGCAGCGCGAGCCCCAGTTCGCGCGAGGGGACGGCGGCGAGCGCGCTCGCCGCTTCGCGCGCGTGCTCGTCGCTCCATTGTGGATCGAGCAGATCGGGGCCAAGGTGCCCGACGAAGCGGGATTCCTCGCCGGTCGGCAGCAACGCGAGATCATGGACGCGGAAACCGACCACCTCGGCTTCGCGGTTCGCGAGCACGACCCTCGCGTGGTGCCCAGGGAGAGTCCAGCGCGCGCCGGGCGCGAAGACCCGCCACGAACCGTCCATCTTCAAATGCGAGTGCAGACTCAGCTCGCCGGAGAACCGGGTGAACAGGTGCTTGCCGACCGTGCGAACCCCCAGCACTTCGCGGCCGGTGAGGTCGGTCGTGGCCAGCGCCGGATGCCGGAAGTCCGACCGGGTCAGCCGCGTACCGGCCAGCGCGCGGCTCATCGTCACGCCGGTCAGGAAGACGACGTCGCCTTCCGGCATGCTCAGCCGGTCTCCGGCTCGGCGTACTGGCGGATCGCGGGGAACTGGGAGGTGGTCTCGTTCTGGCCAGGCCCGGAGCCGGGGTAGTCCGGTGCCTGCTCGGCGGTCTCCAGCTCGCCGGACTCGGTGTGGTCGAGCCGGTGCCGCCCGGCCCTGCTCGACCGCAGGATCTTCGCGAGAACCATGTTGAACGTCAGCGCGATTTCCTGCGCGCCAGGCGATTTCCATTCGTGGATCGGCGTGCAGGCGCCCTGCGCCTGCTGGATCGCGAGCCGGTCGGGGATCGCGGTCGGCATCACGAGCCTGCCGAAGGACTCGCGCAGTTCGGCGATGCGGTACTGGTGCTCGTATGAGCGGGCCCGCAACTTGTTCACCAGCACACCCGCGGGCCGCAACCGGGGATTCTGTTCCTCGCGAACCGTCTCGATGGCCTCAAGCGCCCGCTCCGCGCCCGCCACCGCGTACATGGTCGGCTCGGTCACCAGCAGCGCGGTGTCGGCGGCCATGAGCGCCGACCGGGTCAGCCTGCCGAGCGACGGAGGGCAATCGAGAATCGCCAGCTCGTAGGGGTCGTCCTCGCGCGCGGCCCTCAGTTCGTCGAGAGCCCTCGCGAGATTGTCCATCCGCCTGCTCTCCGGGCCCGGTTCGTTGAGCAGTTCGAGCTCCTCGGAACCGACGAGCACGTCGAGCGAGTCGGACCAGGCGCTGGGGGCCAGTGCCTCGTTGATCACCGCGAGCCGGGGGGTCTCCAGCACGTCGGCCAGTGTCGACTCGGTCATCGGCGGGTCGAGCGACGCGGTGGCGTTGCCCTGCGGGTCGAGATCGCCGACCAGCGCCCGGACGCCCCTGCGCAACGCTGCTGAGGCGATGCCAAGGGCGACGGTCGTCTTGCCGACGCCTCCCTTGAGGCTCAGTACGGCCACGGTGTGCACGACAGCGAGCGTAGCCGTATCCGGAGCGCGGTCGCGCCCGGTCGAGGTGAGAACCCGCGACCGGCCCAACTACGCTTGCCGTCCATGCGAACGGAGACTTCGGCCGGTCATGGCTCGGCGGTGGTGCGCAAGGCGCTGGAAGCCGAATTGCGCGCCGCCCGCGAACGTGGCGTCCAGCAACCGCGAGTGATCGACGTCGGCGGAGGCAGCGGGGTGTGGGCAGTGCCGTTCGCCTCCTCGGGATGCCTGGTCACGGTGGTCGAACCCAATCCGGACGCGCTGGCGACACTGGAGCGCAGGGCCGTCGAGGTCGGCGTCTCCGACCGGATCACGGTGATCGCCGACGACTCGGATTCGCTCACCGAGTACGTCCCCGCGGCTTCCGCCGATCTCGTGCTGGCGCACGGTCTGCTGGAGGTGGTGGACGACCCGGTGCCGGTCGCCGCCGCGCTCGCCGCCGTGACGACCCAGGGCGGGGCCGTCTCGGTGCTGACCGCCAACCGGAACGCCGCGGTGCTGCACCGCGCGCTGTCGGGAAGGCTCGCCGAGGCACGCGCGCTGCTGACCGGCGCGGGCGGCGCGCTCGGCGAGGCGAGTGACACCGAAACCCTGCTACGGCGATTCGACACCGGCGGGATCGAGGCGTTGCTGACCGGCGCGGGGCTCGACGTCGTCTCGGTACAGGGCGACGGCGTCGTGTCCGACCTCGTGCACGCGACCGGGGAGGAACCGGCCAGTGTCGTCGCCTCGTGGGAGCAGGACCTCGCGGCGTTCGAGGCGCTCGCGGCGGCCACCCCGCCGCTGCGCGACATCGCCAGCAGACTGCACGCGCTGGCCCGCCGCCCCGCCTGAGGGCCCGCCGTTGTCGGTGGCCGGTAATAAGCTGGCGCCGATGGGAAGAAACGCGGCATTGCCCGCCGGATTCGAGCGCTACCTCGCGCGGGGTGGCCGCGTACCCGACGACACCGGGTGCGGTGTGCTGCACATCGACATGGACGCGTTCTTCGCCGCCGTCGAGTTGCGCACCCGGCCGGAACTGGCGGAGCGGCCGGTGATCGTCGCCGGAGCGGGGCCCCGCTCCGTGGTGCTCTCCGCCAACTACCCCGCCCGCAAGTACGGGGTGCGCTCGGCGATGCCTGCCGGCATGGCGAGGAAGCTGTGCCCCCAGGCGGTGTGGTTGCCGCCGACCCGTGGGTTGTACTCGGAGGTCTCCCACGGGGTCATGGCGATCTTCCGTGAGCTGACCCCGCTCGTCGAGCCGTTGAGTCTCGACGAGGCTTTTCTCGACGTCAGCGGCGCGCTGCGCAGGCTGGGCACCACCCCGGCCGGGGTCGGTGAGCACATCAGGCGCCGCGTCGAGGCAGAGCACGGCATCACCTGTTCCGTTGGCGTGGCCTCCGTGAAGTACATCGCCAAGCTGGCCTCCGGGATGGCGAAGCCGGACGGCATGCTGGTCGTTCCCGCCACCGAGGCCCTCGAATTCCTGCACCCGCTGCCTGTCTCGGCGCTGTGGGGAGTCGGCAAGAAGACCGAGGAGAACCTGCGAAGGCTCGGGCTCGGCACCATCGCCGACGTCGCGAGAACGCCGCTGGACCGGCTGCGCCGCGGCCTCGGTACCGCGCTCGGCGAGCACCTGCACGCGCTGGCCGGCGGCCGTGACGAGCGCGCGGTCGTCCCCGAATCGCCGGACAAATCCATCAGCGCCGAGAACACCTTCGATGTCGACCAGCACGATCGCGCGGTGCTCGACCGTGAGCTGCTGCGGTTGTCGGAGCGCGTCGCGGCGACCCTGCGCGGCAAGGGGCTCAGAGGCCGCACGGTGTCGATCAAGCTGAGGTTCGCCGATTTTCGCACCGTCACGCGGGCCCGCACCCTGTTCTCGGCCACCGACGTCGCGAGGGAGATTCACGCTACGGTCGTATCCCTGCTCACCGACGCGATGAAGGCGGCGGCGGGGCAGAGCGCCGTGCGGCTGCTCGGGGTGCGGGTGGAGGGACTGTCCGATGGTGAGTCCGGCGAACAGCTCAGCTTCGCTTCTCCGGAGCCGCGATGGAGAGATGCCGAGGTCGCGGCGGATGTCGCCAGGTTGAAGTTCGGTTCCGCCGCCGTGCGTCCTGCGTCACTGTTGTCACCCGATGAGGGGTGAGATTCGCCGGGAAAGCCCTGCTCGGCCTGGCCGGTTCGGTGTTTTGTGCAAATCTCTCCGTGCTTGATGCGAGATCGGGTAGTCGTCGGCGCGCCATGCTCGTATCCTGGTGGGGACGCCCCGATCGGGGGGTCGTTGGGTCCACGACGATGCGCGGTCCGACACCCACCAAGGGGTCGGAGACAACGCTGTGCCGGAGGAGGAAAGATGCCACTCTCCGAGCATGAGCAGCAGCTGCTCGATCAGATCGAGCGCGAGCTCTATGCCGAGGACCCCAAGTTCGCATCGCAGGTACGTGGCACCAAGATGCGCCGCCCAACGCGCCGTCGGCGCATACAGGGTGTTGCCCTGTTCGTAGTGGGCGTAGCGCTGCTGGTGCTGGGTGTCGTGGTGCCGTTCAGGGTCGCCGAGATCCCGTTGCTGAGCGTGCTCGGCTTCGTGGTGATGTTCTTCGGGGTCCTGCTCGCCGTCACTGCCATGCGAGCCCGAGGGGAGCCAGCCGAGGAGAAGGAGGCAGGTGGCGCGACCGGGAGTAAGCCCGTGCGCCGAAATTCCTTCTCACAACGGATGGAAGAGCGCTTCCGGCAGCGCTTCGACGACCGTTAACGTCACCTCTCGACGTCACTGAAGCAGGGCACCATGCGGTGCCCTGCTTTTGTGCTGCCATCGGCCGTTTCCGGAGGGCATCATGGGGTGAGCCCGCGTGACGAGAAGGGCGCCCCTGTGGTTCGCGGGCGCCCTTCTCGTGTCCGCTCTCGGTCTCCCTCAGCGGCGGCGGAACAGCGAACGCGGCAGCAGCTTGCTCCGCCACGACTTCGGCGCCGTGCGCTGGAGGCCGTCCCTCAGCCCGGAGAAGGCGTCCGCGAACTCGGGTCCCTTCGGCGCCGGGTCGGCTCCGCCGTACCAGGATCGCTCGACGACGTCGACCACCGTGCGCAGGTCGTTCTTGCCCCGGTCGTCGAGGTGGTGCCGGTGGGCGATCTTCTGCGCGGCGAGCCGGACCGTGTCGCTGTCGGGGATGTGCACGCCCCGGTCGGCGCATTCGTCGAGCAGTTCGTCCCATGCCGAGGTGGCCGCGGCCGGTCCTCGCGCCGAGATGTCGTGCAGCCGCTTCCTGCGCACGAATTCCCTCGCCGCGGAGGGAGCCAGCCCGACGGCGGTGACACCGAGTACCGCCAGCGCCACGGCCCAGTGCAACTGCCAGGCGAGCAGCAGCAGCGTCAGCAACCACAGCGCGCCGGCGAGCGGCGTCAGCCACCGGGGAGGACCGGATCCGCTGGAGTCCCGGTGCCGCCCCGCGGCGAACCGTTTGCCGAGTGTCATGGCGACGAGGGTGAGCACCAGCGCGGCCAGCGCGGTGACCAGTGCGCTCCAGCCCGACCACGACGGCGCGTCGGAGAAACCGGGCCTAGGCGGTGCCGGCCCGCCTTCCTGGCCGGCCGCTTGGTCGGTCGGGCTCGGCGCCGCCTGTGAACTCGACGGCGCGGTCGGTGCCGACTCCTCCTGTTGCGAAGTCGGCTCGCTCGACGCGTTCTCGTCCTCAAGGTAGGGCGGCACGTAGCCCCGGCCGTCGGAGAGCGGGGTCGGGTCGAAGCTGACCCAGCCGTGATCGCCGAAGTACACCTCGACCCAGGCGTGGGCGTCCTGCGAGGTGATCGTGCGGTAGTCCGACGTGGGATAACCGGTGGTGAACCCGATGGCGACCCTGGTGGGGACACCGAGCGAGCGCAGCATCACGGCCATCGACGAGGCGTACTGCTCGCAGAACCCGCGCTTGCCGTTGAGCACGAAGTCGGCGACGGCGTCCGGATCGGTGGCGGGCGCCGTACTCGTGTCGTACACGAACCCGTTCTCGGGGCTGAAGTACTGCCAGATGGCCTGCGCCCTGTCGAAGTCGTTGGTCGCGCCCTCGGTGAGGTCGCGCGCGAGCTGGGCGACTCGTGGATCGACACCGTCGATGTTGGTGTAGGACTCGGGAACCGGGTCCGCCCCCGGGTCGGCGATGCGCAGCTCGGCCTGCGACGGCTCCTCCAGCGAGGTGACCTCGACGTAGGGAGCGGGACGCTGCCGCCGCTCGCGGAACACGGTGCCGCTGGTGCGGTCGTAGTACCACCCGTCGGACAGGCCCCGCAGGCTGCGTGGTGACCCGTAGGTCGGCAGCCACAGGTCGTACCAGTTGACCGGCTGGATGCGAATTTCCCTGCTCTCACCCGACCCGTCGTCGCCGGGCGCGGCCGGAAGCGGGCCGGTCGCGGGAACCCCGGCAGGCATGGGTCCGTCGGCCAGCCCCCAGCCCTCGTTGGGCCGGTAGGTGTCGAGAGTGAAGGCGCGGAGCAGGCGACGGTCGTCGCCGAGCCCGCTCACCCTGAACAGTTCGACGTCGGCGCCCTGGTCGAGCATCCCGCGCAGCGACGTGAACGGGTTGACGCCGAGACCACCGGGAACGTTCTGCCCGTTGTCGGCCGAGCCGGGAAGGCTGCCCTCCGTGCCGATGACGGTGACCGTCGATCCCGCGACGAGGCCGACGACCAGCGCCGCCGACACCACCGCGACCGGCGCCGAGACCGTGCCGGGTGACGCGCCGAGGCCGGGGGTGCTGCGGTTGCGCCAGCGCCGGTGCCGGTGACTTCCGTCGACGGCGAGCAGCCCGGCGAACGACGCCGCGCCCAGCGCGAAGGTCCACCACGGCAGCAGTTCGCCAGCCAGCGCCGATGGCACCGCGTAGACGCACAGCAGTACGAGTCCCGTCGCGGCGGGCGCCGACGCCCCGACGGCGAGCGCGTCGACGACGACGGCGACGAGCCCGATGGCGATGGTGACGAGACACAGGATGGGCATGGAGCCCTCCACCGGCGGCAGCCCGGTCCTGATCTCGTCGAACGCGGCGATGAGGACGTCGTTGAGTTCGCTGAAGGCGGCGGGGCCGGGGAAGATCGCCAGTATCCCGCTGCGGGTGAAGACACCGACGACGAGACACAGCAGCACGAATAGTTGCGCGAGCCCGACGAGCACCACCGGTACGCGCAGCGAGCGCAGCGCCACGCCGGTGCAGCCGACCAGCACGGTCGCCACGACGATGTAGCCGAGCCACGCCATGCCCTGCACGACGCCGGTGAGCGAGGTCGCCGCCGACACGGTGGCGAGGCCCGCGACGGCGGGGGTCAGCAGCGTGCCAAATCCGCTGGAGGAGGGCGCTTCGGCGGGAGGCCGTGGGGAGGGGCTCGGCGGCGCGGCGGGAGGCGCAGGCGGATACGTCGTCATGCCGGCCCGCCGATCAGCGAGGCGCCGGGCGCGGCCGTGCGGCACAGTTCGGTCCACACCTGGGCGATCGGGCTTGCCTTGCTCGCGATGACGACGCCCCAGCCTGCCGCGCGCAGCAGGGTCGCCGATTCCCGGGTGGTCTCCGACGAGCCTTCCGTACCTTCGAGTCCGCCCTGCTCGCCCGCCCACGCCGGGGTGTCGAGCAGCACGGCCAGGCTGCGGGTTCCGCGTGGCCTGGCTTTGGTGAGCTCGTGGACCGATTCCCTGCTGACGGTGCCGAGCACGGCGATAAGTTCCTGTCCCTGACCGGGGTCGGCCCCCGTCGTGATGTCGCGCTCGTGCGCGGGCTGTAGCGCCGCGAGCGCGTCGAGCACGATGTTGTCGTAGTTCTGACCGCCCCCGCCGGGGGTGTCGGCAAGCACCCTGCCGTGCTCGCTGACCAGCCGTACCCGGTGACCGGCCCTGCCGAGGTGAAGACTGACGCTCGCGGCGAATTCCACCGCCCATTCCAGGCTCGCGGCCGGTCCGGTGCCGTGATGTGCCGCGGCACGGTGATCGAGCAGCACCGTCGTGCCGCCCCGCCACGGCCGTTCCTCGACCCGCACCATGATCTCGTCGCGCCGTGCCGTCGACCGCCAGTGCACTTTGCGCAGGTCGTCGCCCTGCCGGTAGTGCCTGACGATGACATCGGTCTCGCCCTGCCCGGCGTGCAGCCGGATACTGCCGTCGTCGCCGGATCCGATTCCCGCCCCGATGGGCAGCCCCCAGAGTCTTGACACCTTCGGCACGACGACGAGCCGGGAGTTTCCGATGAGTTCCCGCTCGAATTCGCACAACCCGAAAGGATCGGTGACCGTCGCGCGCAGCGGGCCGATGTGCTGGATGCCGCGCATCGCGGGCTGGACCGGGTACCGCAGCGCGACGGACCGGTGATGGGGGAGCCGTTCGATGACGAACCGGGGACGGGAGCCCAGTACATAAGGGATGCCGTCCTCCAGAAGCACCTCACCGGCAGGCAGTTTGCCGCCGCGCCACAGGTCGAGTTGCACCTCGCCGTGCCCTCCGACGGCGACCCGCTCGGGAAGCAGCGTGCGGGACGCGGCGATGCGCACCTTCGACGCCGAGGCCAGCAGCGCGACGAAAAGCGGAAGCGCGATGACGAAGACCGCGATCCGCAGCAGGTCGCGTTCGTTGAGCACCGCCGAGCAGACCGCGGCGGCGACCCCCGCGGCGAGCAGGCAGCGGCCCCTCGTGGTGAGGCCGGAAAGGGACCGCCACACCGCCCAGCGGGAACCCCCTGGTGGCGCGTTGCCTGCGGGGTGGCTTGACCTGGTCATCCTGACCTCAGCGACGTCGAGGCGGGCCGGCGATGGGAAAGCCGTCGCCGGTGGGTGCTGTGCGGGTTCACTACCGGCGCGCCAGACCGTTTCCTCCGTGTGGCACGGGAATGCGGTGCAGCACGGCGCGGATGACGTCGGTGGCCGACCTGCGGGCCGCGTGTGCTTCCGTCGTGAGCACGAGCCGGTGAGCCAGCACGGGAACGGCCACCGCGTGCAGGTCGTCGGGGACGACGTACTCCCTGCCCGACAGCGCTGCCTGTGCCCTCGCCGCGCGCACGAGCTGCAACGTCGCCCTCGGCGAGGCGCCGAGCCGCAGTTCGGGAACCTGGCGGGTCGCCGCGACCAGTTCGACCGCGTACTGCCGTACCTCGGGCGCCATGTGGATGGCCCTGACCGTTTCGATGAGCCGGTGCACGGTCGCCGCGTCGGACACCGGCCGCAGGTCGGCGATCGGGTTGTGCCCAGCGTGTTCGTCGACCATGGCCAGTTCGGCCTTCGGATCGGGATAGCCGATGGACACCCTCGCGGTGAACCGGTCGCGCTGGGCCTCCGGCAGCGCGTAGGTGCCTTCCATCTCGATGGGGTTCTGGGTGGCGATCACCATGAACGGCTCTTCGAGGTGGTAGGTGGTCGTATCGACCGTGACCTGCTGCTCTTCCATGCACTCCAGCAGCGCGGACTGGGTTTTCGGCGAGGCCCTGTTGATCTCGTCGCCCACCACGATGTTGGCGAAAACCGGCCCCGGCCTGAACTCGAAGTCGCCGCGCTGCCGGTTGTAGATCGAGACGCCGGTGACGTCGCTCGGCAGCAGGTCGGGGGTGAACTGGATACGGCTGACGGTGCAGTCGATGGACCTGGCCAGCGCCTTGGCAAGCGACGTCTTTCCGACGCCCGGCACGTCCTCGACCAGCAGGTGTCCCTCGGCCAATAGCGTCACCAGCGCGACGCGCACGACGTCGGGTTTGCCGACGAGGACGCGTTCGACGTTGGCCGCGATCCTGCGCACCGTGTCGTGCAGTTCGTCCAGTTGAGCGGGCGCCCCTGGCGCCGCGCTCTCCGGTACCGCCCCGTGCGGGTACGGGTTGTTCTCGGAAGGGTGGGGAACCTGGTCGGTTCCCTTTTCTCCGCGCAGCTCGGCGATGGCCGTACTGTCCCGGCCCCCGTGGGGAGCCGCCCCCTCCGTCGCTTGTGCTCTCGACGTCACACGACCTCCTGCTGCTGAAGCCCTCGCGCATGCCACGAACGTGTGCGGATCATCCGTGGGCTTGACTGTTCCTCACCCTCGGACAGCCTGCCACGAAGTGTGTCAAACGCGGGCGAGCTGCGGAATACAACCCTGACTCAAGCTCGCGGCCACCTCGGCCGTTCACGCTCACCGCCGGTGACGTGCCGTGTCGGTCCCGGTGCGGGCCTGCCGGCTCCCCACCCGGCCCCACCGCCGGTGCCGCCGACGGCCCTGGGCGGGCCGGTGCCGCGACGACCTGTCCGATTCGCGCGGGTTTCCGGCGATGTTGCCGTGGCGCGGCGGACGCGAGGGTGATGCCGGGGGTGCTCGCGCATCCCCCGTGGCGGCGACGTCGGCTGTCCTCTGTGGAACCCCCCACCGGGCCCCACGCGAGGCGGACCTTCCTGACCTGCGGTGATGTCGCTCGAACGGGCACGATCGAGCCGTTTCGGCGTTGACTGTGGAGAAAAGTGGGGTACGGTGGTGAGCAGTGGGGCGGAAGGGAGCCTCGTAGCCGATCTCGGGAATCCGCGGCGCGTGGGTTCGGCGTTGGTCGGTAGGGGAGGTGGAGGCCGATGTTCCTCGGCACCCACACCCCGAAGCTGGACGACAAGGGGCGGCTCACGTTGCCCGCGAAGTTCCGGGACGCGCTGGCGGGTGGGCTGATGATCACCAAAGGGCAAGATCACTGCCTTTACGTCTTCCCGCGTGCCGAATTCGAGCAGATGGCCCGCAAGGTGGCCGAGGCGCCGTTCACCAACGAGGCGGTTCGGGCCTACCAGCGGTACTTGTTCGCCGGTACCGACGAGCAACGTCCGGACGGGCAGGGGCGGATCGCGATCGCGTCCGAGTTGCGGCGCTATGCCGGGCTCAACAAGGAGTGCGTGGTGATCGGTGCGATCACCAGGCTGGAAATCTGGGATGCCCAGGCGTGGCAGGGCTACCTGGAAGAACACGAGGACAACTACGCCAAAGCGCAGGAGGAGATCCTGCCTGGCGTGTTCTAGCGGCCGGATACCGGCACCCGCGCGGTCGGGGGCGCGGGTTCCACCGGCCGCGTGCGGCACACGATGAAGTCTCGGCACGGATGCCGTCAGGCTGCGGCCCTGATGCACCTTCCCCGGTATCAGGTCCGCAACCTGACGGCATCCGTCCAGACGGAGACACGGGGCGGGTGAGGCGAAAGGGGGTGCCGGCCGTGAATGACGACGTCGCGCACCTTCCGGTTTTGCTCGACCGGGTGCTGGAACTGCTCGCGCCCGCGCTCACCGGTGCTGATGCCGTACTGATCGACGCGACCGTGGGGCTGGGAGGGCACGCGGAGGCGTTGCTTGAGGCAAACCCCTCGCTGAGGCTCATCGGTCTCGACCGGGATCCTTCCGCGCTCGCCCGCTCGGGGGAGCGGCTGGCCAAGTACGGCGACCGGGTCGAGCTGGTGCACGCGGTGTACGACCGGATGCCCGCCGTCGTCGCCGATCTCGGTCTGTCGCATGTGGACGGCGTGTTGATGGACCTCGGTGTCTCCTCCATGCAGCTCGACAGGGCGGAGCGGGGATTCGCCTACGCGAGGGACGCGCCGCTGGACATGCGCATGGATCCCAGTACCGGGCCGACCGCCGCCGACGTGCTCAACACCTATTCCGTCGCCGACCTCGCGCGGATCCTGCGCGACTACGGCGAGGAACGGTTCGCGGGGCGCATCGCGAAAGCCGTCGTCGCCGCGAGAGCGGGCGCGCCGTTCGATCGCAGCGAACGCCTGGTGGAGTTGCTCTACGACACGGTTCCCGCGCCGAGCAGGCGCACGGGGGGACATCCGGCCAAGCGCACCTTCCAGGCTCTGCGTATCGAGGTCAACGCGGAGCTTGAGGTGCTGCGCACCGCGGTGCCCTCCGCCATCGACCTGCTGCGAGAAGGCGGGCGCATCGTGGTGGAGTCCTACCAATCGCTCGAAGACCGCATCGTCAAGCGCGCGTTCGCGGCGAAGGCGAGTTCCCGCACCCCTGAGGGACTCCCCGTCGAGCTGCCGGGTCATGGCCCCGAACTGAGGCTGCTGACCAGGGGCGCGGAGAAGGCGGGGGAACGGGAGACCGAGCACAACCCTCGCGCGAGTTCCGTCCGCCTGCGCGCTGCCGAGAAGATCGGAGTGGCTGCCTGATGACCGCACCAGCTCGTTCCCGTACCCGCGCCCAGCAGTCGACCAGAACCCGGCAGCGCACCAAGCCGAGCGTGCCGGAAAGGCCCTTGGAGGAGCGGGAGGCCGAATCACCGGCCCGGCGGCGCAGTTCGGCCGCAGAGCGCGCCTACGCCAGGCGTGCGCAGCGGGCCAAGGAGGTCCAGCGCGCGAAGGCGCCCGAGCCCAGGGCGCAGCGCGTGAAACTGCTGCGCTGGCCCCGGTCCCGCGCCTCCTTCGTGCTGCTGTTGATGGCGCTGATGGTGGCCGGTGTCGCCACCACGCTGTGGCTCTCGACGCAGGCGATCGCCGATTCCTACCGGCTCGAACAGCTCCGGCAGGACAACGGCCACCTCGCCGAGCGCGCTGAGCAGTTGCAGCGAGAGGTCGCCACGGCCAAGTCGCCGTACTCGCTCGCTGAGCGCGCCAAGCAACTGGGCATGGTGCCGGGCGGTAATCCCGCGCGCATCGTCGTCGGAGCCGACGGTTCGACCACGGTCGTCGGTGAGCCGGTGGAGGCCACCGCTCCAGCACCGCCCCCGCAGCGGACGCCGTCCTCCTCGGAAGGCGACGCGGGCGACGGAGACAACGCCGGTGACGCCGGTAGCGAGGAACAGCGTCAAGGCGAGCAGGCCGCGAACGAGGAGCGAGGACAGGACCAGTCGCGCGATTCCGAGCGAGAGCAAGACAATCGCGACCAGGACGGCCAGGGCGACGAGTAGCAGGGGACGGCCGAAGGGGAGTACATGCCACGTCAGGGAGGCTCTCGCAAGAGGGCCGAGGTGACCGGCGGAACGGCCCGCCGCACCTACTCGGTCACGGCGCGCGGCGGGGGCGCGCCGTCGGCGACAAGGAACATCAAGGGCAGGTTCGCCGTCGGCCGGATCTTCCTCGTCGTCCTGCTGGTCGCCGCGGGGCTGAAGCTGGTGCAGATCCAGGGGTTCGAGGCCGAGGCGCTTTCGGCGAAGGCCGAGCAGCAGCGCACGACGACCATCGACATCCCGGCCCAGCGTGGCTCCATCGTGGACCGCAACGGGGCCGAGCTCGCCTTCAGCGTGGAGACCCGCATGTTGTGGGCCAACCTGCGGTTGATGCGCAAGACGTGGGACGACTTTGCCAAGCAGAATCCGGAATCCGGCGAGAACTACACCACGAGGGTCGCCGAGATCGCGGCGTTCATCGCGGAGAAGCTGCCTGGCAAGACGACGGAAAAGGAGATGCTGGAGCGGTTCCACCGCGACGCGAGCTTCACCTATCTCGTCGACGGCGTCGAACCCTCCATCGCCGACGAGATCAAGAACGAGTTCCCCGAGATCGGTTACGAGAAGCGGGCCAAGCGCGAGTACCCCGGTAGCGAACTGGCGGCCAACATCGTCGGCTTCGCCAACTGGCGCACCGAGGATCCCGACGTGTCCAAGCACAACATCCACGGGCTCATCGGGCTGGAGAACCTGAGGGACAACGATCTCGCTGGAACTCCGGGCCAGCAGATCGTGGATACCGCGCAGGGCAACGACAACGTGGTGATTCCGGGGACCGAGCGGGATCTGCAAGCCGCCATTCCCGGTTCCGACCTACAGCTCACGATCGATTCCGATTTGCAGTACGACCTGCAGAGCAAGCTGTCGGACTACGTGGCGAAATCGCGCGCACAAGGCGGCAGCGCGGTCGTGCTCGACGCCAAGACCGGCGAGGTGTACGCGCTGGCCAACGACAAGACCTTCGACCCCAACGATTCGACGACCTTCGAGCCGGAGCTGACCAACAACACCGCGGTGACAACGCCGTACGAGCCGGGTTCCGTCAACAAGATCATCGCCGCGACGGCTGCGATCGACTCCGGTATCGCCGAGCCCGACTCGGTACGCCAGGTTCCCGGTTCGATCAAGATCGCCGACCACACGGTGCGGGACGCCTGGGAGCACGGCACTCAGCCGTTCACCACCACCGGGATCTTCGCGAAGTCCTCCAACGTCGGCACCCTGATGCTCTCGGAGGAGGTCGGGCCGGACAAGTACATGGACCTGCTCCGCAAGTTCGGGCTCGGCCAGCGCACCGGCATCGGGCTGCCGGGCGAGAGCTCGGGCTACGTGCCGCCGCGCAGCCAGTGGTCGGGAACGACCTTCGGCAACCTGCCGATCGGGCAGGGACTCTCGATGACGGTGGTGCAGATGGCGAGCATGTACCAGGCCATCGCCAACGGCGGGGTCAGGGTCGAGCCGCGCGTCGTCGACGCGAAGATCACGCCCGATGGCGACCGGGTTCCCGAACCGGCGCCGAAGAGCACGCGGGTGGTGAGCGAGCAGACCGCCAACACGGTCAAGGACATGCTGCGCGCGGTGACCCAGCACGAGGGCGGCAACCAGAACGGAACGGCGCCGGCCGCCGCGCTGGAGGGCTACCAGATCTCCGGAAAGACCGGAACGGGTCAGCAGGTCGATCCGCAGACCGGGGCCTACAGCAACAACCTCTACAACATCACCTTCGCGGGCATCCTTCCCGCCGACAACCCCAGGTTCGTCGTGGGCATCCGGCTCGACGCGCCGGACACGACCATCGAGGAGGGCAGCTCGGCCGCGCCGCTGTTCCACGACATCGCCTCGTATCTCGCTCAGCGCTACGAACTTCCGTTGTCGGACCAGCCGTCGCCGGTGGTCACGCTCGTCCAGTGAGAACCGCCCGTGCCGAGGGGCTTTCCCCCGGCACGGGCGGTTTCCTTGGTCAGAGTCCGGCGTTGCGGAAGCGGCGTACCGCGAGCGGCACGAAGATCGCCAGCAACAGCACCGACCAGCCCGCGGTGGCCAGCACCGGGTTGGCCAGCGGCCACGCCAGGTCACCGGTGGGCACGCCAGGGTTGCCGAACAGTTCGCGCAGCGCGATGGTCGCCGAGCTCACCGGGTTCCAGTCCGCGATCGTGCGCAGCACGGCCGGCATTCCTTCGGTGGGCACGAACACGTTGGAGATCATCGTGATCGGGAAGATGAGCGGGCCGATCCTGGCCGCCGTCTCCTCGTTCTTGGCCAGCGCGCCGAGGTAGACGCCCACCCACGACACGGCGTACTGCAACAACAGCAGCAGACCGAAGGCGCCGAGCGTGGCGCCGATACCGTTGTGCGCGCGCCAGCCGAACAGCAGCCCGCACGCCGCCATCACGACCAGGCTGCCCGCCGAGACGAGCAGATCGGAAGCCGTCTGTCCGAACGGGACGGCCGAGCGGGCCATCGGCATCGAACGGTACCTGTCCATGACGCCGAGGCCGTTGTCCTTGGCGATCACGGTGAGCGCGCCCATGACCCCGAAGACCGTTCCCATCACGAACAGGCCCGGCATCAGGTATTCCCGGTAGTTTCCGCCGCCCGGAATGGGGATGGCGCTGCCGAAGACGTAGCCGAACAACACGACCGACACCAGTGGGAAGGCGAAGGTCGCCACGATCTGCCCCGGCTGGTGCTTGAGCTTGAGCAGGTTGCGGCTCATGACGGTGAGCCCGTCGGAGAGACCGGAGCGGAAAGTGGAGTTCATCGCGGGGGCGGTCATGGCGCGACCTCCTCTTTCTCGCTCTCGTCCTCGGTGGCCGGTTTCCCGGTGAGGGTCAGGAACACCTCGTCGAGTGTCGGCTTCCTGATGCCGACGTCGACGGCCTTGACTCCCGCCTGGTCGAGCTGGCGCACGATGTCGGGCAGCGCGAGCGATTCCGTGCCGACCGGAACGCTCAGCAGGTTGCGCTCGGCGTCGAGATCGGGTTCGAGATCGGAGGAGGCGAGTACCGCCAGCGCTCTGGCCGCCTCGCCGAGGTCGGAGTTGTCGCTGACGA